>JAXDMN010000050.1:0-45231 GCA_034666045.1 Phycisphaerales bacterium | reverse complement strand
CGCCGGCGGAGTTGACATACTGCGTCGCCAGGAACGCGGTCTTGCACAGGTCACTGGTGGGGTACGGCCGCACGACCCGCCCGCTGGTGACGACATCGACGAGGCTCATCTGGTCCACGCCGCCCGGCGCCGGCTCGTTGTGGGCGACGACCTTCTCGTAGATCCGGATGATCTTGACGCCATCCGGCTTGGCGACGGAGTCGGTCTCCGGGTTGAGCACCTTCAGCACCACCTGCGCCCCGCCGACCTTCTCGACGACGACCGCAGGCGCCACGGTCGGCACCGCCGGCTTGGAGCGGATGGTGTCGCGGGGCGGGAGGCCGGCAACGCGTAAACGAGAAAGTTTCTTCCTCGTTCGCTCTTGGTAAGCTCACGGTTTCACGTCCATGGCTTATGCACGAAGTCACGCGAATCCTGTCGGCCATCCAGAAAGGCGATGCCGTTTCGGCGCAGACGCTCTTGCCGCTGGTTTACGATGAGCTGCGCAAGCTCGCGGCGCAGCGGCTCGCGCACGAAAAGCCGGGGCAGACGCTGCAGGCGACGGCGCTGGTGCATGATGCGTACCTGCGGCTGGTCGACGTCGAGAACCCGCAGCAATGGAACGGGCGCGGGCATTTCTTTGCCGCCGCCGCCGAAGCCATGCGGCGAATCCTCATCGAGTCGGCGCGTCGCAAGCAGCGCGTGAAACACGGCGGGCTGCACGAGCGGGTGGAGTTGGACGACTTGCAGCTCGCCGCTCCCGACGTCGGCATCACGAGCGGCGTCGACGTGCTGGCGCTTGATGAGGCGCTGACGCGCCTGGCCGCGATCGACACGACCAAGGCCGAGCTAGTGAAGCTCCGTTTCTTCGCAGGGCTGACGCTGGAAGAAGCCGCCGCGGTCCTGGGCCTATCGCCGGCGACGGCGGACCGCTACTGGGCGTTCGCCCGCGCGTGGCTGTTCCGTGAGCTGGGCGGGCACTAATCGATTTTTGAAAAAAAGTTGAGGCTCCGCGCAGCCGCACCTCGCACGGAAAGGGGATGACAGCCGTCATGACTACCGATCCGACAAAAACCGACCTGGCGAAGGTGCAAGAGCTGTTCGAGGCGGCGCGATCGCGTCCGGCAGCGGAGCGCCCACAATTCCTCGCCGAGGCGTGTGGGCCGGACACCCAACTGCGGGCGGCGGTCGAGTCGCTGCTGAGCGCGCACGATTCGGCCGGTGACTTCCTCAAATCTGCCGCGCCGGGTGTCGACCTCGACCCCCCACTGATGTTCACCGCGCCCGGGACGGTCATCGGCCACTATAAGCTCTTAGAGCCCATCGGCGAGGGTGGCTACGGCACCGTCTTCATGGCAGAGCAGACGACGCCGGTCCACCGCAAAGTCGCGCTCAAGATCATCAAGGCCGGGATGGATACTCGGCAGGTGATCGCGCGCTTCGAGGCGGAGCGGCAGGCGCTGGCGCTGATGGATCATCCGAACATCGCCAAAGTGTTCGATGCCGGGACGACCGACAGCGGGCGGCCGTATTTCGTGATGGAGCTGGTGAAGGGGATTCCGATTACCAAGTATTGCGATGAGCACCGCCTGGAACCGCGGCAGCGCCTGGAGCTGTTCATGCAGGTCTGCCATGCCGTTCAGCACGCGCATCAGAAGGGAATTATCCACCGCGACATCAAGCCAACCAATGTTCTGGTGGCGCAGTACGACGGCAAGCCGGTTCCGAAGGTCATCGACTTCGGCGTCGCCAAAGCGACAGGCCAGCAGCTCACCGAGCGGACGATGTTCACCGGCTTCGGCGACGTGATCGGCACGCCGCAGTACATGTCCCCGGAGCAGGCGGAGCTGAACCAGCTCGACATCGACACGCGCAGCGACATCTACTCGCTGGGCGTGCTGCTGTACGAGCTGCTGACCGGCACGACGCCGCTGGAGGCCAAGCGTGTAAAGGAGGCGGCGCTGCTGGAAGTCCTGCGGGTCATCCGCGAGGAGGAGCCGCCACGTCCGAGCACGCGGCTGACGGCAACGGCGGAACTGCCGAGCATCGCGGCACAGCGTGGACTGGAACCGAAGTCACTCAGCGGCATCGTCCGGGGTGAGCTCGACTGGATCGTGATGAAGGCGCTGGAGAAGGACCGCGCCCGGCGCTACGAGACCGCCAACGGCCTGGCACGCGACATCGAGCGCTACATGAGTGACGAGCCGGTGGCGGCGTGCCCGCCATCGACCACTTACCGGGTCAAAAAGTTCGTGCGGCGAAACAAGGGGCCGGCGGTCGCCGCCGCGATCGTGTTGCTGACACTTCTGGGCGGAATCATCGGCACGAGCTATGGCCTGATCCGCGCGCAACAGGCGCGGCGTGCGGAGGCCGCACGCGCCGAAAGTGAACGCCGCGCCCGAGAGGAGGCCGAGGCGCAGCGGAAGCGCTCGGATCGAAATTTCGAACGAGCGCGTGTGGCCATCCGCCGAATAAGCCTCGTCGCGCGCGGCAGCGGCGACTGGGCCCAGCTCTCGCCTGCTCTCCGCAAAAAATTCACCGAGCAAACGATGCAGTTCTACGAGAGCCTTCTGGAGGAGGGCAGTTCCGAACCCACGGTGCGTTTCGAGACGGCTGTCGGGTATTGGTCGCTCGCCATGAATCTCGGCGCCGCCGAGGACGAACGCGCCCAGAAGCTGGCGCGGCAGGCGATCGCGATGCTCGAAGCTCTTGCAAATGAATCCCCGAATTTCGCCGAATACCGGGCCCAATTGGCTTGGGCAAATTTTGTGCTTGCAACAAAGCTCGTTGCCGCTCACCAACCGGCCGAGGCCGAAGCTGCCCTGCGCGTGTCGCTCAAACTGTACGAGAGACTGCTGATTGAGGCACCGCGGGGCGAGGATCCGGTGGACTTGGTGATGGTTTATCTCACTTTGGGCGAGTTGGCATTGCAGGACGGGCGGGTAGAGGAAGCCGAGAATGCCTTTCGCCGTTCGATGGCGATGCACGAGCTACAGGCGACGAAGTATTCCGGCGTGGATGGCAACCCGCACCTTTACGCCATCAGCTGTTCCCGCCTGTTCAAGATTCTGGTGGACAAAGGCCAGCGGCGCGAAGCGGTCGAGATGATTCGCAGTCGACTTGAGCTATACCCCAGCGGCCACGGCTACCACCGCTGGAACGATGCCGCCGTCATGTTCATGTGGATCGGGGACGTCGAGAATTATCGCTGGGCATGTCGCGAGTTGCTGAACCGCTTCACGTCTGACGCGGCGGAAAGTCCTGAAGCCGCTGATCGAATCGCCAAGTCCTGCTGCCTCGCTCCGGATTCCGTGACCGACTTCAGTCGCGTCGAACGTCTCGCCATTCGTGCTGTCACCGACACCGAACGGCATGTTTACCGCCGCTACTTCAACCTCTCCAAGGGGTTGACCGAATATCGCGCTGGCCGCCACGAGCAAGCGATTGAGTGGCTACAGCGGTGGGCTCGTGCGAATACCGGCGCTGCGTTTGACGGCACCGCCTTCGCCACCCTTGCGATGGCTCATCACCGGCTGGGCCACGTGGATCAGGCGCGGGCCGCGCTGGAGGCGGCGCGCGCCGTCATCGCGATGAAACCCCATGACGCGCTGAAGAGCTGGTCGATGGACTGGCTGCACTGCGAGATTCTCCTCCGCGAGGCCGAGGCACTGTTGGGCGTTAATCATTCGCAGGCTCCTTCCTCCCTGCCGTCGGCGCCGTTGACAACTCTTCCCGCCACCGCACCCGCCTCGCCGCCTGCGCGGGCGTCGCCTCCTTAGCGGCGCACCATCGGGCTGAGCTCATTTCCCCAAGTTTAATTCGCTTTCGCGGAGACAAATCATGCGAACCAGTCTTCCTGCGCTCGTGCTCGCCAGCAGCATCGTCCCCGAGCCGTCAGGCCTCGCCCTGCTCGCCCTTGCCGTCCCGGCGTTGTTCCGTCGTCGCCACCAATCTCGCCAGCGGCAGTCAATCGGCCGCGCGTGCTGTGAGATGCTCGAAGGACGACGGCTGCTGAGCTTCACGCCCGCGGTGAACTACGCCGTCGGCACGAACCCGCGGTCGGTCGTCACCGCCGACTTCAACGGTGACGGGAAGCTCGACCTCGCCACCGCCAACGCCGCCGGCGGCAACGTCAGCGTGCGCATGGGCAACGGCGCCGGCGGCTTCGGCGCCGTTAGCCAGTTCGCAACACGGGCCACGCCCCTCTCGCTGGCGGTGGGCGACTTCGACAACGATGGGAAGTTGGACCTGGCGACGCTCAGCTTCGACCTGGAATTCGCCCATGTCAGCATGCTGCGGGGCAGGGGCGATGGCACTTTCCAACCGCCCATTGATACCGTGATCTGGGAGGAGCCACTGGCCATGGCGGCGGCGGATTTCAACGCCGACGGCAGGTCCGATCTCGTGTACTCGTTCACCGACTTGATGAACTGGGAACATACGGTCGTGGCGGTGCTGCTTTCCGATGGTCAGGGCGGGTTTACGCTTCCGGTTGACCGCATCAACGAGCTTAACGGGACGAATCCCGTCGGGCTGGCGGTCGGAGACGTTAACGCCGACGGCAGGGTCGATGTGGTCACAGCCAACGATCAGGCCGGCACCGTCAGCGTGCTGCTCGGCAACGGCGACGGCACGCTCAGCTATGACTGGCACAGCCCCCGTGATTTCGCGGCGGGTCTGTCTCCGCGGGCGGTTGCGGTGGGCGACTTCACCGGTGATGGCAAAGCTGATCTGGTCGTTGCCGGACAGAGCGTCAATATGCTCGCGGGCCGCGGCGATGGCACATTCGACACCACGATTTCTCATCCCGTCAGCGGCGGTCCGCATACAGCGGTGGGGACGGCGGATTTCAATGCCGACGGCAGGCGCGACGCCATCGTTACCGATCAGAGCGCGGGAACCGTCAGCGTCCTGCTGGGCAACGGGAACGGCACCCTGCAAGCCGCTCGAACTTTCGCTTGCGGCTCTTCGCCGATGGCTCTTGCGGTCGCGGTTTTCAACGCCGACGCCCGGCCGGAGGTGGCGGCGGCGAACAGCGGCTCCAACAACGTTTCGGTCCTGCTCAACGATGGCGTCTGGGCGACGAAAACGTTCGTCGGCCCCGGCGGCGCGGGCAGCGGCGGGAACTGGTCGAACGCGAGCAACTGGTCCCCGGCCGGCGCGCCGGGGCCGGCGGACGCCGTCTCGATCGGTGCCGGCAAATCGGTCAGCATCGGCGGCAGCGCGACCGTCGCGGCGTTAACGCTCGCCGACGGCGCGACGCTGAGCGTCGGCGCGAACGGCGGCCGCGCCTTGCGGACGTCGAGCCTGACGATCAGCGCCACGTCGAAGCTCAACCTCAACGATAACGACCTGATCATCGACTACAACGGCGCGTCGCCGATCAACGACATCGTCTCAAAGCTCATCGCCGGACGCGCGACGACGCCCACCGGGATCTACAGCGCGCAGGCGAATGCATCGGACGGGCTGTACACGCTGGGTGTCGCCGGGGCGAGGGAGGTGCTCGGGTTGACCGGCTCGGAGACTGGCGTCTTCTCGGGGCAGACGGTCGACGCGACGACGGTGCTGGTGAAGTTCACCTACGGCGGAGACGCGAACCTGGACGGCATCATCAGCGGCGACGATTACAGCTCGATCGATTTCTACGTCGGCACCAGCGCGTTCGGCTACGCCAACGGTGATTTCAACTTCGACGGGATCATCAGCGGCGACGACTACAGCACGATCGACTTCAACTACGCCGCGCAGGGGCTGCCGCTGTAATCGGGCGGGTGCGGGCGCGGGCGCGAGCGCGGGCGCGGCGGGAGTTCCGCCGCGCGCTCTCCCGCGCGGCGAAGCCTGATAATCCGGCGGCGGCGGCATCGAAGGCGCAGGTACCGCATAAAATCGTCCGCCGCGGGCTGGCATCGGGGGTGGCGCAAGTTCCTCGGAAGGAAAAAGGAGTTCCCCCGGAAGAACAAAGGAGCTCCTTTGAAGCCCCGGGGAGTTCCCCGGAAGAATAAAGGAGCTCACTGGAAGCTCAAAGGAGTTCCTTTGACGCTCATGGGAGTTCACTGAAAGCCCAAAGGAGTTCCTTGGAAGGACAACGAAAGTCATTTGAAGCTCCAGGGAGTTCCCCGCAAGCGCAAAGGAGTTTGTTTGACGCTCCGGGGCGTTACGCGGAGAGGCCGCGGAGTTCATTCACGCGGAGTTCATTCAATCGTCGGGGGAGTGGAGGTCTCGCGCGGGCGCCCGCGCCCGCGCCCGCGCGGGCGTCGGCGGCGATCAAGCAGGCGGGCCGCGAAGAGGGCGATGCCGAAGGCGGCGGCGGACGGTTCGGGGACGGCGGTGACGCCGGATAATCCGCTCGTGCCCGCGGAAGCGAGCGCGGGCGCGGGCGCGGGCGCGGGCGCGGGCGCGGGCGCTCCGAGCGGGAACGGCGCGCCCTGCGCCGCGTAGTTGAAGTCGATCGTGCTGTAGTCGTCCCCGCTGATGATCCCGTCGTAGTTGAAATCCCCGTTGTAATACCCGCGCGCGTTAGGGATCCCGATGTTGAAGTCGATTGTGCTGTAATCATCGCCCGAGATGAAGCCGTCGAGGTTTGCATCGCCGGCGTAGGTGTACATCACCAGCACGTTGCCGGACGAGACGCTGACCCCGCCGAAGGTCGTGTAGCCGGTGTCGTCCTGCGTGGCAACGGCGAGGGTCGTCAGGCCGCTGAGCGCGTCCGGCATGGTGGTGGTCAGGCCGCTTCCGTTCCACGCGCCGCCGTTGTAGGCGGTCTGAATCATGCCGGTGACGCCGGTGTAGGCGCCGGCGACGAAAGTGCCGATCGGCTGGGCGGTGAGGATCAGCTTGTCGTTCTTCACGTCGACTTTGCCGGCGGCGGTGATCGAAGTCGTCTTGACGGTGACGACCGGCGCCTGCGCGAATTCCAGGATCGCCCCCGAGCTGACGGCGATGCCGTTGTTGCTACTAAAACTCTGGTTAAAAATGACCTTGCCGGCGCCGATGGAGTTCGAGCCGCTGTAGGTGTTGGCGCCGAGCAGGTTGAGCGTGCCGGAGCCGGTCTTGGTCAGCGCGCCGGTTCCGCTGATCGGCGAGTTGACGTTGAGGGTGACGCCGGCGTCGACGTTGAAGGTGCTGGAGGTGGAGCCGAGCTTGACGCCGCGCGTGGCGGCGATGCCGGCGCCGTTGGTCGTCCAGCGCAGCGTCGCGGCGTTGATGGTGAGCTGATCGGCGACGAGCACGCCGGGCGCGGGGCCGAAGTTGCCATCCTGTTGCGCGATGACCATCCCGTTGTCGAGGATGGTGCGGCCCGTGTAGCTGTGGGCGATGCTCAGGTTCATCGTGCCGCCGCCGCGCTTGGTCAGGTTGCCTGCGCCGGTGATGGCGCCGAGGATGGTGAGCGTCTGCGCGGAATTGACATCAAAAATGCCGCCATCGCCGGTGCCGGTGTTGAGCAGCGTGACGCCGCGATTCGCCGGCAGGCTCATGATCGTCGACGTGCGCAGCGTGCCGCCGCTGACGAGCGTGAGCTTGTCGGCGACGAAGCCGGCCGGGGCGGCGGAGAGATTCGCGTCGGAAGCGATCGCGACGATCGCGTTGTCGATGATCGTCTTGCCGGTGAAGGTGGTGTTCGAGCCGGTGAGGGTGACGATCGGCATCGTCGGGGTCGCGCCGAAGTTGGCGACGGTGAGCGTGCCGCCGCCGGTGATTTTCGACCCGACGGCGAGGGTGTCGGCGTTTCCGCCCTGCAGCTTGCCGCCGGCGGCGCCGATGGTGATGCCGCGGTTGGCGGGGATGGTCACCGCGCCGTCGCCGACGCGCAGCGCGGCGCCGTTGTCGAGGATGAGCTGGTCCGCGACGAACGCCGCCGGCGCGGGGCCGAGGGCGCTGTCGGCGAGTATGTCGATCGTGCCGCCGTTGATCGTCGTGCGGCCGGTGTAGGTGTTGACGCCGCGGAGGAGCAGGTCCGCGCCGCTGCCCTTGACGATTCCCGCCGCGCCGCTGATCACGCCGCTGTAGGTTCCGCCGCCGGTGATGGTGAGCGTGGCCCCCGCGCCGAGCGCGACGTTCCCGCCGCTGGCGCCGCCGCCGGAGAGGCCGGCGATGGTTTCCGGCACGGGGGAATCGAGCAGCGCGCCGGAGACGTTGGCGAGCGTGACGGCGGTCGTGTCGGCCAGCGTGAGGCCGCCCTCGAGGCGCAGCGTTCCGCCGTTGATCGCGACCTGGTTCGTGAACGTGTTGATGCCGGACAGCGTGAGCGTCCCCGCGCCGATTTTCGTCAGCGTTGCCGCGCCGCCGCTGATCACGCCGGCATAGCTCCCCTGCGTGACGCTGGCGTTGACGCCGGCGTTGAGCACGATCGAGCCGGTGCTGCCGGGCTGGATGGCGCCGATCGTTTCATTCGCCGCGAATTCCAGCGTCGCGCCCGGATCGATCGAGACGGTCGAGGCGTCGGGAATTGCATTTCCGCCCGCCGCGGCGAGTCGCAATGTGCCCGCCTGCACGGTCGTCGTGCCGCCGAACGAATTCGCGCCGGTCAGCGTCGCCGTGCCGCCGCCGCGCTTGATGATCGAGCTCGCCGCGCCGCTGATGTTGCCGCTGTAGGTGCTGGCCAGCGCCCCGTCGAGCGTCAGGTTAAAGCCCGCGGCGTTGATCGGACCGGAGACCGTGAGCGTGCCGCCCGCCGCGCTGATGATCGAATGGCCGGCGAGCGTGATCGCGCCGGCCCAGGTGTTGACGCCGGTCGTGCTGACCAGCGACGGGTTGGGCCCGCCCGCGCCGTTGAGCGTGAGCGGCTCGGCGGCGGCGTAGTTGACGTGCGAAAGCTGCAGCGCGACGTCGGTGCCGAGGATGCTCGTCCCGGCGGACGTCACGCCCAGCGCGTTGTTCGCGGTGACGGTGAGCTTGCCTTCGGTGACCGTTGTCACGCCGGCATAGCTGCTGCCCGCGCCGCCGAGCGTGAGTGTGCCCGCGCCGATCTTGGTGATCCCGCCGGCGCCCGAGATGTTTCCGTTGAGCGTGAGGTTTTCCGGCAGGTCGAGATGTGAGGTGGCGTTCAGGATGAAATTGTTCGCCAGCGTCTTCGCGCCGTTGCTGACGGTGAACAGCCGTGTCGCGCCGGCGGTGGTGGTCACCGTGCCGGCGCCAAAGGCGGCGTCGTTGCCGATATTGACGATCGATCCAGCGTGCTCAAAACCGAGGGCGAACGTATTGGCTCCCGTGAGCGAGAGCGTGCCGTTGCCCGTCAGCATCATGCCGCCGTTGGAGACAACGGCGCTGAGGTTCAGCGTGTTGCCCGCGCCGGACGTGATCGTGCGCGTTCCGCCGCCAAGGCTCAGGTTGCCGCTGGTGGTCGAGACGGCGCCGGGCGTGACGTTGGTGCTCGTCAGCGCGCCGAGGATCGTCAGCGTACCGCTGCCGGTCGAAACCAGGCCGTCTTCCAGCGTGAGCGCGGCGATGGTTTCCGAGCGGTTTCCCTGCGACAGGTCATACGAGCCGCTGCGGCGGACGGTCACCGTCGCGGTGTTGGCGATCTGGTCGTTCGCCTGCTGCGTGACGATTGCGTTCAGCGTGCCGGTCGAACTGTCGCCGATCGTGAGGTTTCCGACGATCGCGTCGACGCCGGCGGTCTTGCCGAGACTGAGCCCGCCGTTGATGACCGAGATCGCGCCGCTCTGCGTGTTGGCGGACGTGCCGGCGAGCCTGAGCGTCATCGCGGCGGCGCCGGCGGCGGGGGCGTTGTTGATGGTGATGCTCGAGCTGCCGCTGACCACGCCGCTGAGCGTCAGGAGGTTCACCGGCAGATCGCTCGCAAAGATCGTGCTGCCGGTGAGGCTGACGGCGTTCGCGAGGCTGCTGGCATTTTGCGTCTTGATCGTGCCGCCGCCGAAATTGATCGTGCCGGTGCCGGCGGCGGTGTTGCTGTTGAGCGTGAGCGTGCCGGTCGTGAACGTGAGCCCGCCGCTGAACGAGCTCGCGCCGCCGAGCGTAAGATCGCCGCCGCCCGTTTCGGTGATCGCGCCGACGCCGGAGATGTTGCCGTTGAGCGTGAGGCTGGATGCGAGATCGAACTGTGCGGAGCCGTTGAGGACGAAATTGTTCGCCAGCGTCTTGGCGCCGCCGGTGATGGCGAAGAGGCGGGTCGCCGACGCGGCGGTGGACACGGTGCCGGTGCCGAAGGCGGCGTTGTTGCCGATATTGATCGTCCCGCTGCCGGCATGATCGAATCCGCCCGCGAATGTGTTCGTGGCGGTGAGATTGAGCGTGCCCGCGCCGGAGTAGGCGATGCCGCCGTTGGAGATGACGGCCGCGAGGTTGAGCGTGTTGCCGACGCCGGAGGTGACCGTGCGCGTCGCGCCGCCGAGGCTGAGATTGCCGTTGATCGTCGACGTCGCCGCGGGGGTGATGTTCGTGCTCGTCAGCGCGCCGGTGATCGTGAGGGTGCCAGCGCCTGTCGAGACGAGGCCGTCTTCGAGCACGAGCGCGCCGATCGTTTCCGAGCGGTTGCCGTTCGCGAGGTTGAAGTGGCCGCTGCGGCGGACGGTAACGCTCGACGTGTCGGCGATCTGGTCGTTCGCGAGGTGAAGCGTTTGCGCGAGGACAGTCGCCGTTGAGCTGTCGCCCAGGATGAGATTTCCGCCGACCGCGTTGATTCCGGCTGTTTTTCCGAGCTGCAACGTGCCGTCGATGACGTTGATCGTGCCGGTGCTGGTGTTCGCGGACGTGCCGGAGAACGCGAAGCCCGTGGCGCCGATCCCAGCGCTGGCGGTGTTGTCGATGGTGATCTGACCGGTGCCGCTGACGACGCCGCTGAAGTTCAAAAAGTTCGTGCCGCCGTCGCTCTCGACCAGCATGTTGGCGGTGAGGTTGACGGCGTTGGCGAGCGTGCTGCCGGTCTCGGTCTTCACCGTGCCGCCGCCGAGGGTGATCGTGCCGGTGCCGGCGGCGGTGTTGCTGTTCAGCGTGAGCGTGCCGCTGTTGAACGTCAGTCCGCCGCTGAATGAGCTCGCGCCGCTGAGCGTGACGTTGCCGACGCCGGTCTTGGTGATCCCGCCCGCGCCGGAGATGCTGCCGCTGAGCGTCAGGTCGGCGGGCAGCGCGAATTGCACGGAGCCGTTCAGCACGAAATTGTTGGTGAGCGTCTTCGCGCCGCCAACGAGCGCGAAAAGGCGCGTGGCCGACGCGGCGGTCGAGACGGCGCCGGCGCCGAGCGATGTGTTGGTGCTGAAGTTGACCGTCCCGGACCCCGCGTGATCGAAACCGCCGGCGAAGGTGTTCGCGTTCGTGAGGTTCAGTGTGCCCGCGCCGGAGAATGCGATCCCGCCGTTGGAGATGACGGCGTCGAGGTTCAGCGTGTTGGCCGCGCCGGACGTGACGGTTCGCGTCGCGCCGCCGAGATTGAGGTTGCCGTTGACGGTCGACGTTGCGCCGGGCGTGATGTTGTTGCTGGTCAGCGCGCCGCCGATCGTGAGCGTGCCGGTTCCGGTCGAGACGAGACCGTCCTCGAGCGTCAGCGCGCCGATGGTTTCCGAGCGGTTACCATTGGCGAGATTAAAATGCCCGCTGCGGCGGACGGTGACGGTCGCGGTGTTGGCGATCTGATCGTTCGCGAGGTGAAGCGTTTGCGCCAGGATGATCGCGGTCGAGCTGTCGCCGAGCACGAGATTCCCGCCGATTGCGTTGATTCCCGCGGTTTTTCCGAGTTGCAGCGTGCCGTCGATGACGTTGACGGTTCCGGAATTCGTGTTCGCCGACGCACCGGAAATCGCCAGGCCGGTCGCGAGGACGGCGGCGCTCGCGGCGTTGTCGATCGTGATGTTCCCGCTGCCGCTCATGACGCCGCTGAGCGTCAGGAACGCCGCGCCGCCGTCGCTTTCGATCAGCGTGTTGCCGGTGAGGCTGACGGCGTTCGTGAGCGTGTTGCCGGACTGACTTTTGACCGTCCCGCCCGCGAGCGTGAGCGCGCCGGTGCCGGCGGCGGCGTTGTTGTTGACGATCAGCGTGCCGTTGTTGAGCGTCAGCCCGCCGCTGTACGTACCCGCGCCGCTCAGCCGCATCGTCCCCACGCCGTCCTTCGCGATGCTACGACCGGCGACATCCTGACCGATCGCGCTGGTGACCTCGAAGTCGATCGCGGCCGCGCCGTCGGCGATGTTGAACGATTTATTTCCCGTGAAGATGACGAGCGAGCCGGGACCGCTGATCGTCGCGGTGGTGGCGGCGGCGTTGATCGTGAGCGTGCCGCCGAGGTTCAACGCGCCCGTCGCCGTGCTCGTCGTGATCTGCCCGCCATTGAGCACGATGTTGTTCACCGTGTCGGCGAAGCTGTTCATTTGCAGCGTGCCGGAACTGTTGATCGTGATCGTGGTGCCGGACGCGCCGATCTGGTTGGCGGCGAGGAGCGTGACAATGTCGCTGCCGGTGCCGTCGCCGATCGTGAGATTACCGACGATCGCGCCGTCGGCGATCGACTTGTTGAGCTGAAACGTCCCAGCATGCACGTTGGTCATGCCGGAGAACGTGTTGAGCGCCGCGCCGGAGATCGTCAGTGTCGACGTGCCGGTTTTCGTGATGCCCCCGGTGCCGCTCACGACGCCGGATAATGTCTGGGCAAACGTCGTGTTGCTCGTGAGTGTGTTCGCGCCGAGCACGAGCGGCCCGCTGGCGACGATCGCGCCGGCGGTGCTGTTCCACGTCTGGCTGGCGCCGAGGGTCAGGCCGTGCGAGATCGTGGCGGTGTCGGCGTCGCTCTGCGTGATGCCGCTCGAGCCGATCGTCAGCACGTTGGCGGTCGTGCTGCCGAGTGTAAAGGCGTTTGTGCCGGCGGTGTTGGCGAAGGTGAGCCCGGCGATGGTTCGGTTGGCGTTGAGGTTCGGGGTCAGGCGGGCGGTCCCGGCGAACGTGATGGTATCGATCGTGGTGGCGGCGTTGGGTGCGGTGTTCGGGTTCCAGTTGTTCGCAGTCGACCAGTCGTTGTTGTTTCCGCCGCCATCCCAAAGGAAGGCGGCCGCCGGTGCGACGGTAGGGGAGCCCGCGATGGCAGCGGCGGCGCCTGCGATCGCGCTGGCGATCCAAGCAGCAGCCCGCGCCCGCCGGCGTGGCCGGAGGCCATTCGCGTCTCGATGTATCACCCTAAACCCTCCGCAATTCCACGGTTACGTGACAAGCGATCGAACTGACGTGCGCTTGACTCAGGCCCTCAAAGTGGGATTGGTGAGAAAAATCTTATCTGCCTCCACAACCGTTGCAACAGAAATACCTCCCGATCGCGCGAGAAGTTCGCCCTGCATCGCTTGCCGACCCCCTTAACCCTAGAATGGCCGCCATGCCATCCCTGCCCGTCATCGCGATCGTCGGCCGCCCAAATGTCGGCAAGTCCTCTCTGCTCAATGCTTTAGTGGGCAAACGGATCAGCATCGTCCAGGATATGCCGGGCGTCACCCGCGACCGCGTCCAAATGCCGCTGTCCGTCGCCGGACGGTGGGTCGAGCTGGTCGACACCGGCGGATATGGCTTCCACGACGAGCAGGGGCTCACGGAGCACATCAAGCACCAGATCGAGTTGGCCATGGCGCGGGCGGACCTCGTGCTGCTGGTCGTTGACGCCGCGGACGGATTGACCAGCGCCGATGAGCACATCGCATCGCTGCTGCGCCGCCAGGACATCAAGACGGTGCTCATCGCCAACAAGGCGGACGGGCCGAAGGCGGATCTCGCGCTGGGCGACTTCGCGCGGCTCGGCCTCGGCACGCCGGTCGGCATTTCCGCGCTGCACGCGCGCAATCTCGACCAGGTCGTCGACGCCATCGCGCGCAACGCCGACCTGTCCGATGCCCCGACCGACATACCGCCGCCGCAGATGATGCTGGCGATCGTCGGCAAGCGCAACGCCGGCAAGAGCACGCTCGTCAACTCGATCGCCGAACTGTATGAGGGCGATCCGGAGCGCGTCATCGTTTCGGAGGTCCCCGGCACGACGCGCGACAGCATCGACGTCCGCTTCGAGAAGGAAGGCAAGGCCCTGGTCGTCATCGACACGGCCGGCGTGCGCAAGAAGCGGCACATGGTGACGAATGACATCGAGTTTTATTCCTTCCACCGCGCGCAGCGCTCCATCCGCCGCGCGGACGTCGTCGTCATGCTGATCGACGGCAGCGACCACATCTCCGAGCCGGACAAAAAGCTCGCCCAGTACATCGCCGAGCAGCACAAGCCGGTCATCCTCGTCGTCAACAAATGGGACAAGGTGCTGGCCGGCGCGCGGCAGCAGGCGGAGGAGAAGGGGACGACCTTCAGCGACGACTTGCTGGCCGAGGAGTTCGGCGAATACATCGAACAGGAAGTGAAGCAGCTCGATTACGCACCGATGATGTTCACGACCGCGAAGGACGGCCGTAACGTGCAGAAGGTCATCGACTTGGCGCAGCACCTGTTCAAGCAGGCGAACACGCGCGTCGGCACGGGGGAACTGAATCGCGCGGTGAAGCAGGTCTTCGCCGAGCGCGCCCCGAGCACGCCGCACGGGCAGCGCGTGCGCGTCTACTACGCGACGCAGACCGACGTCGCGCCGCCGACGATCGTGCTGTTCGTGAACAACCCGGACATGGTGCACGAGACGTATCAGCGCTTCATGATCAACCGTTTTCGCGAGCTGCTGCCGTACGACGAGGTGCCGATCCGCCTGCTGTTGCGCGGCCGCGTGAAGGGCCAGACCGCCGAAATCGCCGGCGCCGACGCCGATGATCGCCCGGCTCCGAAACGCCCGCTCGCCCCGAAGCGTCCGGTCGCAAAGCGTCCAAAGCCCAAGCGCAAGGCCGAGGCGAAGCCGCAACGGAAAAAAGAAGGCAAACACGGCCCGGCGCGCGGGACGCGGCCGAAGAAGTGAAGTTCAGCGACGTCGCAGCGCCTCGTACAAACCAATTCCCGCCGCGGTTGAAAGATTCAGGCATCGTTCATCCGGCGCCTGCGCGATTCGCACGACGCGCGACGGTTCCCGATCCAGCAGCGACTGCGGCAATCCGTGCGTTTCGCTGCCGAAGACCAGCCAATCGCCGTCCTGAAAATCCGCCTCCCAGTGCGGCCGCGTTCCCTTCGTCGAGAACATCCACATCCGCCCGCCACCGCCGACGGCGCGCAGAAACGCCTCGACATCATCATGCACCGTCAGCCGCAGCCGCGGCCAATAGTCCATCGCGCTGCGGCGGATTTCCTTGTCATCAAGCACGAACCCCATCGGCCGTACGATGTGCAACTCGGTGCCCGTCGCGACGCACAGCCGCGCGATGTTGCCGGTATTCGGCGCGATCTGCGGATGCATCAGCGCGAGCTTGAATCGGTGGGGCGGGAGATGGGAAGACTGGTGATTGATAAGTGGTGATTGAACTGAAATTCTCTTTTCAATCAACACTCATCAATCACCACGCATCACACCGGCACGAGCTTCCCTTGCGCATCGGCTTGAAGATACGACTGCTTCTCGTGGCAGAACGCCGTCAGCCGCCCGTGCGGCACGAGGGCGGCGGCGGTGTCTAGCAGGACGATGTGCGGGCCGGCGACCGGGACGAGCTCGTCGCCGTCGCTGTAGCTGTCGACCGGCGTGTGCCCGAAATACCCGGTGCGCTGCCACGGCTTGTCATACTGAATTTCATCCGCGCGATAGCGGCCCCACAGCAGCATGTAGCGCGTCATCTCCGCCTGCTGCAAGCGCTGCGAGATCGGCGGGTCGTCGACGCCGGTGTAGACGTCCCACTTCGCATGGGCGACAAAAAAATCTCCGCCCTCGATGGCCATCGGCAGCTCGCGGATGAATTTTCGATGCGGCGTCGGCACCGATTCCGCCAGCTCATCGAGCGTCGAATCCTTTGCCCGCTGCGCAGCACGCGACAGTTCCGACGGCGTCACGCCATAACTCAAAAACGTCTTGTCCAGCCCATGTTGCATGAACCAGTTGAACGCCATCACGCGCTGCTCTTCGCCCGGCTTGCCGGCGTAGCTCTGCCCGCAGAGCACCTGGTCGAAGACGTCATCATGGTTCCCCCGAACGCACTGCGCGTTCTTCAGCGACATCAGCAGGTCGATCACCGCCCGCGAATCCGGCCCGCGGTTCACGAAGTCGCCGACAAACAGCAATTGCGGCGCATCATCGTGCCGCTCGATCGCGCGCAGCAGCGCCTCGAGCGGACGAATCATTCCGTGGATGTCGCCGATGACCCATCGCATGTAACATCGTCATCCTAACGACCGGAGGATTCCCATGGCGAGCAGCACTTCCTCGTTGGCCGACAAGCACTCTCATCCGATCAAGGCCGGCACGCCCGCGCTCAGCGCCGGCAAAATTTCCGAAATGAGCGGCGGCCTGCCCGGCTGGGTCGTCAAGGACGGCGCGATCAGCAAGACCTTCAACTTCAAGAATTACTACGAGACGATCGCCTTCGTGAACGCCGTCGCGTGGGTTAGTCATCATGAAGACCACCACCCGGACCTCGAGGTCGGCTACAACCGCTGCAAGATCACCTACAGCACCCACTCGGTCGGTGGGCTGAGCGAAAATGATTTCATCTGCGCCGCGAAAGTGGAGCGGTTGATGCGGTGAACTTGCCGCCGCGTTTTCTTGACACGCAAAATACGTCCCTTTACAACCACTCAAACCGATCCGTTCAAATTTTCACGGATAGGCCAAGTCCTTTATGCACCTTGCGATGCCGATCCTGGCTCAACGCTCGCCGCCCCTGGTGCAATCGCTGATCTTTGACGAACTTGGAATCCCCCGCAACACGCTCACGACGGCCGCCTACTCCGCCGTCCTCGTCGCCGGGCCGTTCCTCATTCTCATCTCGCTCGTTGCGATGTTCTGCATCTGGTGGGAGCGCAAAGTCGCCGGCCACATGCAAAGCCGCATCGGCCCGAACCGCGTCGGGCCGATTGGACTTTTGCAGTCGCTCGCGGACGGCGTGAAGCTGCTGACGAAGGAAGACCTCGTCCCGCCCTTCGGCGACGGGCTGTTATTTCGCCTCGCGCCGTATCTCGCCTTTGCCCCCGCGTTCGCGGCGTTCCTCGCGCTGCCCTTCGCCCCGGACATGACCTTCGAGCCCAACCTGAACGTCGGGCTTTTCTGGATCCTCGCCATCCTCAGCGTCGAAGTGATGGGCGTCATCCTCGCCGGCTGGGCCAGCAACAATAAGTGGTCGCTGTACGGCGCGATGCGCGAAGCGTGCCAGATCGTTTCCTACGAAATCCCGCTCGGCATCTCGATCATCGTCGGGCTGATGTGCGTCGGCACGCTGAACATGATCGAACTCGGCCACTACCAGGGCGGCGGAATTCACACCTGGCTGATCTACCGCAACCCATTCGCCTTCGCCGCGTTCTTCGTCTACTTCATCGCCAGCCTCGCCAGCAACAAGCGCGCGCCGTTCGACCTGCCGGAATCCGAATCCGAGCTCGTCGCCGGCTTTCACACCGAATATTCGGGTTTGCGTTGGTCGTTCTTCTTCTTCGCCGAGTACGGCGCGATGTTCGTCGTCGGCGGGATCCAGGCCGCGCTGTTCCTCGGCGGGTGGCACGATCCGTTCGGCATCCTCGGCTATTTCTATAACCACTTCCGCACACCGGGCAGCGAGAGCACCGCCGGGCTGCTCGCGGTGAACGTGATCGGCGTCGCGATCTTCATCAGCAAGGCGCTCGGCATCATTTTCGTCCAGATGTGGATCCGCTGGACGCTGCCGCGCCCGCGCATCGACCAGGTGCTCTATGCGTGCATCAAGGTGCTGCTGCCGCTCGCGTGCCTGCTGCTGCTCGGCTGCGCGCTGTGGCACTGGCTGATCCTCGAACGCCCGGGAATTCCGTGGCGCGATTACAACCCGTGGGATTTCGCCGGCTGGTTTCACGCCGGATTCGGCGCGACGCTGGTGACGCAGGTGATCCTCGCCCTGATCGGCCTCGCCGGATTCGCCGCGATCATCGGCTGGGTCGGCTACGCCGCCATGACCGGCCGAAACATCAAGCAACGCCTGACCGACCCGGCCCCCATCGACGAAGCCCCGGAGTCGCTGGTGACGACGGCGACGACGGCGACAACGGCGGCGACATAGCAACATGGCATTTCTGCTCGCCCAACTCGACACCCCCGAAGCCAACGCGGCCAACGCGGTGCTGTTCTACCTGTTCGCGCTGATGGCGGGCGGGTCGGCAATCGCAGTGGTGATCAGCCGTAATATCGTTCGCACCGCCATCGCGCTGCTCTTCACGCTGATGGGCGTCGCCGGGTTGTACTTCCTGCTCAGCGCCGAATTCCTCGCTGCCGTGCAGCTCGTCGTCTACGCGGGCGGCACGCTCATCCTGATCATCTTCGGCGTCATGCTGACCAGCAAAAGTCCGTACAGCCGGTTCGAGCCCAAGCTCGGCGAAGTGATGCTGGCGATCTCGATCGCGGTCGTCCTGATGTTCGCGCTGACGCTGGGCGTCACGAAGACGATCTTCAAGGACGAGCCGATCAAGACCGACGTCTATCCCGTCGACAAGCTCGGCCAGGTTCTGCTCGGCGATTATCTCGTGCCGTTCGAAGTCGTCAGCGTGCTGCTGCTGGCCGTGATGATCGGCGCCGCCTACCTCGCCAAGGCCCGCCGCCGCGAGGGTGAAGATCCGCGCCTCACCGAGATGTCAAAACGCGCACGGGAGTGGTCGTGAGTTTCACCCACATCGGCCTGCAACATTACCTGCTCCTCGGCGCGCTGATGTTCGTCTGCGGCCTGCTGACGATCCTCGTCAAGCGCAACGCGATCGGCATTCTCATGGGCGTCGAGCTGATCCTGAATGCCGCGAACGTGAATCTCGTCGCCTTCAACGCCTTCGCGCACGGCGGCGGGTCGGGCGGACTGAAACTGGACGGGCAGGTCTTCGCCATCTTCGTCATCGTCCTCGCCGCCGCCGAAGCCGCGGTCGCGCTGGCGATTTTCCTCAATTTTTACAACAACTACTCGACCATCGATGTGGAGCGCGCTCAGACCCTGCGAGGGTGACCAATCACTATGCCGACGCCCGCATTACTTCTTCTGATCGCGACGCTGCTGCCCTTGCTCGGCTTCGTGATCCTTCTATTCGTCGGCAAGAAGATGGGCACGCCGCTGGCCGGCTGGGTCGGCACCGCGATGATCGGCGGGAGCTTCGTCTGTTCGCTGCTGGCGATGATCTCGTGGTACACGGTGCCGGATGGGAGCGCCTGGGGATTCGAACAGGGGCCGATCAATCTGCCGTATCACTGGATTCCGACCGGCGACGGGATTCAGCAGCACAAGCCGGGCTTCCTCGACATCGGCATCTTCGTCGACAGCCTGACGATCGCGATGTTCGCGATGATCACGCTGGTCGCGACGCTCGTGCACGTCTTCAGCATCGGCTACATGCGCGAAGACCCGCGCTACCCACGATTCTTCACTTACCTCGGACTCTTCTGCTTCTCGATGCTCGGCCTGGTCATCGGCGGGACGATTCTTCAGTTATTCATCTTCTGGGAACTCGTCGGCCTGTGCAGCTACCTGCTGATCGGCTTCTGGTACGAGAAGAAATCGGCGAGCAACGCAGCGATCAAGGCGTTCGTGGTCAATCGCGTTGGTGACTTCGGGTTCCTCATCGGCTTCGGCATCCTGTTCTATCACCTCGGGAACGTCTCGCTGCCGTCGCTGTGGGGGTTGCTCGGAAACGCCGGCACATTGAACGAAGGCCAGCTTCCGATCCCCGGCGGTTACATCACGGCGACGCTGCTGACGGTTATCGGCATCGGCCTGTTCTTCGGCGCCGTTGGCAAGAGCGCACAGTTCCCACTGCACGTCTGGCTGCCGGACGCGATGGAAGGTCCCACGCCCGTCTCCGCGCTCATTCACGCCGCCACCATGGTCGCCGCGGGCGTCTACCTCGTCGGCCGGATCTTTCCGATCCTCACGCCCAACGCCAAACTGTTCATCGCGATCATCGGCTGCATCACGCTGACGATGGCCGCACTCATCGCGATCGCGCAGACCGACATCAAGAAGGTGCTCGCCTACTCGACGCTCTCGCAGCTCGGCTACATGATCCTCGCGATGGGCATCGGCTCATGGGTGGGCGGACTCTTTCACCTGATCACGCACGCCTTCTTCAAGGCGCTGCTCTTCCTCGGCTCCGGCAGCGTCATCAACGCCGCCCATCACGAGCAGGAGCTGCCGCAGTACGGCGGATTGATCCGAAAAATCCCCGTCACCGGCATCACCTTCGCCATCGCGGTGCTCGCGATCGCCGGCACGCCAGGCTTCTCCGGCTACTACAGCAAGGACCTCATCCTCGCCAACGCCGGCGCGTTCTCGACATTAGCTGAACAGGCGGGGCGGTCGAACTGGTACTGGGCGCTGTTCGCGTTTCCGGCGGCGATCGCGTTCATCACGCCGTTCTACATGACGCGCTGCTGGATGCTCACCTTCTGGGGCAAGCCGCGCAATCAGCACGTCTACGACCACGCCCGCGAGCACCCGGTCATGTATGCGCCGCTCATCGTGCTGGCGATCCTCAGCGTGGTCGGCGGATACGCGCTCAACATCCGCGAGCTGCTCGTCGCCAGCACCATCGAGACGAAAAAGTACGTCGAGGCGCAGCATCCGGGCGTGACGTTCCGCGGCTACGAAACCGCCTGGCCGCCGTACGATCCGACCGTCAAGCCCAAGACACCGGAAGTCCTCGAGGGCGGCGCCGCGCCGCCGAAAGTGGAAACGCCCGCCGCCGCCACACATCACGCCCCGGACGCCGCCGGATGGCATCTCGTGCACACGATCGTCTTCTGGGCCTTCATCGTCGGCATCGGCGTCGGCGTGATCGTCTACTGGAACGGCTACTGGCTCGCCGCGCCGCTCACCGCGCGCGGGCCGCTTGCGCCGATCCGCATCTGGCTTTATCGCAGGATGTATTTCGATGAGCTCTACTCGCTGGTGTTCGTCAGCGTCGTGATGGGCCTCTCGCGCTTGAGCGCCGCGTTCGACAAGTACGTCGTGGACGGCCTCGTAAACCTCGCCGGCTGGACCGTCCGCCGCGCGTCGACGCTAGCCGGACTGCATGACAAGTACGTCGTCGACGGCGCCGTCAACGGCATGGCCGAGCTGACCCAGAACCTCGGCGCCGCCGTCCGCGCTCCGCAGTCCGGCCGGATCCGGCTGTACGTCACGATCCTGATGGCCGCAGTCGCTTTAGGATTGGCCGGCGCGATCATCGTCGCGCTGAGCTGAAAGAAAATGTCATGATGGACTTCCTGAATCACTGGCTGTTGACGATCCTGATCTTCCTCCCGTGCGTCGGCGCGGTCCTCGTGCTGCTCATGAAGGACCGCGACAGCATCCGCTGGGCGGCGCTCGGCACCACTATCGTCACCTTCGCCGTCTCGCTCCTGCTCTTCGCCACCTTCAAGTGGGGCGTCAACGGGCCGTACGACTACATGCAGAATCCGGTCGGCGGTCAGCCGGGCGTCGTGCAGATGGTGCAGGAGGCGACCTGGATCCCCGCCTTCAACATCAAGTACAAGGTCGGCATCGACGGCCTCTCCTTCCCGCTCGTCATTCTTTCAACCTTCATCTGCCTGCTGAGCTGCATCGCGAGCTGGAACATCGAAAAAATGACCAAGGGCTACATGGCCCTGTTTCTCTTCCTCGAGACCGGCATCCTCGGCGTTTTTCTCTCGCTCGACTTCTTCCTTTTCTATGTCTTCTTCGAAGTGTCTCTGCTGCCGATGTATTTCCTGATCGGCATCTGGGGTGGGCCGCGCAAGGAATACGCGGCGATCAAGTTTTTCCTCTACACGCTCGTCGGCTCGATCGGTTTGCTGATCGTGCTGATCGGCACGTACCTCTACAGCCGCAGCGTCGTGCCGGGCGGAACGTTCGATCTCGTCCGCCTCGCGCAACCCGACGTGCAGGCGGCGCTCTTCGCCAAGGCCGGCATGAGCACGGCCCTCGCGAAGACGTTCTTCCTCCTGCTGATGCTCGGCTTCCTGATCAAGGTGCCCGCGGTGCCGTTCCACACCTGGCTGCCGGACGCGCACGTCGAAGCCCCGACGCCGATCAGTATGATCCTGGCCGCCATCCTGCTGAAGATGGGCGGCTACGGCATCTTCCGCATCGCCTATCCGCTCTATCCCGAGGCCGCGCGCGACATGTGGTTCCTCGTCGCGCTGATCGGCGTAGTCAGCATCATCTACGGCGCGCTGTGCGCCATGAGCCAGACCGATTTCAAGAAGCTGGTCGCCTACAGCAGTGTGTCGCACATGGGCTTCGTCGTGCTCGGCGCCGCGATGATGACCGACGCCGCCGTCAACGGCGCGCTCTTCATGATGGTCGCGCACGGCATCACCAGCGCGATGATGTTCTTCATCGTGGGCGTCATCTACGAACGCGCGCATCACCGCGAGCTCGGCCGATTCGGCGGCATCGCGACGACGATGCCCGTCTACACCGGCTTCAGCACGGTCGCCTGCTTCGCGAATCTCGGCCTGCCCGGATTGTGCGGATTCGTCGGCGAAGTGATGGTCCTGATCGGCGCCTTCCAGGCCGCCCGCCCCGATTCGATCCTCATGCAGGCGACCCACGGCCGCGCCTATCCGTGCATCATCACCTTCGCCGTCATCAGTTGCTTCGGCGTCATCCTCACGGCCGGCTACATGCTTTGGACCATCCAGCGCGTCTACCTCGGTCCGGAGAAAAACGAGCATAAGGCCTTCCCCGAAGTCGACGCCCGGGAGATCAGCGTGCTGACGCCGCTGACGGTGATGGCGATCCTGCTCGGCATCCTGCCGTACATCTTTTTCTTCACGTTTACTGACTCGACAGTCCATGCCCTCTTCGGCCTCTTCCGCTCCGGCGGCGCGGCGGTGGCGGGGGGATGGTGAAATGAACCTTGTCCTCGCGCAGAACATCGGTCTCCCTTTCATCCCCGGCTGGCTTGAGCTGCGCCCGTTCATCGCGGACGTGGTGCTGATCCTGACCATCGTCGCCGTCCTGCTGACGCCGTTCTTCACCGCGGGCCGGTCAAATGTGGCGACGGGGCTCGTTTCGCTCGTCGGGCTCGCCATCGCGTTCATCTCACAGGTGGCCGTTGGCGCGGGCGAGGGCGTGGTCGGGGAGCACTTTCGCGGGATCCTCGTCGCCGATCAGTTTGCGCACCTGTGGAAGCTCATCCTGCTCCTCTTCGTCATCGGCGTGATCCTCATGTGGTTCACGACGGTCGCACAGGGGATGCATGAGGGCGATGGGCCGGAGTTTTTCGCGCTGCTGTTGTCGGCGACGCTCGGCATGTCGCTGATGGCGTCGACGCACAACCTGCTGATGCTCTTCCTCGCCGTCGAGATGGCGTCGTTGCCGAGCTACGTGCTTGCCGGCTTCCGCAAGACGCACCGCGTCGGCGCGGAGGCGTCACTCAAGTACGTCCTCTTTGGCGCGGCCACCAGCTCGGTGATGGTCTATGGATTGAGCTACCTCTACGGGCTTTACGGCTCGCTCAACGTCGCGGAGATCGCGACGGCGATGGCCAAGACCGGCTCGATGGGCATCGGCGGGGCGGCGCTGCTCGCGGTCGCGATCTTCGGGCTGATCGTCGGGATCGGGTTCAAAATCTCCGCCGTCCCGTTTCATTTCTGGTGCCCGGACGTCTTCGAAGGCGCGAGCATCGACGTGACGACGTTTCTCTCCGTCGCGAGCAAGGGCGCGGCCCTCGTCCTGCTGCTGCGCGTGCTCACGCTTCTCGCGAATGGCATGGGCTACCAGGGCCACGCGGGCGGCGTCTCGCTCAATGCGATTGCGATCACCATCGGCGTCCTCGGCGCAATTACCTGCACCGTCGGCAACACCGGCGCGCTTGTGCAGAACAACATCAAGCGGCTCCTCGCCTACAGCTCGATCGCCCACGCCGGTTACATGCTCTGCGCGCTCTCGCTGCTCGTGAAGCACAAGGCGAACCTCGCCACCGGTCACGGCGGGGCGGGCGACGGCGCGGGCACGATCGAAGTGAGCGCCGCGCAAGCGATCCTGCTCTACCTCGCGGTCTACCTGTTCATGAACCTCGGCGCGTTCACGGTCGCGGCGCTCGTCTATCGACAGACGGGCAGCGAGGACATCCGCGATTACGCCGCCCTCGGTCGTCGCGCGCCGGTCGCCGCCGCCTGCATGACCGCGTGCATGTTCAGCCTGATCGGCCTGCCGCCGTTCGCCGGCTTCGCCGCGAAGTTCAACCTGATGCAGGTCCTGGGCGCCAACGGCGGATGGTGGTGGCTGCTCGTCGCGGTCATCGGCGTCAACACGATCGTCAGCCTCTACTACTATGTCCGCGTGGTGAAGACGATGTACCTGAATCCCAGCGACGCGCCAGACATCTCCGTGAACCCGCTCGGCCTCGGGCTGGCCGTCGCGTGCGCCGCGGCGCTGCTGCTCATGTTCATCGGTTACGGCCCGATCGATCGGCTGACGACGTCGTACGGCCGGATTTACACGTCGCAAACGGCGCCAGCCGCGCCGGCTGGCGCAGCAACCCGCCCGGCGCAGACGGCGATGGCGCCGCAGCACTAACATGGCGACGACTCTCACCCGCATCCCGATGAGCAACACGCCTCCCGTCGCCGTCGTCGACCTTCTCACCAGCCTGCTCGAGGCGGAGATGAACAGCGTCTTCCGCTTCATGGACGAAGGCTCGCCGTACCTGAGCCGCGCGACGGTCGAAGTCCGCCGCCCGCTTGCGGAGATGGTCGTCGCCGAGCGCCAGCGCGCCCGCGATCTGGCCGACCTGCTCGATTCGCTCGGCAACGTCCCGACGCCGCACATGAGCGTCCGCCGCGACGAGCAATTCCTCGCCTTTCTCTCGCTCCAGTTCCTGCTCCCCAAGCTCCTCGACGAGAAGCGGCTCGAGGTGCAGCGCTACGAGAACGCGCTGCGCGGCATCAAGCCATTCCCGCAGGTTCCGCCGGAGGTGCCCGCAGTTCTGAACCGGCATCTGGCGCAGCTCCAGCGGGAGCTGGCGTCGCTCGAACAGGCGGCCGCGACCGTCGCCGGCGCGGCCCGCGCGGCGAGAGGTGCGAAGAAAGATCCATCCGCCCCCTCGGGCAGCACGAACAAGCAATCCGACGCCGGTCCCGCCGGCGGGTGAGCCGCCGCGCCGCGGGCGGCGCGCTCCGCGTCCCTCTGCGGGTTTGTGAAGTTGACGCGCGGCTGAGAATCGGCCAATCTGGCGCGATATGGGCGCTGCCGACACAAAGTCCGCCGAGCCGGTCTCGCAGACTCCGGTCTACAAGCTGCTCGATGCACCGGAGCCGCAGGACGAATCGCAGGCTGCGCCGGCGCCGGCGCCGCGGGGGCGGGTCGATGACATGCTCGTCGGCCAGGCGATCGTCTCCGGCCGCGCCGCCGACCCGCGCGATCCCGTCTCCGCCGGCATGCGCGGACCCAATCAGCCGAGCTGGTTCGACAAGCTCGAAGCGTTCATCAGCCGCCTTAGCGTGCGCGACAATTTCTGGAACAGCGTCTGCTCGCTGCTCTGGCTGCCGCTCGCGTTCTTCAGCGGCATTCGCATCAAGGAGCTTCAGCCGGACACCTTCGCCGCCCAGGCGATCCTGCCGTTCCGCCGATTCAACCGCAACTGGTACCGCGCCATGGCCGGCGGCGCGCTGCTGGCCAACAGCGAAATCGCCGGCGGCGCTTACGTCTTCGGCATCTGCGGCGCCGAGTACACCGTCGTCTGCAAGAACCTCAACTACACCTTCCTGCGCCCGTGCTTCGGCCCGGCGGTCTATCGCATGACCGCGCGCGAGAACGTGAAATCCCTCGTCGCCGCCGGCGGCGAGTTCAACACGATCATCGACATGGAAATCAGCCAGCAAGGCTTCCGCGGCGAACGCGACCGCCGCGTCGGCAAATGCGAAGCGACCTTCCATGTCACGCCGAAGGTGCATCACAAGCGCAAGGCGGCGCGCGGCAAGCGGAAATAAAACGAGGATTGAGGATAGAGGATGGAAGATGGCGAAACAGCATCTTCGTCGTCGTCTTCTCCATCCTCCATGCTCCATCCTCCATCCTCGTCTTCTTCCCACGTGCAACGCACCTCCACGCTCAACGATTTGATCCGCGCCGTCTTCCTCGCCGCTTCCTGGACCTGGGTCATCGGTATGTTCCTGCCGGTGCTGCTCGTGCGCGAGTACGGGGTGTGGGCGTGGGTGATCTTCGCGATCCCGAACTGCGTGGGCGCGGCGGCGATGGGGTGGGTGCTGCGAACCCGCGAGCAGAGCCGCGACCTCGTCGCCGCGCACCGCGTTGCCTGCCGGGCGTTCTCGCTGGTGACGATCGCGTTTCACGTCTTCGTGGTCGGCTGGATCATCCTCCCGTGGATGAACTGGAAAGGGTGGTTGCCGGGCATGTTCTTGTTCGTGTTCGCGTTTCTGACGATGCGCACGAGCGGCGTCGGGCTCGCCGCGCTGCTGACGTACATTTACTCACTAGTCTGCGCGGCGCTGTTTCTCAGCGAGTCCGGGGGGAACGTCGTCTCGAGCGTGCCGCAGCCGGCCGGCGTGATCGCGATGTCGCTCGCGGCGCTCGTGCCGGTCTGCGTGTTCGGGTTTGCGCTGAATCCGTATCTCGATCTGACGTTTCATGCGGCGCGACAGGCGTCGCCGACGCCGCGCAGCTCGAAGATCGCCTTTGGCGTCGGGTTCTGCGTGCTCTTTTTCGCGATGATCTGCTTTACGCTCGCCTACTCGGGCGTGCTCTGGCGTGACATCCTCTACAGCGCGGTCAACAACCGTCCGCCGCCGTCGGAATCAACGGTGTGGTTCGTTGTCGGGCATATCCTCTTCCAGTCGGCGTTCACCGCCGGCATCCACGCGGCCAGCGTGACCAGCGGCGACGGCAACCGTCGAGCGGCAACGCCGATGCAATGGATCGGCGTCCTGATCGCGTTTGCGATCGGCGCGGCCGGCGCGTGGTGGGCGAACAAGAACGTCTACCGCGGCGAGATGCTCGCCGGCGAGTTGGTCTACCGGTTGTTCATGTCGTTCTACGGCCTGGTCTTCCCGGGGTACGCGTGGATCTGCATGTTGCCGAGTTGGCGCAATCCGCACAGACCGACCCGCCGCTCGCTCGCCGTCTTCGCCGCCGCCGTTCTTTTCGCGGCGCCGTTTTATTGGATGGCGTTCATCGGGCGACGAATGGGCTGGGCGATGGTGGGGGTGGGGATCGTCCTGCTGGCTCGTTTTGCGGTCTCCGCGGGTCGACGCGCGGAGGGGGACAGTGCATAATATTGGGACGGGTGAGTCTCCCCCGTTTCACACGTCGTGGTGATACCTCGCCCGTCGAGATGACTGACTTGCCCGGCCGCGGATCGGCCGATGCCAATGTGTGCGGCGCGACCTTTGCATGTGCTTGTTCAGCGCGTGCGGCGGGGCTGCCGGAGGTGTTCGATCGCGATGGAAACCGACGTCGTCTGTTCTGATTGCGGCAAGGTGATCGCGCCCCCGGGCGCGGTCGAGAACGTGCTGCGCTGTCGCTGCGCCGAGAAGCGGCTGCCGAAGATTTCCGTCGACGACGTGCCGACACGCCCGAGGATTTCCGTCCCGATTCCGGAGCCTGAGCCCGAATCGAATGTCGCGCCGTCGAAGGATGACACGGACGCGCTGGAGGCGCCGTCATCGCCGACGAGCACCGAGAAGAAGTGCTACGTCTGCGGCGCCGATCTCGCGGGGCGCGTGCGCCTGAAGGACCATCTCGGCCGCTACTGGTGCAAGGAGTGTGCGGCCGCCGACGACCGCGCGAAGAAGCGCGAGGAGGAAATGCGCTGCGCCGATTGCAGCCGGGTTTTCCCGATGCACAAGCTGCAGTATTTCCAAACCGACCGCGTCTGCGCCACCTGTTACAAAGCGCGCGAGAAAGCGCTGGAGCGCAAGATCCTCAAGGCAAACGCGGTAAAAACGCACAAGGCGCACGAGTTCGGGAAGCTGAAGTGGATGGCGCTGATCGCGCTGGGGCTGATCGTGCTTGCGACGATTTTTCAGATGAGTCGGTAAGGGACGTATTCGCGCAGGGGACGGAGCCGGACTCTGCGAGTCCGGTACGCGACGCAGTCGCGTGATCTTTTCACTCGAATCGAAGAGAAGCTCGTCGCTGCGCGACGAATCGGACTCACAGAGTTCGGTTCCTGCCCCTGCGCGAATGACGCAAGTCGTCTTCATCCGCTAAGCGAATCCAACCACCCATCAATGTAATCCCACTTCACCTGCCACTGCGATGCCGGTTTCGACTTGAAGAAGTAGACCTCCAGCGCCGTCGCGAAATCTTCGACCGGATTCGTCTTGCCGTAATCGCGCGCGAAGAGAGTACCGGGTTGGAACTGCCACTGGCCGCCGACGCGGCGCCAATGGGAGATCTCGTTGAACGTGCCGAAGGACGGGTTCTCGTCCGTCTCGTCCCAGTTATGCCCGATCTCGTGGATGATGGTCGCCCACTCCGGGATTGTCGTCTCCGTGAACGCGAGATCGGCAATCTTGATTTCGCCATTGCCGTCGTTGATCGCCATCGTGTCGACGCCGAGGCTGGCGACGCGGCGGAGGACCATCGTGTCGCCGCTGGCGAACTTCAGCAGGCGCGTGTTGCCGGTACGGGCTTGCAGCGTCGCCAAGCCCTTGTCGAGTTGCCAGATTTCGTCTTCGGTCCAGGCGACGTCGCCGTCGCCGAAGCCGATGAGGGCGTCGGCGTCGGTGCGGCTGACGTGCGTGTCGGCATCGTAGCTGTAGAAGCGGTCGGAGCCGCCGTTGCCGCCGAGGGTGTCGGCGTCGGCGCCGCCGAGCAGCGCGTCGTTTCCGAGCCCGCCGTAGAGTGAATCCGTGCCCGCGCCGCCGTTCAAGCTGTCGTGACCGTCGCCGCCGTCGAGCAGGTCGTTGTTCGTTTCGCCGTGGAGGAAATCGTTGCCGCGATCGCCGAAGAGCTGATCATTGCCGTCCGAGCCGCGGAGAACGTCATCGTCATCCCCGCCCTTGAGCGCGTCGTTTCCCGCGCCGCCCACCAGCGAGTCGCGTCCCGCGTCGCCGAAGAGGGCGTCGTCGCTTTGCTGCCCGTTGAGAATGTCATTCCCGCCCTGGCCGTTGAGCGTGTCGAATCCCTCGCCGCCCGAGAGGTCATCATTTCCGTCGCCGCCATTGAGCAGGTCGTTTTGCGTCAGCCCGCGCAGCGTGTCGTTGCCGGCGTCGCCGTAAAGCTTGTCGTTGGATGATCCGCCGACGAGGAGGTCATTCCCCGTCTCGGCGAAGAGTCGATCGACGCCGGCGCCGCCATCGAGATAGTCGTTCGCTTCGCCGCCGTAGATTCGATCCGCGCCGTTTTCGCCGAAGAGGCGATCGGCGGTTGGCCCGCCGTCGAGGCGGTCGTCGCCATCGCCGCCGAAGATCAGATCTTTGCCGCCGCCGGAGACGAGAGTGTCACTGCCCGCGCCACCGACGATCGTGTCATACCCCTCGCCGCCCAGCACATAAACACCGCCGATCGCGCGGCCGATGTCGAGGCGGTCGTTTCCTTCCTTCAGATCGATCGCAATCGACGTCACCGCCGACGGCTGAAACTGGTACGCCCTGCCGTTGATGTCGACATGCACCTTCGGCACCGTTCCGCGCACCGCCATCGAAATGACGTCCGCGTTCGCCGTGCCCGTGACGCGCAGAATTCCGCCCGGCTCGAGCACCGCATCGAGCAGCAGACGGCGTTCGAGAATCTCACTCAGGCCTACATATCGTTGACACATCGAAGAGTTCCCCTCCGGGTTGCAAAAGGATACTTGATGAATCCTGTGTTTTCGCCGATTCGATTGGTTTTCACGACGCTTCCGGCAGGAAACTCATGGCCCATTTGCGCGTCTAACGATAGAATGAAGAGTCATTCTGTCGCGAAAGTCTCGGACGAACACGAAGTTACGCACGTAAGAGGCACTGGCATGAACAAGCCGAAATCATCTCGTCGCCGCTGGATTCTCGCCGCTGCGGTCGCCGCCGCGGCGCTGCCGCTGTTGACTGTGACCTCGGTCACATCCGCACAGCAACGCATCAATGCGAATGGCCGCGTGCTCGACGCGAACAATCGCGTCGGCAGCGGCGGGCAGAACCCGGGCGACAGCGGATCGCGCGCTCCAGACAGCGTCACCGGCAACGACATCGTCACCGGCAACGTGACCGGCGGGCGGCACTTCCGCGGCACCGTCGACTACACCGATCCCGGGCGCTTCCGCGGGCGCACGGCCGGCATCGATCTCGACAACTTCATCCGCCAATCGTCCGGCCCGACGCAGGACTCGCGCCTGGCCGAGACGACGGTTCCGTTTTACGGCCAAGGCCGCGCCGCGCCGCCGCCGCCGAACTTCGTCGAATCGGGCGGACTCGGCTCGGGCGCATACGTGCCGGCCGGGACGGTCGTCAACCGCCCGCTCGCGGACCAGCGTGTCGGCGCCGTCGATTTCTCGCAGCCCTTCGTCCTGCCGGCGCCGGGACAGATGCTGCTCCCCGGCCCGGTCGATCCGACCGCCGGCCAGCAGTACATCACCGCCAGCCCGCTCACCGGCATCCGCCAGATTAACGCCAACGATCCGAACTTCCTGAACAACGTCACGAACACGCAGTACAACCCGGCGACGGGGCGGTACGACGCCAACGCGATCCAGCGCATGCGCGATGAGCTGAACGCGGCGGCGGCGCAGAGCGATCCGGGCGCAGCGCGAACCGCCGATCCGGCGAACGCAACGGACGCGGGAACTGATGCGTCGCAACAAGACAGCGGCGCGCGGCGAATCCTGCCGCCGGGGCCGGGCGCGGTCCCGGTCGATCAGAAGCCGATTCTCCCGCCCGGCACGGGCGCGGTTCCCGTCGAGCAGCGGCCCATCACCGAGCCGATCGCGCGGGCGCCGAACAATCTCAACACCGAGCAAAGCATTCGCAATCGGATGACCAGCCTGGTCAAGCCGGAGCAGCAGAGCACTGTTTACGCGCAGTTGCGCCGTCGGCACGAGGAAGCGGCGGCGAACCAGAATTTGTCTGACGCCGAGGCGTCGCGCGCGTTCAACGCGGCCCGTCGCGAAGCGGATAAGGTGCAGGGCGCCGCCGCGCCGGGCGCAGCACCCGGCGCAACACCGGGACAGCCGGGCGCCACAACCCCGCCGGGCGGACTCGCCGCCCCGGGCGCGGCCCCCATCCCGCAGCGTCCCGGCGAAGGGGAAGCTCCCGCGCCGGGCGTCGTCGATTACGCCAAGCGCAACGAGACGCTCCTCAAGGAAGGCGTCGACGCCGACAAGAAGAAAAAGACGCGAAAGGTCTATGCCCCGGTGAAGGTCCCGTCGCTCGCGACCGGGGTGAAGGGCAAGGGGCTCGCCGACGTTCTCAAGAACGCCGAGAACCTCATGAAGGACGGAAAGTTCACGTCCGCGCTCGACCAGTACGACGCGGCCGAGCAGGTCGCGCCGAACAACCCGCTCACGCGTCTCGGCCGCGCCAATGCCGAGCTCGGGGCGTCGTACTATGCCCGCGCCGAAGCGCACCTGCGTGACGTGTTCGGCAAGAACCCGGAGCTCCTCGCCGGCCAGTACGACCTGACCGGCATGCTCGGCGAGCAGCGCCTCGCAGTGCTCGTGAAGGACCTGAAGGAAATCGCGAATCGCGAGCAGAAGGAAGCCCGCCCGCTCTTCCTGCTGGCGTACATCGCCTACAACACCGGCCACGAACAAAACGCCGAGGCGTACCTCGACCTGGCCGACAAGCGCAGCGGCGGCCGCGACGCGTTCTTCCAACTACTGCGCGACAACTGGGCCCTCCCCGCCGGCGACATGCCCGCCACAGCGCCCGCCGCCGCGGAGGAGTCGAACAAGTAGTCCGCAGCGTGAACTTCCGTTGGGACAGCCTCCGTCATTCTGAGGTTCTCCGAAGGATCTCGAAGTCGAACGTGCTGTTACGACGAGATCCTTCGGAGTACCTCAGGATGCATGGGTGTGGGTTGCGAATGCGCTTCAGCGCGACGAAAAACCCGCGGACTTCTGTCCGCGGCTACGTCGCGATTCAGCGCAAACAAAAAATCAGCGCAACAAAAAAGCCGCGGACTTTCGTCCGCGGCTAGGTTTGTCCGAGCGACCAACAAGCCCTCCAGCCCGCGCGCCCGGCTGCGTTCAAATGTCGGGGGTTGAAGAAGGAGGGGGGGAACCTTCTTCGGGGAGTACCCCCGACAAAAAAGCCGTGTCAGTTATTCACCGACCAAGCCCTGTTAGTATAACCGTTTTACCTTGCGGCAAAGCGACTATCACTTCGCCGAATAGTAAGCACACGATGAGGGAAAGCAAGCTCGAAATTTTACCGGTTAAGCACCCGCGCGACAAAAATGACTAAGCGATTTCGCAGGCGCGACCCCGCCGCCCGCCGCCGCCGCGTCACCCGCCCGGATAATCCGGCTTGTGTTGCCAATCCAACTCGACGCTGCCCGGAATACCGTGATACTCGCGCGGAAACTGATAGTCCTTGCGAAGCGGATGACCCTCCCAATCGTCGGCGCAGAGGATGCGGCGAAGATCCGGGTGCCCGGGGAAATCGATGCCGAACAGATCGAAGGCCTCGCGCTCGTGCCAGTCGGCCGCGGGCCAAAGATCCGCGACGCTCGCGATGCTCGCCTTGTCGCGCGGCGTGAACACTTTCACCGCGAAAACATGACGATGATCGAAGCTCCACAGGTCGTAGACGCAGCACATCTTTCCGTCCGCGACGTAATCGACGCCGCTGTGATTCGCCAGCCAGTCCATTTTCAGCGTCGGCTCGTCGAAGAGAAATTCAGCGACGGCGCGCCAGTCCGCGCTGTCGACGTGCACGCGCGGATGCTTGTCGTCCGGCAGCGCGGCGGTGATTTTCGGGCCGAAGTGATCCTGCAAGGCGCGGGCGATTTGTTGTGGCGTCATGGGCAATGAAGTCCTGTGTGGCGCGCTGGGCTCGCCGGAAAGTATAGGAATCGGCGCGGCGGCCGCCAGTTTTCAGATCGATATGGCTCTATGCGCCGCCGCGGTGCGGGCGTACACTGCGGGGGTCATTTCTGCCCGCGCAGGGTGTTTGCGACGTTCTCCCGGAGCGCCTGTCAGGACGCTGCACATGGCCAATGTTTTGATCGTTGACGATGACGTCGAGGGCTGCCGCCCGCTCGCCCGGCTGTTGCAGGTCGTCGGCCACAGCCCCTTCTTCGTCCACGACGGCCGCGCCGCCCTGTCGTTGCTCGACCAACTCCGCCCGGACATGATCCTCCTCGACGTCATGATGCCCGGCCTGAACGGCCTGGACGTGCTCAAAACCATCCGCGCCCACCCGGTGCACAAGGACCTTCCTGTCGTCGTCTTCACCGCCTTGGGCGACCCGGAAACGCGCGAGGCGGCGTTGCAGAACGGCGCCCAGGAATACCTGGTCAAATCCCAGGCCGACTTCGAACAAATCCGCGCGTGCATCGAGTCGCATCTTCCCGTCGTGTGACGACTGCCCGCCTGTGAATCGGTCGAACGACTCTGTCGCGCGCTCGCGCCCTTGCACGGTCGGCCACATATGTTAGCATCCATGAACTTACAGAATCGGGGACGTCTGATGATGAGCTTTCTTCGCCGTTCACAAGTCGCGCCGATCTTCTTCCTCCTGTCCCTTGCGTGCGGTTTCGCCCGCATCGCCGCCGCCGCCGCGCCCACGCAGCCGGCGACCGCAGGCATCGTCGACCGTTCCACTCCGCAGGCCGCCATGGCGGCAATGTCGGAGGCGCTCGGACGCGGCGATGAGCAGGGCCTCGTCGACGGCATGCAAATCAACGGCGACGCCGACGGAAAACTCGCCCGCGCGATCGCCCACCAGATGGTCGTCGGCCAGACGTTCTGGCGGGCGATGTGGAAACAGTGGGGGCGGCGCGAGGCAGTCGAGGCGTACGTGAAGCGCGGCATCGCACTCCCCGACGCCTACGTCGAGTGGCCGCTGGTGCAGTGGAAAATCGAGGGGGACAAGGCGTTCGCCGACAGCAGTCAGGTGAAAAAAGATGCGTATGGACTGTCGCCCATGCGTCGGGTGAACGGGCAATGGGGGTGGGATCCGCTGCTGCGCGGATCCAGCGACAAAGAACGCGCGAGCATGGCCAAACGCGCGGCTGACGAGACTGCGAAGTATCAGAAGCTCGCCGCCGACATCGAGGCCGCTAAATTCGCCTCGGTGTACGATGCCATCGACGTGCTTATCCCGCGCGAACGTCCGCAACAGGATGAGCGGCCGCAGTTACCCAGGGAACAAGTCGACCCGAAGACGATCCAGGGCGCAGTGTGGTCGCTCGGCCTGGCCCTCGAAGAGGAGGACGTGCTCGCCGCGGCGAAGTTCTATCACGCCGACGGGCCCGCCGGCGCCCAACTCGCTGAAGCACACGTCAAGCACATCCTGGCAGCCCACCGGTTTATCATCGCGGCGAGCGAGATAGGTGGGAGCCAACTCGCGGGGCAGTTCGACCTGATCGACGGCCGCGACGATCTGTTCGGCCATCTCATTACCGAATGGACGATCAAGGGCGACCGTGCCACCGGAACCAACGAGGCCGGTCCCGCGGCCGCGCAGATGCGACGCGTCGACGGCTTCTGGAAGATCGATCTCACCCCGCCCCCTGGCGCGCCGCCCGCCGACAAGCTCGCCGAGCAACTTCGCCGCCAGACGAAAATCATGGCGGCGGTGACGGCGGACATCCGGGAGAAACGTCTCTTCACCGTCGATGAAATCCGCCGCGAGCTCAAACGTCGCGGCATCGCGCCGGCGACCCCGCCAATAGGCGAAGGCGAAGGCGAAGTCGACATGAATTGAACGACGCCGCCGCTCCCGCGATGATGGCCGTCATGCTCGCGCCCGATCTGATCCTGACCCACGGCAATTTGATCACGCTCGACACGAAACGCCCGCGCGCGGCGGCGATAGCGGTGCGGGATTCGCGCATCGTGGCGGTCGGGGATGACGCCGCGATCGCCGCGCTCGCGGGGCCGGGGACGCGGCGGGTGGATCTGGGCGGACGGACCGTCACGCCCGGGTTCATCGACTCGCACCTGCACCTGTTCTGGTACGGGCGGCAGCTTCTTCGCGAGGCGGATCTCGTCGGCAGCGCGAGCGTCGACGAGATCCTCGGCCGGCTGTCAGAGGTCGCGAAGAATTCAGACGGCTGGATCCAGGGTCACGGTTTCGATCAGGACAAGCTCGCGGAAAAGCGATTTCCCACGCGCGCGGAGCTCGACATGGTCTCGCGCACACGGCCGATCATCGTGTCGCGCATCTGCGGGCACGCGGTCGTGGTGAATTCCGCGGCGATCGCGCTGGTGAACGATGATGAGCGACGCGCGGGCGACGCCGAGTCCGGGCTGTACACGGAGAACGACGCAGGCGCGTTTTATCGGCGGATTCCGCAACTGTCCGAGCCGGAGATGGAAGAGGCGGTGCTCGCCGCCTGTCGCGTCGCGCTGAAGACCGGCATCACGTCGGTCCACACGCTGCTCGATTCGCCGGATCAGATGATCGCCTACTCACGTCTGCGGCGCAGTAAAAAACTGCCGATTCGCGTCACCGCGATGCCGCCGTACGACTGCGTCCAGCAGCTCCACGCACACGGAATCAACACGACGTTCGGCGACGAATGGCTCAATGTCGGCGCAGCAAAACTGTTTTCCGACGGCTCGCTCGGCGCGCAGACCGCGTTGCTCGCCGAACCGTACGCGGACAAGCCGGAAACGCGCGGGGTTCGCATTCACGCGCCGGAAGACCTGAAGCGCAAGGCGGCCGACGCGCAGGCGAAGGGATTCCAACTCGCGATCCACGCGATCGGCGATCAGGCGGTGCGCGAGACGCTCGATGCCATTGAGTTCGCGCTAGGCGGCGATTCCAACGAGATGCATCGCCATCGCATCGAGCACGCATCCGTCACGCCGCCGGATTGTCTGGAGCGAATGGCGGGGAAAAGAATCATCGCGACGCTTCAGCCGCAGTTTGTTACGAGCGACACGTGGACCGGCGAGCGGCTTGGTCCGCGGCCAACGCCGTGGGCGTATCCGTTTCGCTCGATGATCGACTCGGGCGTGCCGGTGACGCTGTCGAGCGATTGCCCGGTCGAGCGCCTCGACGCGTTTGCCGCGATCGCCAGCGCGGTGGGGCGGCACCCGTGGTCCGCACCGAACGAGACGATCACCGCGGAGCAGGCCATCCGGGCCTACTGCTTCGGCAGCGCCTACGCGGGGCATGCGGAATATCGCGTCGGTTCGCTGGAGGCGGGGAAGCTGGCGGATTTTGTGGTGCTGTCCGGGGATCCGACGACGATGGCCGCGGACGCGATCCGACGCCTGCGCGCGGAGCGCGTGTTCGTCGGCGGGGAAGAGGTCACGATCAGTGGCTAAGAATCCGTGGAGACAAAGCTTGTCATCCTGAGGTACTACGAAGGATCTGCGCTCTTCGTCGCGCGGGGCCAGATCCTTCGGCGTACCTCAGGATGACAATTCGCGTGGTCGGTGCACGCATTCGCGCACGCTCGCCATAAAAGAAAACCCCCGCGTCACCTGGTGACGCGGGGGTAATTGCTTTTAGAGAATCCGCGAAAGCTACTTCGCGCGGCGGCGGCGGGCCAGCAGCCCGGCGGCGGCGAGGCCGAAGAGGCCCAGCGACGCCGGTTCCGGCACGGCCGTCACGCCGGACAGGCCGGCCGACCCGCTGGTCGGGAACGGCGCGCCCTGCGCGGCGTAGTTGAAGTCGATCGTCGAGTAGTCGTCACCCGACACGATCCCGTCGTAGTTGAAGTCGCCGTTGGAGTAGCCGTCGACGCTGGTGCCGGCGTTGAAGTCGATCGTCGAGTAATCGTCACCGGAGATGAAGCCGTCGAGGTTGGCGTCACCCGCGTAGGTGTACATCGCGATGGCCGATGCACCGTTGATCGTCTGCCCGGCGAAGATGTCGGTGTCGGTCGGACCGAGACCGCGAATCTGCTCGCCGGTGGCGACGCCGATCGTGGTCAGGCCGGTGGCGGCGTCGGACATCGAGGTCGTCAGGCCGGGCGAGTCCCACGCGCCGCCGTTGTAAGCGCGTTGCACTTCACCCTGCAGGCCGCTGTAGACGCCGTTGATGTCGGCGTTGCCGATCGACGCGCCCTGGACGATCAGCTTGTTGTCGCCGATGTCGACCTTGCCGCTGGCGATGATGCTGAGGGCGGTCGTCTTGCTGGTGCCCGCGGCGACGCCGCCGGTCGGGCGAATCTGCACCGTGCCGCTGTCGGCGGTGAGCGTTCCGCCGCGCACGTGGTTGGCGATGAGCGTCGCGCCGCTCTTGGCGATGGTGCCGCCGGCGCCGGTGATGTTGCCGACGTTCTTCGTGCCGGCCGTCGCCTCGAGATTGCCGGTCGTGATCACGTTGACGTGATCGGTGCCGTCGCTGAGCGCGTCGGTGGTTCCGGCCAGCTCGACGACGGTGTTCGCGGCGATGTTGAGCGACGCGCCCGGATCGACGGTGACGCTGCCGGCGTTGCGCATGAATCGGAGCCGGCCGCTGCCGGCGCCGACGGTGTGACCACCGGTGCCGAGCTGGTTGGCGCCCCAGGAGAAGTCGTTGGGGACGGGGAGGCTGGTGGCCGGATCGATCGCGTTCGGATCGGTCATGATGTCGACGTTGCGCGGCCCGGATGCCGCACCGGTGGCCGGATCGTAGAGCAGGACGCCGGAGTTCGCGGTCATCGTGACCGAGCCGTGGATCTGTGCGACGACCGGGTCACCGTTGGCGGCCTGGTTGGGCGACGCGCCGGTGATGCGCTGCCCGGTGGAGGCGATGTTGCCGCCGTTGAGAGTGACCGGGCTTCGGAACGAGTTCACGGTCGCCGGGAGCGACGAGGTGTAGTTCCCGAGGTCCGATCCGATCGCCAGCGTGCCGCTGTTGACGGTGACGGGACGGGTTTCGCCATGGTAGGCGACGCTCGCACCGCCGCCGGTCGCCGGCCGCAGGTAGCCGAGCGCGTTGAGCGTCTCACCGAATCCGCCGTTGAGGATCGGCCCGACCGAGAGGACGCCGGTCGGCGCCATGTTGACCGTCCAGCTACCGGAGTAGGCAGTGGAGGCGGTGGTGGACGTCGCACCCGAGGCGAGCTGCACAATGCCGGCGCCGGTGACGTTGACGACCGGGGCGGTCGATTGCACCGAACCCTGGAAGCGAACGGAATTGCCGATGACGAGCTTGTCGCCGACGAGCGGCGCGCGAAGGGTCATGGTGCCGGCGGTGGCGATTTGGAGGCTGCCGGAGAGTCGACCGTCGGCGGTCGAGCCGGCGACGGTGCCGCCGTCGTTGAGGTTGACGGTCAGGCCGGTGCCGGGCGTGGTGCCATTCGTCTGGAAGCCGACTCGCGTTCCGAGGTCGAGCGTGCCACCGCTGTTGACGGTGATCGCGCCGGTGCCCAGGCCGGTGACGCCGTTGTCGTTGACGCTGGTGACCTTGACGGTACCGCCGTTGATGGTCGTCTGTCCGCCGCGCACGGTGGTGAGCGGACTGGCGGCGGCCATGGTGAAGGTGCCCGGCCCGGTCTTGGTCAACACGCCGAGGCCGGTCATGTGCGCGGTCGCGGTGAGGTTATTGCCGGCGTTGGCGTTGATGGTGCCACCGGTCGAGTCGATGCTGATGGTGCGGTCCGTGGAGACGGCCGCGCCGTTCGGCTGCAGGATGGAGCCGTTCGACAGGTTGACTGCCGACGCGCTGCCGATTGCTGCGCCGGAGCTGATGGCGAGCGTTCCGCCGCCGGCGACATTGACCGCGCCGGTGAACGTGTTGGCATTGTTGAGGGTGACGGTGCCGCTACCCGTCAGGGTGAGCCCGCCGGAGCCGGAGATCGGTCCGCCGGCGAACGAATAGTTCTTCGCGCTGTTGCTGAACGCGACGCCGGAGGGCGCCACGCCGCCGGCAGCGATGGTGATCGACGTGTTGTTGCCGCTATCGTCGAAGCTGACCGGGTCGCCGTTGATGAACTTCGATCCGGCGCCGGTCCAGTTGGCGGTGCCGTTGACATCCCACGCGCCGTTGACGGCGCCGGTCCAGGTGCGGTTGGTCGCCGCGCCGCTGACTTGGAGCTGGAGGACGTTGGCCGTGTTGAGCAGCATGTACGTGGCGCCGCCCGGGGCGGTGCCGACGCTGAGGGTGGCGAAGTTACCGGTCATCGAGCCGGTATAGGAGATGAGGTCGTAGGTGCCGGTGACCAGGCCGCCCATGTTGTTGAGGTTGAAGTCGATGTCGCCGGAGCTCGGCAGGGCGAGGTCGCCGCTGACGACGATCTTGTCGTTAAGGGTCGGCGCGAAGTCGAAGTTTAGCTGGTTCAGGGAGGAGAGGGTCAGGCCGTTGTCGAGCTGGATGTCCTCGACGGCTGCGACGCCGCCGGGGTTGAAGGTAGCGTTGCCGGTGCCGAGTGTGACGGCGCCGCCGATTCGGCCGGAGCCGCCGACGGAGCCGCCCGCGTTGACGTTGACGGCGCCCAAACCGGTGCCGCTGCCGTCGACCGGGTTGTTGTTGACAATCAGCCCGCCGCCGTTGACGGTCGTGCCGCCCATGTAGAAGCCGCTCTTCGTGAGTGTGAGCGAGCCGGTGTGCGTGTTGGACAGCACCAGCGCGATGTTGTCGACGTTCGGGCCGCTCGGGTTATAGCCGGCGACCGAGGACGAGCCGATGGTCGAGCCGTACGTGGTGGCTTGGTTGCCGGTGATGGTCAGGGTGCTGAGATTGGAGCCGGTGTTGGTGATGCCGGCGGAGGTGTTGGCGGAGGTCGCATTGGTGCCGGTGCGCAGGGCGGCGACCGTCTGGTCGAATCCGGCCAGGTCGAGCGCGCCGCTGCCGAACGTGCCGGTATTGATGCCAATCTGCAACGTCGTGCCGACGGGCAGCGCGTTGGCCAAGCCCAGCTTGACCATTCCCATACCGCCGGTGATGGCGTTCTGGGTGTTCAGCGTGGTCGAACCGGTGTAGGTGTTCGCGACGTTGAGGACGACCAGGCCAGCACCGCCGCCGGTCCCGGTCTGGAACGACAGGTTCACATTCCCGGTGATCGCGCTGTTCATCGTCAGGGTGTTGCCCGTGCCCGCGCCGAGCGACCCTTCCTGCGTCGTGCCGCTGCCGCCCGCGTTGAAGTTGATGATCTGGCTAGCGTCGATCGTGATGGCGGCGCTGCTGGGACCGAAGCTGCTGACGTTGCCGTTGTTGGTGAAGAAGTTGATGTCCGCACCGCTCGGGAGCGCGCCCTGGACGTTGAGGTCGAGGCGGGCGGCGGTCGAGGTCATCGGGCCGGTGATGGCGGTGCCGGTGACGTTGATGTTGCCGGTGAAGGTGTTGACGCCTTGCAGGGCGAAGCGGCTGGTGTTGCCGGCCGCGCCACCACGGATGTAGTTCAGGTGTCCGCCCGCGGCGGTGCTGTTCACCACCGAGACGACGCGCTGCTCGCCGGTCGGGGTGGTGATCTTGAAGCCGCCCTCACCGATGTTCAGGGTGCCGCCCGTGATGGCGTAGACGCCGCCGGTGTTGAGGTATTCGACGGAGTTGGCGGAGACGCTGCCGGCGATGGTGAGCGTGCCGGCCTGGGCGGTGGCGCCGGTCAACTTGGCGTCGCTGCCGCTGGTCCAGCTTTGCAGGCCGCCGACCGTCGAGCCGAGGCGCCACAGGTTGGGATCGAGCCAGTTGCCGCTGCCGCCGAGCGTGGTGGCGGTGTCGCCGTTGGAGTCCCAGTAGAGGTTCACGGCGCTGGCGACGCTTCCGCTGCCCAGACCACCGAGGACCGCGGCCATCATGATTGCCGCGCGTCGTGCGTTGCGGGTGGCCTTGTTTCCCGTGGCCGCGCCCATTTCCATTGACTTCATGAACTCGTCTCCCGCCCCGAAGGGCTTGTTGTGAACTGACTGTCTCTCTCTCGCTGGCAGAGGCTTGTGTGCCCCGATCCCGGATGCGGGCCCGATTGCCCGTTCCGCGCTCGTCGCTGCACCATGTCCCATTGTGTTAGCGTCGCGTGAACGGCCCGGCGTAAACCGGTTAAGCGAAAGGCCGTTTCCCGCGCGCAGCAACTGCCGCACGACGGACCCTCTCGGTCAACGCGCACGCGCGGCATGGGCTTATGGTGCCGACCGCCGACCATCGGCGGCGGGGCGTTTTACACGGCTAATTGTCACTGAGTACGAACAGTTAGTGCTGGAAGTGCGGCCGCCGGAGTCACAAAATACCGGCAAAGCCAAGGACGCCCTCCGCCCTTGCCCTTCAGCACCGAACTTCCAAATATACCCCTGCTAGCCCCAACTGCAAACAAATTGGCCGCTTGCGGACGCAATAACCGGAGCATTTTCGCGCGGGGGTTTAACGCCTCATTTAACGGTTCAATTCCGCGCCGTCGAATCTGACGTAAACGCAGCCGCCATCAGGGTTTGATCGTCGCTGGGCGCAGCGCCACCAGTGAAGTGATCCACGTCACGCAAAACGCATGTCAGCGCGTCGCCGGCGTCGTGCGCGCAGCCGGCGAGGGCAGCGTCGAGACGGTCATAACCGAATAGCGCAAAATCGGCGGTTCCGGGTCCGCGGGCTTCGGTGATCCCGTCCGTGTAGAGCAGGAGCAAGTCGCCCGGCTCGAAGCGGACGACGCCGTCGGCATAACGCTCGTCCGCGTCGATCCCCAGCGGCAGGCCGGATGGCGCGAACGCCGATTCGATCCGGGCGTCCGCCCCGCGTCCCTGCCCGCGGCGAACGCGCGGCGGGGGATGGCCCGCGCTGGCGTAGACCATCTCGCGCGTGCCGGGATCGTAGATCCCGTAAAACGCCGTCACGAACGTCCCGTTGCCGTTCGTATAGCGGGCCGCGAGATGACGGTTGACGAAGTCGAGCAGCATCGCCGGCGGGGCGGGCGGGCCGTCGTGCGTGTGCGCGATGCTGTGCGTGACGGCCATCAAAACCGCGGCCGGCGTGCCGTGGCCGCTGACGTCGGCGATGAGAATTCCCCATCGCCCGTCCGGCAGCGGGAAAAAGTCATAATAATCCCCGCCCGCATGCTTCGACGTCCGGTAGTGCACCGCCAGCTCGACGCCCGGAATTCGTGGCAGCTCCGCTGGCAGCAGCGAACGCTGGATGTCCGCCACGACCTGAAGCTCCCGATCGACGGCGTCGTACGCTTCCCTCAACTGTTCCGACAGCACGAGGTTGTGCGTCGCGCGGCCGAAGAGATTGCTCAGCCAGACGCGCTCCGGCAGCGATTCGCGCTCGAACGCGGCCGGCTCGCGGCGGAACAGGATGACCATGTTGAGTGCGACGCCCTGGTCGAACAGTGGAATCGCCATCGCCGATCGCATCCCGGCCACGAACGGCGCGGCCGGGTCGTCGGCGGGGACTTGCAACTCGTCAATCACGGTCGGCTCGTCCGCGTAGATCAACTTCGAGAACAATCCGCCGTGATGGATGACCAACCCGTCGCGCTGCTTCCACGGGTTCACATCCTCGGTCCAGATGCTCGCGCGGGTGACGCGCACGTCCGGTGACTGGTATCCGCGGCGGCTGAGCGAGACCGTGCCGTCCACCGGCATCACCTGCCGCACGCGGTTGCTGTAGGTCTCGACCATCCGCTGCGGATCGGTCTGCGCGCTCATCTCGCGCACCGTTTCGATGACGAACTTCAGACGCTCCTGCCACGCGCCGGTTCCGACTCGGGATGGATCGGTTCGTGTCATCGCAGCGCATCTACCACTTTTTCCACCAAGGCTTCTGCTCATCCGGCGGCGGCGCGGCTGCGGGCGGCGCGTTCTCGCTCAGGTCCATCAGATCCATCAGATACGCCGCGTCGATGTGCGGCCATTGTCCGCCCGGCGGCGGCGATTTCCGACTCTTCAACTCGGCAACCGCCTTGGCCATGTCGGTGTAGACCGGCTCGCGCGGCAGCGTCGCGCCGGTCGTTTCCGCCAGCTTGACGATCGCGAAGACCAGCTCCTGCCCCTCCGCGCCGTTGTCTTCGAGCTGTGCGAAGTGGACTTCCGTCTCCTCCGACTGATCCGCCTGCGGCATCTGCGTGAGGATCACCATCTTGACCATCTCGATGACCAAATCGTCCAGCTTCGCGTCGAAGATCAGAATCTTCTCGAGCAATTCATTGATCGAGTGCACCGAGCGGAACGTGTACCCGGTCATCTGTCCCTGCGACTTGAACCCCGCCTCCGCCGACCCGGCGGCGTTGCCGGAATCGTCGGCCGGCGCCATCCAGATCATGAACTGCCGCTCCATGTCGTGATAGAGCATTGGGTAGGCGACCTGCGTCACCGCGCCGCAGTGCGGGCAGCGAAAGCGAAACAGCTCGCCGTCGATCAGCAGCGGCTTCTTGTCCGGGTCGAGCGTGACGTTGAGCGATGCCCACATCGTAAACGGCGACGCCTGGTTGCACCCGGGGCACGGGATGTTTTCCTGGATCGGCCGGCTCATCGAGGTCACTCCTTGCTCGCGTGTCCAAGCACACTCTACGCACAATGCCGGACGCGTTATAGTCCCCGCCGTGACCAGCCGGCGGATTGCTTTCATGATCCTCATCGCCGTCGCGCTGACGACGCTGGCCGCCCGCCTCTTCGGCCCCGGCGACCTGTACGACAAGGACCAGCCCAAGACGATGGCCGCCAGCGCCGACGTCGCGCTCAACAATCACTGGACCTGGCCGCGCGACATGCTGCTGGAGCCGTCGACAAAACCGCCGATGTACAACTGGCTCGACGCGCTGCTCCTCAAGCTCGCGCCGGGCTGGGACGAGTGGACGTTCAAGCTCCCGTCGATCGCCGCGACGTTCATCATCGCGTGGCTAATCGTCGTCATGACGCGCCACCTCTTGCGCGATCACGAGCACGCGGAAACCATCGCGTATCTCGCTGCGGCAATTTGGTTCGCGAACGTCCCGGTGATGAAACAGATGTACCTGTCGCGCCCGGACATGGTCATGACCGTTTTTCTCACCGGCGCGTGGGTCTGCAGTACACGCGCGATCATCGGGAAGCGGAAGACGACTTCATTATCGATCGGTTTTTGGCTCTGCGTCGCAGGCGCGGCGCTGAGCAAGGGACCTGCTGCCCTGATTCCAATAATCTACCTTCCGCTCGCTGCGGTCTCGCTTCAGCGGCAATGGAAACCGCTCCTCAAAGTGAATTGGATCTGGGGCGCGCTACTCCTGCTTCTCATCGTCGGTGGGTGGGCACTCCTCGCATATCAACACGCACCTGAAGCATTCTGGGGTGTGCTCAAATCCGAAGGCGCCTCCCGTCTCACCGTCGGCGGACCCGAGTCCATTTCAAAACCGATCTGGATGACCCCGATGTGGTTCATCAGCAAGTTTCTTCCCTGGTCGCTCGCCGCGATGCTCGCGCTCGTTCTGATCCCGCCGACGCGCTGGCTGCGACATGAACTCACGCCGGCGATCGTCTGGCTCGCGCTCGTGGTGGTCGCCTTCAGCATCCCGCCGGGAAAACGCCCGGATTATCTGCTGCCGGCCTACCCGGCTGCGTCGATTCTCGCCGCCTACGGCATGATCGAACTCGCCCGGCGCATCCACCTTCGCCCGGCCGTCGTCGCGATCGCGCCGCTGCTGATGGCGGCGTACCTCGCACAGTGGGAATGGCGTCGCTCGCCCGAAGCGAAGAGCGGCTACACGCGCAATCTCGTCAGTTTTGTCGATGACGTCCGAAAAGTTGTGCCGCGCGATGCGCCGATGATCTCGCTGGTCAAAGGTTACCAACCAACGCTCACGCTTCTCCGCCGCCACACCGGCAACCGCGCCCGGCCGGCGGATCTTTCCGACGGTACATGGGTCATCGCCCCGCGCCAGCCAGATTGGCCCGCGCATGCAATCTCAAAAACGCTTCCCGACGTGATCGAGCTCGGCCCGAAAAAAATCGTGCCGGGCGAAGTTGCCCTCTATCGCATCGGCGACGAGCACGTGACCCGCGACGCGCTGCTGCCGATGCTGGCAGAGCAGTATGCGTGGAATTTTCCCCCTGATCGCTACCGCGCGTCGCGCGACTGATCATCCTCCGCTGGCGGCGGCGGGGGGACCGGATCGACGGGAATCACCTTCTGGATCACCGCGAACGCGTGCCCGCGCGTGCTGTCCGCTTCCGCATCGCGCTCCTGCGCCCGCCGTAGCACGATCGTCCGCGCTCGCTCAAATTCCTCCGGCGTCAGTTTTCCGCTGTCGCGCAATTTCTGAAGGTCCGCCA
>JAXDMN010000049.1:0-11621 GCA_034666045.1 Phycisphaerales bacterium | reverse complement strand
GGCCGGAGTGCGTCGGGCAGGGGACTTGCGGCTGTCTCGGCGGTGCCGCAACCACTGGCGTGTGAGCCTCAACACCCTGGCGGAGCAATCCTTCCCGGCACGCGTTTTCTGCCGGTCCCGCGGGCTTCGGGCCGGAACTTTCGCGTCACATTTCGCTTGTAGTTTTCTGCTTGCAGGCCAGAATAGGTTTGCGTCCATGCTTGCAGAGTGAGGGCCCTCGACTCGATCGAGACACATCTGCGGCAGGCACCTTTGCACGAGCACGTCCGGTTCACGCACGCCCCGAGTGGGGCAGGAGAGCGAATCATGTCGAGCGGTTATCGATCACGCGCGTTAGCGAACGCCAGCGGCCTCGAGCTTCATCCCGTTCGCCCGCGCCCCCGCCGCCATGGCCGCGCCGTCGTCAGGCTGATGCTGGCGTCGGTCGCGCCCGTCGTCGCTGTCGTCCTGGCGCCAGCGGATGCGCTGGCCGTTCAAAAGGTCTTCCTCTCTGCGAACCAGGCTTGGCTCACGACGACGAACTGGACACCGACCGGCCTTCCGACCGCCAGCGACGACATCCTCGTCAACGGCGGCAACCTCGACATGACGATGTCGGCCGGCAACATCACCGCGCAGTACATCACCTATACGAACCCCCTCAGCCGCAGCCTCGGCAACCAGACCGGCCTGGCGACGAACTCCAACCTCACGCTCGTCGGCAGCGGCGCCAATCCGCTCATCAGCGTCACCGGCGCGGGTACGTTCAACATACGCGGCCCGAACATCGGCGCCGGCACCGGTGTGCTCAATCTCGTGCTCGGCGGCAGCGGCGACTTGAACGTCGCCGGACCCGGGCCGCTGATCATCGGCAGCGTCATCAGCGAGACCGGCGGGCCGCGATCGCTGACCAAAACGGGCGCGGGCGGACTCACGCTGCTGGGCGCGAACACCTTCACCGGCGATTTCACAATCCGCAGCGGCACGGTCAGCGTCAGCACGATCGCCAACGCCGGCACCGCGCAGGGCATGGGCATGGCGCTGACCGCCGTCGGGATCGGCGACGCGTCGACCGCCGCCACGCTCTCGTACAGTGGCGCCAGCACGACAACCGACCGCGCCTTCGTCCTCGGCGCCGCCGGCGCGACGATCGCCACGACGAATGAACTCTCGCTCACCTCCGCCGTCACCGGCACCGGTGCGCTCACGAAGAGCGGCGTCGGCAGCCTCACGCTCACCGGCGCCAACGGCGCGCTCAGCGCGACGTCCGCCGTCACGATCAACGCCGGCACCCTGCGGCTGAGCAACCAGATCGGCGTGAACAACAACAATCGCATCAACGACGCCGCCTCGATCACGCTCAATGGCGGCGTTCTGCGCATCGACATGGATCTCGGCGCCCCGACGACGGAAGTCGCCGGCGCGCTCCAGATCGCCGGCGGCGCCAACGCCGTCCGATCGTTCACCGGCGGAACCGGCTCGATCGGAACGATGACCTTCAACTCGATCTCGCGCAGCGCCGGCGTGGTTGCGTTCGAGCCGTCCGCCAGCACGACGTTCGGCATCGTGACGACACCGTCGCTGCCGAACGGCATCCTCGGCGGATGGGCGACGTATAACAGCACCGATTGGGCGACCATCGACGCCGGCACCGGCAATGTTGTCGCGTATTCCGGGTACAACACCTCGGCAGACTCGACGACCTGGCTCGCCACCGACAACGTCAGCACCAACGTCGCGGCAACCGTCGCGGCGAACAAGACGATCAATTCGCTGCGCGTTTCCGGGTCGGGCGTCCCGATCACGATCGACGCGGGCGCGACGCTGAACGTCACCGACGGAATCCTTGCCGTCGGCGCGACGCACTCGATCGGCGGCGGCGGATCGCTCACCGCCGGCTCAGCCGCTGGTCACGAAATGATCGTCACGACGCCGGACGCGGCGCACGACCTGACCGTCTCCGTCCCGATCGTCAACAACGCCGGCGGCGCGCTCCGCGTCACCAAGGCGGGCGCGGGCGTGCTCGTGCTCGACGGCGCCAACACCTACACCGGCTCGACCGACATTCTCGCCGGCACCGTGCGCCTCGGCGCAGCGGGCGACTTGAGCGCATCCGCCGTCAACGTCAGCGCCGGCAGCGTCCTGGACGTCAACAACCAGATCAAGACGGTCGGCTCCCTCGCCGGCGCGGGCTCGGTCACGCTCGGCTCCGGCACGCTTTCAGCCGGCATCAACGGCGGCAGCACGACGTACGGCGGCATTATTTCCGGCGCCGGAAACATCACCAAGGTCGGCACGGGGACGATGGCGCTCACCGGCGTCAACACGTTCACCGGCGTGACCAACGTCGGCAATACCAACGGCATCGACGCCGGCGGCGTGCTCGTCGTCGACGCCGACTCGCGCTTCGGCGCCGCTCCCGCTGCGGCAACGCCGGGCAAGATCAACATCTACAACGGCACCCTGCGCCTCACGAACGGCGTCGCGCCGACCGGCGTCATCACCTCCGGCGGGGCCGCGGGGCTCCAGGGCGTGCTCGTGAACATCAACCGCGGCGTGACGCTCAACGCGGGCGGCGGCAAGATCGAAGTCCCCACCGGCCAATACGCCGAGATCGCCGGCATCATCGCCGACGGCGCGTCCGGCACTTCGCCGCTGCACAAGATCGGCGGCGGCATTCTCGATCTGCGCACGGCCAACAACACCTTCACCGGCGGCGTGATCGTCGATGCTGGGGTGCTCGGTGTGAACAAGGACTCCAACTTCGGCGGCGTCCCGGCGACGTTCGACGCTGACGCCGTCCAGCTCAACAATGGCGCGACCATCCGTTGGTACTCCAACTCCAGCCTCGTCGGGCTCAATGCCAATCGCGGGCTGACCATCGGCAGCGGCGGCGGCATCATTGACTGGAGTCACTCGTCCGGCGTCCCGCTCATCAATCACCCGATCACCAGCGCCGCCGGCAACACGCTCACCAAGACCGGTACCAACACCGTCCAGAGCAACATCGCCCAGCCGAGCATGAACGGCGACCTCGTCGTCAACCAGGGGCGCTGGAACGCCCACAACAACACGGCGGCGGGCAATGGAACCATTTATCTCAGCGCGCCCGACATCTCGCCGGCCACGGCGGCGGGCGTCGCGCAGCTCGGCATCGGCGGCACCAACCTCGGGCTGACCATCACGATGGCCAACAACATCGTCCTCAACCCGACCGGGCAGGGCATCAGCAGCTTCGAGGTCAACAACTCCACCCCGACGCAGAACACCCTCATTCTCAATGGCAACATCACCGGCACCGGTGGCTTGACCAAGGGCCGCGTCGCCGCGACCAACGGCACGCTCGTCCTCGGCGGCAACAACAGCTACAGCGGCGACACGACGATCCTGCTTGGCACGGTGCGAACCACCGGGGGTTCGGCGATCCCGGATACATCCGCCGTCGTCATCGGCGATCCCATCTCCGGCAGCATCGCGACGCTCGACGTCGCCGCCAGCGAAACCATCGGCAATCTCTCCGGCGGCGGCGCGGTCCGCGGCAACGTCGTCATCGGCGCCGGCCAGACGCTTACCGTGAACGAAACCGGCAACACCACGTTCACCGGCATCATCAGCGGCAACAGTCTCGCCAAGAGCGGCGCCGGCACGCTGACGCTGATCGCGGCGAACACCTATAGCGGCGTGACGAGCGTCAACGACGGCATTCTTTCCGTCGGCGCTTCGAACAACCTCGGGAACAACGGCGCGACGAACGATCTCGCGCTCGGCACGGGCGGCACGCTGCAACTCACCGGCGCGGTCAACAGCGTCGGGCGCGACGTCACCGTCAACGCGGGCGGCGGAACGATCGCAACGACGACGGTAAACTCCAGCGACCTCGGATTCGTCGACGGGTCCGCCAGCTTCACCAAGAGCGGCCCCGGCTCGCTCTCCGTGCGGCACGTCCGCACCGGCGGCGCAAGCCTCACCGTCTCCGACGGCACGCTCGTCATCGGGCAGGACAGCTTCGCCGATGGCGTCAGCAATGTCGGCGCGCTCAATCTCCCGGCGGGCGCGCGACTGGACCTCAGGGACAACAAGCTGATCACCACCAACCCCGCCGGCAACGCCGACATCAATGGCGTCTACAGCGGCATCCAGGGCGAAGTGCAACGCGCCTCAAACGGCGGCGCGTGGGACTCGCCCGGCCTGACGACTTCGATGTCCGACGCCGCCACCGGCCTCACGACGATCGGCGTCGCCACCGGCGAGCAGCTTCGCGGCCTTGGCCCGACCGACACCGACATCTTCGCCGGGCAGACGATCACGGGCGCGTCGACCATCGCGATGTACACGTACGCCGGCGACGCGAACATGGACGGCTTCATCAGCGGCGACGACTACAGCACCATCGACTTCAACGTCGGCACCGGCGCTGACGGATACTCCAACGGTGACTTCAACTATGACGGCATTGTCTCCGGCGACGACTACAGCACGATCGATTTCAACTACGCGGCGCAAGGCGCGCCGTTCTTCACGAGCGGCAGCGCGGGTCTGTCCGGCGTGACGGCGGTTCCCGAACCGGCCGCTTGTGGTTTGGTGGCGCTGGCCGCGGCGCTAGTGGGACGTCGCCGCCGCCGCGGCGTGTGATTGGCGCGTCTGGCGTCGCCGCCGCGCGAGCAGTGATGTCGACAGGACGAGGATCGCGAGCGCGCCAGACGGCTCGGGGATGCCCGAAGCGCTTTCCGCGCCCGCGCCGCCGACGTGGTTCGTCCACAGCATCACCGACATGTCGTAACCCACGCCGCGCGAGAAGTCCCAGAAGTCATACTGCCCGCGCAGCCACATCACCATCTCCGTATCGGCCGGGCGGTTCTGCGGCACGAACGGGCGGATGTTCTCATCGTGCGGGCCGAAACCATTGGCGATGAGCTGCGTGGCCCAGGTCGCGCCGTCGTCGTTGAGCTTCCACTGCTGAAGGTTCCACGTGCCGGCGTTCTGCGAGGAGAGGTAGGCGATCTCCGGATCGGTCGGATCGAGCGCGATGCCGGCGGAATAATGCGTCTCGCCGCTGAGCGCGATGCTCGGCCCCGCGCGCACGAGCCGGCGGTCGCGCCATTGGCCGTCCTCGAAGCGCGCCCAGTGATATTCGTGCACCGTGTCACTCAGGAACGTTGTGTACGCGACGACCGGGCGGCCCTGCGCGTCGGTCGCGACGTCCCACACCCATGAATTGTTCCCCGCGGGACTGCCGACGTGGTTGTAGACCGTGCCGACGCTGTCCTGCATGTCGCTGAGGCTCAGCGGACCGGCCGACAGGTCCTTGATCTTCGTCCCGTCGACGCGCCAGTAGGCGTCGTCCTGAAGGTAGGCGTAGTAAACGTTGTTCTGCACGTTGCGCGGATGCCCGTCGGTGAACGTGAAGCCGACGCGGTCGACGTTGTTCGAGTGATACTTCACGTACGGCCGCTGCCCGCTGTTGAGGATGAGCGGCTTGGCCGCGCCCCAGGTATTGGTCGCGTCGTCGCGGATGCGGTAGGACGGATTGAAATTCGGCGCGCGGGAAAAGAGATACGTTTTGCTCGCGCCGTTGTCGTCGCTCAGTCGGTACGGGTTGGCGTATGACCAGCCGCTCGTTCCGCCGTAGCTCCAGGAATTCTGCGTAGCGATCGCACCGGCCGTGAGCGTGCCGGTGGGCGAGACGGCGATGTCCTGGATGCGCACGGACGCGCCGCCGTGCGGGGCGTAGAAGGCCGTCAGCGAGCCGTTCGGGTTTTTCAGGAATGCAGGGTTGTCGTGATCGTCGCGCTGGAAAAACGCGCCGTTGTAGAGCGGCGTGGTGGACGTCACGCCGGTTGTCAGGTCATGCGAAGCGGCAAAGAGGAATCCGCCGGAGTCGATCCAGCCGGTGTAGAGCTTCCCGTTGTCGACGATTCCGCGCGGATCGTTGAACCAGGTCCACGCACCGTCGGTAGTGAGGGTGGTGGTGGTGCCGGCGGCGAAGGCGCCCGACGGCCACGCCGCCAGCAGTCCGGCGAGCATCGCGACGGTGATGAGTTTGGCGAGTTTGGCGGCGATGCCGGCGACGCCCGAGCAGTTGACGACCCGCGTGCAACAATCTCCGCGGCCCGCGTCGCGGCGTTCGCTGTAACTCATTCTCTTCTCGCTACTTGCGAACGCCAGCGAGTCGGCAACACAGGATATTGTTGCAAGGCGTTGCAGTTTGGTGCATTTCGCCTTGCCCGACCCGCGAGCCAACCCATTCTCATACCAAACAACGACCTGACATTCAATGGGAAAATCGAACTATTTGCCCCGGCGGTCGAGCATCTCCCACACGGCCTGCATGACGACGTTACAGTCGACCGTCCCGCCGGTCTTGGTCTTGCCGAAGGCGTCGTCAAGGTCTTCGAACTTCGCGGGTAACGGCGTTTGGGTCGTCGTCAGCCCATAGAGCCGCACCGACGCCGGGAGATCGTTCGTCAATGCCTTGCGCTCAACCCATTCGGCCGAGCCGTCGGCGAACGCGATGTTGATGCCCTTCTCGTGGCGCTGCTGAATCCGCATGGGCCCGGAGAAGATGTCGGCCACGACGGCCGCGCGTTTCATCTTGCTCAGTTTCGGATACGGCGCATACACAAACGGCTTCGCGGCTGGGAAGTTCTTGTTGTCTACAGGTGGCGCCGGGCCAAGACCTGGCGCCGGCGGGCCGGCGTACCACAGGACCGGCCGATAGTCTGCCGTGAACGGGCGTAGGAAATAGCCCGCGCGGACGGTCTTGCCAGGGGTATTGGTGTTCGGGTCTTCCGGCGTCCAGGCGTTCATCGACCCTGAGTCGAACATGTGATAGTCGCGGACTTCGCTCGGGCAGTACAGGATCTTGGGGCTCTTCAGGAGGTTCGCCTTGTACAACACGCCGAACCCGGGCCAGCGCACGTCCGTGGGCGAAATTGCGACCGAAACAACGTAGGAGCCTTGATAGCTGGCGCTGTTCGACCCGAGCGCGAACTGCTGCAGATTCTCAGCAGCGTAAATGTTCTGCAATTGCATGATCGAGCGCAGGTTGCTCAAGCATGCCGCTCGGCTTGCTGATGCCCGCGCTTTTGCCAGCGTTGGCAGAAGGACGCTGATCAGAATCGCGATGATCCCGATCACGACGAGCAATTCGACGAGGGTGAAACCCTTTTGTCGCCGCATGGAGACACCTCGTCTTCCGGCGGGGAACTCGAACCTAGTTTTGGCGTCGCGCCCTAGGTCGAGGAGTTCCCACAAGACGCCATCATGACATTAGGCGCCGCTAAGTGCAGCGTTAATATTCTGCGGCGGCTGCTGCGCAGCCCTGCACGAGGAACCACTGTTCAATATCATGAACGCTTCCGTCGCCGCGATATCATCAACACTATTCCGATAAGTGGAACGCTCAGGAAGCCGGGTTCAGGAACGGTGGTCATACCCTGCACGCCGCCGGGGGCACCGGTCGTGTTTGGCTGTCCTTGAGCAGTATAGTTGAAGTCCAACGTTGAGTAGTCGTCGCCGCTGATGATGCCGTCGTAGTTTACGTCACCGTTGTAATAACCGGACGCGCCAGGCACGTTGATGTTGAAGTCAATTGCACTGTAATCGTCGCCGGAAATTAAGCCGTCGAGATTGAGGTCACCGGCGTAGGTGTACTTGATCAGCAGCGACGTTGCATCGACCGTCTGGCCACCCCATAGCGCTGTGTCAGACCCAGTGAGACCGAGCACGTCTGCGGCCTCCGCGATGCCAAGGGTGGTCAGCCCGCTAGCGGCGTCGGACATGCTTGTCGTGATGCCCGGACCGTCCCACGCGCCAGCATTGCTCGCACTCTGAATGTTGCCAGTCACTCCTGTGTAGCGAGCGCCATTGCTTATGCCAAGCGGACTCGCGCCAGAATAGTTCACCACCAAGTCGTTGTCCCGCAGATCGAGCTTTGCGTCGACAATCGACAGATCGGTTACTTTGCTGGTTCCGGAACTTGTGCCGTTGGCGACGACCTCAATGGTTCCGCCGCCAACGCTCACGGCGGGCACTCGTAGGTTGGAAACGTGCAAGGCACCCGGGCCGTTCTTGCTCAGGGTGGCGTTGGACGCCGCGGATAACTGGCCACTAAGTGTAAGGTCTGCACCAGAACCCACGGTGATCGTAGCGGACTTCGACAGGTGCACGTCGGCGGAGATCGTGTGGCTGGCCCCCTGTGCCAAGAACTGGGGGTCCATGTTCGCGTGATCAAGCGTGAGGCCATAGGGCCCGGAGATCGTGTAGGCTGTCGTACTATCAATCATCAGCGTCCCAACCGTGACTGCGGAGTCGAGCGAAACCTGATAGAGAGCGGCCGTGTCGTCCAGCCATGCATGAGCGCCAACTGCATTCGGCACACCACCCCCCCAATTCGCGCCGTTGTTCCAGTTGGCCGGTCCGCCGCCGCCACCTCCACCGGTCCATTTGTTAGAAGGAGTGAAGGTATAGGTCATACTGATCGCGCCGTGGAACATGCTGCGAACAGCCCCGCTGATAGAACCCGGATCGCTCGTTTGAAGAGTGTAGCCCAAGCCATTGTAAACGTCCCACTCATTCATCCATGTCGTAGTTCGCAGCGGGTACGTAAGTGTATTGGTGCCGGAAGTGGAAGCATTGAAGCTGTCGGACCAATTGGACGCGTATGGGTATTGGCCCCAATTTGATAAGAACGCTGAATGACTTGTGCTATTGTACTGGTAGCGCAGGTCGCCGTCCGCCTGTACGCTTTCCCAGTCGTTCCAGCCATGTTCGCCACTTCGCTGAAGATCCCAATCGCCTTGTAATCCCATGCTCAACGAGATGGACTGGTTCGATTGCGTACCCCATGCTGATTGAAATACGGGAACCCCGATGGTCGCAGAAAGAACATGAGAACCCTGCGTTATGTCATTGGGTTCTACTCCATCGTCCTCGAACGGAAGGATATTTGGTAATCCCCATGGGGCAAAGAAAGTCACGCTCGAGCCGTTGGCAGTGCCGCATGCCGCGACTAACGCCGCTGCGGTGAACACAATTCGGGACTTCTCGCGATATGACATGGCTCACTCCTTCAGAAGGCGACGACTGCAAGAAAGGAAACATGACTCTAAAAGAGCACGTTGTATAAACGGGGGGCCAGAATTCTTTCAGTAAGTTGCGATTGGCGCATTTTTTTGCTAAACAAGTTTGGGAAAAGCAGGCCTAGCAGTATTGGCGATGATCGATGATCCCGATTTACAACCAGAGATCGAAGCTGTGAAGGCTCTTTCTCGTCTCATCACCGGAACCCGCTCTACGGCGGAAATTGAAATCCGGGATTCGGCGTAGCCCCGCCTTGGCGGTCAAGATATTCCCAGATGCACGTCATCGTACCGTTGGCCGCAGCGCCGACGGTGTCAGGCAGAGATTGATCATCAAACGGAAGGACCGTCGTAGACCAAGTCGTCCACGCCGGCTTCGGCCAGGTAGTCGGCAGCTTTGCCAGCGGTTCCTTAAACACGAACTTCGCGGATCCGTCAGAATACAGGACGTTGATGCCCTTCTTGTGCATGTAACGAATTCGCGACGGTGAGTGGAACAAATCTGACGCGAGCGCGCGGTTCTTCATCCGGTCGAGCTTCGGATAGGGGAACCACGGTTCCTGGTTGCCCAAGCCGTTTCCCGGCTGCGCCTTGCCGTTTACGGGAATGGGTGCACTGGCGCCCGACTGCTGCCACAACACCGGCGTGCCGTCGGAGTACATGGGCCGCATGAAATAACCCGCGCGGGTGTTGCCCGCGTCAGGCTGCCACTTGTTGTTTTGCCCGTTGTACATATACCACGGATCTGACGACGACGGGCAGTAGTAGATGCCGGGCGACTTCATGTAATTGCCGAGGTAGAACGGCCCCCAGCTTGGGAAGCGATTACTGAGACGGATCCAATACGCCTCCTGGTAAACGTTCGACTGCGTTCCGAGCGGGATCTGTCGCTTGTTCTCGTTCGCGTACATGATCCACATCTGACCGATCGAGCGCAGGTTGCTCAGGCACGCAGCGCGGTTCGCGGCCTCACGCGCACGCGCCAGCGACGGCAGCAGGATGCCGACCAGGATCGCGATGATCCCGATGACGACGAGCAACTCGACGAGCGTGAACGCGCCGCGTGTGCGGTTTGCGGTTTGGGCAGACATTCGGACCTCCGAAATCGCGGTCATTTCGTTCCGCCGGCGCGGAACAACTACGCCGGCTCGATCGACGCGACGGATTCACCCTCGACTAGCGAACACGGCAGCGTCGTCACCGTGTCGACTGTTTCTCCATCAATCAAATGCCGGGCCATGTGCGCTAAACTTGCGCCCATTTCGTGCAAAGGCATGCTAATCGTCGTGGGCCGCACGTTTCCCAGCTTGGCGGCGACGCCGGGTTGCTGGTCGAAGGTCACCACCGACAAATCGCGCGGTACGACAAGCTCGCCCGCCTGGATCAGCGGCGACAACGCATCGGCCAACACCCAGCTCGCGAGCACCACGGCCGTCGGCTGGTGGCGGCGGAGATACGCGCGAACAGCATCGGCGCCTTGCGGCTTTTCGTGATTCTCGAGCCAGAGGGTCAGACCTTCATCGAACCCGAGACCCGCTTCGTTCATTCCCGCGACGTATCCGCGGCGCCGCTGGAAAACCCACGGCAGCGGGAAGGTCGGGATGATCAATCCGATGCGGCGATGGCCGCGGGCGGCCAGATGCTGCACTGCCATGCGCGCGCCGTCTTCGCCATCCTCGCAAACGGAGGGCGCGCCGACGTTGGCGAGCAGCGTGCCGGTGCCGATCACGGGAATTTCCAGCCGGCGCGCTTCGCCGATGAGCACGGTGTGCCGCAGTGGCGGGGCGGCCAGAGCGAGCACGTCAGGACGGCTCTGCAAGAGTCGCCGTGAAGCGGACGCGACATCGCCGTCGCGATTGCCAAGCAGCTCGATCGATACGCCGGTCTCTTCCGCGACGGTGTCGATGCCGCTGATCAGTCCGGCGGCGTACCAGTCGTGTGCGAAGTCGCCGAGCATGTGCATCAGCAAAGCGAGACGAACCGTCTGCCGCGCCGAACCGTTATGGTTGTGTCGGCGCTGCTCGAGCTTCGGCAGCCCGGCGCGGGGGCCGATGAAGGTGCCGATGCCGGGACGACGTTCGATCCAGCCATCGCGTTGCAACCCATCGAGCGCCCGCCGAACAGTAGGGCGGCTGAGGCGGGTAATGCGAGCCAGCTCATGATCGGAAAGAAAACGATCGCCGACGTTGGGGCGGTTGCGAAGCAGGTGGTCGACGAGTTGCTGCCGCAGTGCGGTTGCGGAGCCTCGGGCGGGAAGCGGAGTTGTGACTTCGAAAACACGCGGCATTTTTCAGATTCCAGCGAACGTGATCGATTAACATGTAAAATACATGTAAACCAACTGCCGGTCAACCGAAGAAATGTTAACATTGTCGGTGGTTAAGTCAAAAACAAATTTGCTTTACATGTTTTCTTGAGGTATAGCAGCAGTTTTGGCGGCGAGCATTACGTTGACAACGCCCCGGTGAGCGGGGTCACACCAGTCGAGCGAGGGCTCAACTGTTTTCCTCGGGAGAGGCACTTAATGATTAACCGAAAGATTTCATCGCGCCGCGACACCAT
>JAXDMN010000048.1:0-6153 GCA_034666045.1 Phycisphaerales bacterium | reverse complement strand
ACAGCACGCGCGTTCGGTGGAGCGCGATCCCGACGTCGCCTCGCCCGCCGCCGCGGCGGAGACGCTCCGCGAACTCGTGCGCGCGCAACCGGAAGCGCACCGTCGCGCGGCCGACGCGAAGGATGCCTACGACCGCGCCATCGCGCTGGTGAGCAACGGCGAGGAGCTGCCGGCGGTCCGACGCGCAATCGAGCGCGACCCGCAACTTCGCTCGATGCGCGACGCTGTCAGGGAATTCGAGCGGCTGGCGCCCCCGATGCCCGCACCACCGGAGTACGGCCAGCGGCGCGCCCGCCTGCTCGAAGCCGCCCGCCGGAACCGCGACGATGCCACCGCCTCCGCCCGCGCTCGGGCGGAGGCGTCGGTCCTGGAGGACCTGCGCCGCCGGCACGACGAGGCCGCGCGGCAGCGTCGTGATCTCGACGAGCGCGCCGAACGGGCAATCGCAGCGCTGGAGTTCCGGCCGCTCCAAGCACAGCTCGATCTCCTGACGACGCTCGTACGTGAGCTCGACGCCGCGATCGACGCCGCCGAGCGTGGTGGACCGCCTGCGGGAACCGGGGCGAACGGAAACCGGCGCGGGAACGCACAAGAGAACGCGAACGGGGACGTTCCGAGCAATTGATCGCGGGGGCCTCCGCCGCGTGCCCAAAGGGGACATTCCCTGATTGATGCACGGCGTCGGCATTGAGGAATGTCCCCCTTGCGTTTCCGCCCTTAGGGTCGGTTCGTTTTTTTTTATGAAGACCGTCGCGCGGTGTTGCTGCGCCGGGCTTCCGCTCGCTGCGCTCGCCCGCCTCGGCGGAGGGGTCGGTGCGTCCCCGCGGCAGGGCGTCAGTCAGTCGCCTCCACTTACGCGCATGCGATGCCGGTAATCGATCCATCGCGCCCGATATGCGTCGGACTCCTCCAACTGCTTCGGAACGGTCTGAATGCAACAACAACACACCGCAAAGTCCGCTGCGCCAAAGAGCGCGACCTCCCGCATATCCTGGTCTCGCTTACGCGTGGGGATCTCCTGATCGCACACTGAGCAAATCATCGTCTGCCGCACCTCCTGAACCATCTGCAGGCAGCTCGCTACCGAAGCGGCGGACTTCGGTGCCGCGATGCGACGCGAGGGGGTGACGGCGGCGGCGCGCTTCTGCGGCGGCGGAGGCGCGGGTGCGTTCTCCTCGGTGCGTGAGACTCGGCGAAGCTTTTCCTCGATGTCCGCGACGTCGGGGAGTGCATGTTTACCAGCGACCGCCGGCTTACGTGCGCCCGGTACCGCTGAAAAGAAGACGATGGTGGAACGTATGGACGCACTGCCGGCGTCGGGGCGCGACCTGAGGTTTAGCTCTTTCATCGCAGCGCGCAGCAGCTTGCGCGCCTTGCCCCTGTCGTCACCGAACCAGCCGAAGACGGTGCGCAGCGGATAGTCCGCGTGCTTCCCACGCAGCACGTCCTGCTGGACCAAGAGCAGCTCGGGAGAGGGTTTCTGCACGATCGGCCATTCTACACCCTTCACATCGGCGGGGCTTGAATGAGGAGAAGGAGAAGAGGGGTGGTGGAGGAGGGTCCGGGAGGAGGAGGCGGGGAGAAGAAACTGGAGGACTCGCTGGTTCGTCTCCCCGCCTCATCCTCCCGGGGTCGCGTGACAATGTTGGACGTCCGGCTTTTACCGATCAACAAACTCGATGAACTGGAAGGCGTGCTTCGCCCGTCTGCGCGCCCGCACCGCAACGTGTTCGCCAAAGTGTGGCCGGACGATGTCGGCAAGCATTCCCTTCGGAACCGCAATCTTGTACTCCGTATCTCGCCCGCTTAGCACAATCCTGCCCGATTTCGAGAGGCCACGCGTATCGGCGAGCTCTAAACGGCCTTCAAGGATTGTGGTGGATGATGCGGACGGTACCGCCGATCGCGTCAGGGGATGTGCTGACCGCGGCTGCCGCATCGCCACGACTTCGGTTCCTTCCGTCGTGCTCCGCGTAAGCCCGACAGTGGTTACTCTTTCACCGTCTGGGGCGAGCTTCCGTGCGAGTGCCACGAAGTTTCGCCTGTAGTTACTGTCCACGATGGCTTGCCGAAGTTCGGCATCACGATTGGTTTCAAAGAGAGCCAGGTTTGCGAAGACGTCCTCAACGACTGCGTCGGGACTGATGTCAAAGTCGAGGTGGTTCTGCATCTCGCGCGCGCCGACCCGAAGGGTGACGGCGAAGCTCCCAGCCCGCGCCGTCGACATGAAGAGTTGATAGTCGGGGTCGGCAAGCTTCTGCGGGGGCGCATCGGAATAGGCCAGTCCTCGCTTCCGACTCGCGGCTCGCGTCACGAGCTTACGATAGGTATCGACTCGCGCCATCACCTCTGGCTCGGGCGCATCACCGTAACCAATGCTCGGACCCGCGATCGCGAGTTGGATGGCGGCGGAACTGAGTGTGATGCCCTGCAAACGGAGATGCCGCGAAAAGTTTGCCCGATCAAGCGCCGCCCGCAGTTCCTCAGCGATGTCATCGGGCGGACGACTAATCAGGCCGAGACACGCAAGTCGCTCCGCCTCATCAAAGTCGCCGCACTCTAATGCGAGGTTCGCTGCACTGCGAAACAAGATTGCGCGGCTGGGTTGGTCGCGGGTGAGGCCGGCAGCAGCCGCCTCAAGTTCGAGTGCATTTCTAAAATGCGTAGACGCGAGTTCCTTTTGCGAACCCCGCTGCGCAACGAGGGCCTTGTCCGCCTCTTGCATGGCCAAGGTGTGCATCCTCTGCGCCTTACGCATCGCGCACGACCTTCGCTATTGGCCTTCGAAACTGGCTAACGATTATCAGGCATTCACCACACGATGAGTGAGAGCCGGCCCCGACCTGACGTTTCTTGCGGCTCACACGCGTGTCTATGTCGGCGTTGCCGCCGTCATCAAGCCCGGACGTCTCAAGTCGAGCCTTGCGCTGGAACAATGGATCCTTCTTCTTCCCGAGCCAGAAATCGAATCCAGTTCCAATCCACGACCGCTCGACCACATTGAAGGCGGTCAGCTTCTCAGACAAGACGATGCCAATACATTCGCCCGCAAACTCTGTCGCCTTCTCGCCGAGGCTTCCTTCCGTCCGTGCGTCGGGCTCGTCCCACGCTACGTTTATTGTCTCGTTGTAGGCACCCTCAACCCGGAGTTGAGCCGGCTTCGAGTGCCCATGCTGCTTGAATTTGGAGGCGCAGGCGGCCGCTACGAATCCGCAGTACTCCGGCGACAGCCTCGCGGTACCGTGAGCAAACCTCGCGAGGCTGACCTGTTTGGTGCGAACTCGTGGCATTGATGCGGCCCGGCTCCTCCGAGATTTGCAGCGTGGGAGCCCTCCCTAGCGTCAAGGATCAGGACGAAGATCGGGCTTGTCAAGAACGGACACAATTCGAACCTACAGCGCTCGCGGGACGCGGGGAACGAAACCATCCGGCCCCCGTCGTGCCGACCGCAGGTCTTTTCGCTCCCCGCATCAGGGGGGGCCGCACCCTCCATCCCTCACTTCTGCCGACCGCAGGTCCCTCCCCCATTCATGCCCCGGCGATGGCCTCGTGCTGGGGTGATCTTCGGGGCGTTTCTCGTCGGGTTCGGCGGCTTGATGCTCGTCGGCGGGGTCGCGGTCGTCCATGCGCGGGCCTTCGCGGGTGACGCGAAGGCTCCGTGGTGGCTGGGGGTGATTTTTGTTCCCTTCGGGCTGGTGTTCCTCGTTCCCGGCGCGGTCACCATGGTGCAGGCGGTGCAGGGAATGCGCGGGGTTCGACCGCGGCACGCGCGTTGGGAACGCTGGGCGGCCCTGCTCCACCGCCCGTTCTTCGACGGCCGCGTCGCCTGCGCAAACTGCGGCACGCGGCACGAGCCGCGGCGCGCTTGCCCCGCCTGCGGGAGACCGTCCGCGCGGGCGCGATAAAAGCGGCCGCCGGCGCGTCGGCATTCCGTGGCGCGATAAAAACGCGGGTCGCGGTCGTTTCGCGGGCGGGGGTGGGGCGGCGCGGCCATGGCCTGAAAGTTTGCGGCCATGGCCGGGAAGTTTTTGGCCGTGGCCTGAAAGTTTGCGGCCATGGCCGGGAAGTTTTTGGCCATGGTCTGAAAGTTTTTGGCCATGAGTGGGTCGGGGGATTTCATGGCCGGGGCGGTTGCGGCCATGGCCGCGCGCGGGGAGGCCATGGCCGGAAACATTTTGGCCGTGGCCGAGACGGAGGATTTCATGGCCGGGATCGGCGCGGCCGTGGCCGGGAGTTTTCGGGCCGGGGCAGGTTCGGGTGGGAAAGGCACGGCACGAATCTTCACGAATGAAATGCGCCGCAAAGGGCGCAAAGGACGCAAAGAGAAATTCAATTCAATTCAATTCAATTCAATTCAATTCAATCACTTCTCTCTTTGCGACCTTCGCGCTCTTTGCGTTCTTTGCGGCGCATTTGATTCGTTGATTCGTGCGAATTCGTGTCGATTCGTGTTCCGCTTCCCCTCACTCCGCCAGCAGCGTCATAAAAACATCCGCCGGCGTCGCGTCGAGTTTTTCCGGGTCCTCGAAGAGCGCGACGATCGGCCTGGACTTCTTCTCGTCGAAGCGCGTCGCCAGCGCGCCGCGAAATTTGTCCCACAGCAGCGGGATCGACTCTTTCCTGCGCCGGCGGTGGCCGATCGGATACTCCACCTCAACGCGATCCGTTTTCGTCCCATCCGCGAAGAAGATCTGAATGGCGTTGGCGATGCTGCGCTTCTCGGGGTCGAGATAATCCGCGGAGTAGCGCGGCATCTCCACGACCTGCATCCTCGCGCGCAGGGTATCGATCCGCGGATCGCGCGCCGCGTCGTCCTCGTAATGCTCCGCCGTCAGCGCGCCGTGGATCAGCGGGATGGCGACCATGTACTGAATACAGTGGTCGCGGTCTGCCGGATTGTTCAGCGGGCCGGTCTTGTCGATGATTCGAATGGCCGGTTCTTGACTTTCGATGACGATGCGGTCGATCTGGTGGAGACGATTCTTCACTTGCGGGTGCAGCGCAATCGCCGCTTCGACCGCCGTCTGCGCATGAAACTCGGCGGGGAAAGAGACCTTGAAGAGCACATGCTCCATGACGTAGCTGCCGAACGTTCTCGGCAGGGCGAAGCGCTGCCCCCTGAAGAGGACATCGTAAAAACCCCACCGAGGGGCGGAGAGCGCGGTCGGGTAACCCATCTCGCCGGTCAGAGCGATCAGCGCGTGCCGCACGCCGCGGCTCGTCGCATCTCCCGCCGCCCAACTTTTTCGCGAGCCGGTGTTCGGGGCGTGGCGGTAGGTGCGCAGCGCGCCGCCATCGATCCAGGCGTTCGAGACGGCGCTAATAATCTGGTCCTTCGTGCCGCCGAGCATTTTCGTGGCGACGGCCGTGCTCGCGACGCGCACGAGCAGCACGTGATCGAGCCCGACGCGGTTGAAGGCGTTTTCGAGCGCGAGGACACCCTGGATTTCGTGCGCCTGGATCATGGCGGTGAGGATGTCCCTGATTTGCAATTTGCGATTTGCAATTTGCGATTGGGGAGGGCCCGTTTCGGTCATTCGTGCTTCGGATTTGTTTCGGATTTCGGATTTCGTGCTTCGGATTTCCCTCCGGCAGAGGTAGTCCGCGCAGGCGAGGATCGCGCCGAGGTTGTCGCTCGGATGTCCCCACTCCGCAGCCAGCCACGTGTCATTAAAATCGAGCCAGCGCACCAGCGCGCCGATATTGAACGCGCCCTGCACGGGGTCGAGCTGAAATTTTGTGCCCGGCACGCGGACGCCGCCGGACTTCATTTCCGCGCCCGGCACGACGGGGCCGAGCAGTTTCGTGCATGCGGGGAAATTCAGGGCGAGCATCATGCAGCCGATGCTGTCCATCAGGCACAAGCGCGCCGTGTCGTACGCTTCCTTGCTGTCGACGCCGCGGGTGAGGACATAGTCGGCGATGTCGACAAGCAGGGCGTCGGGATCGGGGCGTTGGGCGCTGGGTGTGTCGTGGCTCATGCGCCAGAAGCTTAGCCAAGTCTGTCAAGTCAAAGAAGTCGTCCTTCACGTGGCATGGGCGCCTCGCCCATGCATTCGCGGCGGCCAGCCGTTTCTGTGACGCAACGAAGAGCCGCTGGCTCGGCGAACTGCATGGGCGCCTCGCTGCCCTGTTCAAACCTTTCGACTTCCC
>JAXDMN010000047.1:0-6010 GCA_034666045.1 Phycisphaerales bacterium | reverse complement strand
GGCGACATCGTCGTCATGTACACGTACAGCGGAGACGCGAACCTCGACGGCTTTATCAGCGGCGACGACTACAGCACGATCGACTTCCACGTCGGCACAGGCGCCATCGGCTGGTTCAACGGCGACTTCAACTACGACGGCATCATCAGCGGCGACGACTATTCCACCATCGATTTCAACTTCGCTGCGCAGGGTCTGCCAATTCCGACGTAGGGTCCGTCAGTCCTTCAGTGGGCGGGCGTACTCGATCAGGCCCCCCACGATGGGGCGAACGTAGTCGACGAACGGTGGGGCGACGGCGAGATCCGAATCGGCCAACCACGCGGCGGGCACGGCGCGCTCGCCGCCGGCAGCCTGCGCGAGCGGCACGAACTCGAACGCTTCCGCCGCGCCGAGCGGGCGAAGCGACACCATTTGCCCGTGCCGCCGTTCGATCGCCGCGCGAACGCCCGCGCGGCCGACGATTTCCGCGTCGTGGCGGTCCTGCGCCGAGACATGGAGCATCGACGCGCGGCCGCACAGTCCCGGCTTCTCCCAACGGCAGCGGATCTTCAACTGCCGCGTGACGACGTCGGCAAGATGGCACGCGACGCCGCCGGCTAGCGCGCGATCGAGCGGATCGCGCTGCGATGCCGCGGCGTCTTCGTAAACCGCTCGGGCGTCCGGCGCTTTCAGCCCTTCCGTCATCACCGCGACCGCCCAGCCGTGCCTGCGGACGACGCGATCGACGTCACCGAGAAAACGATCGACCTCGAACGGTTTCTCCGGCAAGTAAATCAGGTGCGGGGCGTGGTCGTCGTCCAGCTTCGCGAGCACCGAAGCGCCGGCAAGCCAGCCGACGCTGCGTCCCATGGTTTCAAACAGCGAAACGGGTTGCGCGAGCGTGCGCACGTCCATGCCGAGGTCGCGCACCGACTGTGCGACATAGCGGGCCGCGCTGCCGAAGCCGGGGCAGCGGTCGGTTACAAGCATGTCGTTGTCGATCGTTTTCGGAACGCCGACGACGCAGCAGTCGTAGCGGTCTCGCGTGACGGCGTCGGCGATGAGCTGGGCGCCGCGCAGCGAGCCGTTGCCGCCGATGACGATTAGCCCACGCGCGTCGTGCGCGCGAAACGTCGCAAGGATGCGGGTGAGATCGGCTTCGGACGGTTTATGCCGTGTCGATCCGAGCGCCGCGCCCGGCGATTGCTTCAGCCGCTCGAGTTCGCCGCGCGCAACGGCGGAGAGATCGATCATGTCGCCGCGCAGCAGCCCCTCGATGCCGAAGCGCGCGCCTATGACGCGGTCGAAATGCGGAATCGCTTCGTCGATCGCCCCAAACAGTGTGGTGTTGACCACCGGCGTCGGCCCGCCGCCCTGGATGACGAGCAGATTGCCGCGCCTGGCGGTCACGAAGCATCTCCCGCCCGACCGGCCGAACCGGCGACGCGAAGAATGTGCTTGATGTCCGGCTTGAGGCGGTCTTTCACCGCTTCGCCGACGCGCCACGGATGGTTCGCATGCTTGTTCTCGCCGATGACCTGCGCGGTGAATTCGACGCAGCGCGTGCGAATCAGCGTGCCGAGGTTCGCCTTGGCCATGCCCATCGCGACGCATCGGCCGATGACGTCGTCGGCCAGGCCGGTTGTGCCGTGCAGCACGAGCGGCACCGCCGAAGCGGCCGCGAGCTGTTCGAGAAGGTCGAAGCGGATGTTCGGCGCGTCCTTGTAGAAGCCGTGCGCGTTGCCGATGCCGACGGCGAGCATGTCGATGCCGCTCTCGCGCGACATGCGCGAAACGTCCAGCGGGCTCGAGAGGTTCTTCACTTCCGACATCGATCCGTCAGCACCGAGTTTTTGCAGCTCGCCGACTTCCGCTTCGACCGACACGCCGCGCGGCCTGGCGATCTCGACGACCTGCTGCGCGAGGCGGATGTTTTGCTCGATCGGCACGTGCGAGCCGTCGATCATGACGGAGGTGAAGCCGGCGTCGATCGCCAGGCGGCAGGATTCGACGCTGGAGCCGTGGTCAAGATGCACCGCCACCGGGATGCTGGCGCGCTCGGCAAAGAACCGCATCTGCATCGCGGCGTAATTGTACCCGCGGTATTTCAGGTTGGCTTCGTACGCACCGAGGATGACGGGCGAGCGCTGTTCTTCCGCGGCTTCGATAATCGCTCGGGTGATGTCGTACGTTCCGCCGTTGGTATTGATCTGCACGACGCAGTAGCGGTTCTGATGCGCGAGGCGGACAAGTGTTGCAGCGTCGATCAGCGGCATAAGCGGGCTGTTATACCGTCAAACACGCCGGCGGCGCTTCAGCAGCAACGCGGCGGCGGCCCAGAGCAGCCCGGCGGGTTCGGGAACTGCGACCGCGCCCGCGCCGGCCGGGCTGGAGGCGATGGGGAACGGCGCACCCTGCGCGGCGTAGTTGAAGTCGATCGTGCTGTAGTCGTCGCCGCTGACGATGCCATCGTAGTTGAAGTCGCCGTTGTACCAGCCGTACGCGCCGGTGCCGACGTTGAAGTCGATCGTGCTGTAGTCGTCGCCGCTAATGAATCCGTCTAGGTTCGCGTCACCCGCGTAGGTGTACATGATGAGGACGTCGGTGTCCGCGACGATGATGCCGCCGAAGGTGCTGCCGGTGTAGCCGGTCTGCTCGCCGGTCGCGATGCCGAGCGACGTGAGTCCGGTCGCGGCATCCGGCGTGGAGGTGATGATGCCGTTGCCATCCCAAGCGCCGCCGTTCGAGCCGGACTGGATGAGTCCCGTCAGGCCGGTGTAGATCCCGCCGGTTGACGTGCCGACGCTGCCGTTGGCGATGATCACCTTGTTGTCGGCGACGTCGAGCTTGGATCCGCCGGCCGTGTCGATCGAGAGCGAGGTCGCCTTGAGCGTCTTGCCGCCGCCGGCGCTCATGAGCAGCTTGCCGCCGGACGTGAGCTGCACGCTCGTAGCAGTCATGGCGCCCGCATTGTAGTGCAGCTCTCCGCCGGGGCCGACGGCGATCGCTTTCGTCGTCATCGTGCCTGAGCTGTTCACGACGCCGCCGATCGCCGTCTGGCCGGCAACGGTGAGCGTCCGGCCGGACTGCACGTTGAGCGCATCGCCCGGGCTGACCGTCAGGTCCCACGTTGTCGCATCCTGATCGAGCGCGACGGTCGAGGTGGCGACGTTGCCGTCGTCGATCTTGACGTTGATCGTGTTGCTGTTTGGAACGGTTGCGAGGCTCCAGTTGGCGCCATCGCTCCAGTTCCCGGTCCCGCCGAGCCACAGCCCGGGCGGCGTGGTCGTGAAGACATCCGCCCAGCTATTGGAGATGCGCAGCTCGTCGATGGTGAAATTATCCGGCGCGGAACCGTTGTTGCGCAGGAAGAAGTTCGTGATCTTGCCGTCGCGAATGCCATGTCCGTCGGCGGGGGGAGTGGTGACGACCTTCAGCGCGTTGCCCACCGCGCCGTCCGGGCCGGAATTATCCACTTCGGACAGCGACGGGTCGGGATTGATCCACAGCCTTGCGTAATCCGCGCCGTTGTCGACGAACTGATATGACAGCACGAGGAGCAGCGTTTCGTTTGCGGCGTGGGTCCCGGTTTCCCAGGTGCGGTCGCCGTTTTCCTGCGTCAGTCCGGTGCCGAGTTGATAAAGCGCGGTGCCGGTTCCGGTCTGGCGGATCAGGAGCGGCGCGCCTGCCTCGGAGGCGGCCAAGCCATTGGTCGTCGTGTTGTTGCGGAACCCGGCGACGAATGATCCGCTGCCGCTCGCTGTCCCGGCGACGCTGCCGACATTGAAGAGCATCGAGTAGTAGAGCGTCGGCTGTTCCGAGCTGATGAAAGGCTGGCCGTTGATCTGGCGCGTGGAACTGGACTGCAGGGAGGCGGCGCCGCCGGTCATGGCGATGCTGTTGCCGGCGGGCGTCCAAGGCAGGCCGGGATAGCTCAGGTTTCCGGTGGCGACTGTCGGTTCGGAGGTGACGGTGGGGCTAGTCGGCACTTTCAACCAACCGCCCGGGCCGTCCGCGGTCGAGATCTCCGCGCCGGCAGGCGAGTAGTTGAAAGGCTCATAGACGAGCAGCGTCGCCGACGCCGGCGCGGCCATTGCGCCGAGAACGAGCCCGCACAAAGTCTTGCGCATCATCACGCACCTCCACTACTTGTTGCCGTTGCAACGGGGCCCTCCCGGTGCATGAAATGAATCTGCAGGGCGAAGCGTACACCGGGAATTGAAGCGCGACAATCGATTTTGATCGATTTTCTTGTAAATCTGAGCCAGTTCACCGTTTAGCGTGTTCGCGCGGCCCCTGGTTTGCGAGCTTTTTGCATTGATTTGAAGCCCTCGGCAGTTACATTGCCGGGCGCGGCGTTTGGTGAATCACTGAGGAGTTCCCGTCATGCGGTTACAACGCGTTCGCGCCTTCACCCTCGTCGAGCTGCTCGTGGTGATCGGCATCATTGCGATCCTCGTCGGCGTTCTCCTCCCCACGCTGAACATGGCACGCCAGCGCGCGACCAACGTGCAGTGCATGAGCAATCTGCGCGCGTGCGGGCAGATTCTTCACATGTACGCCCAGCAGAACCGCGGCTATTTCCCGCCGATGTCGCTGCAGAGTCCTGAGACGCTGGTGGACGGCGTCTCTGCCGGACAAGATGCGGTCAGCGCGCCCGATGCCCCCGCGGGCGTGACCTTGAAATACCCACAAGTCCGCGATGCGCTGGCGCGGATCACGAATCCCAAGAGCGAACCCTCCAACACGCCGTTCTCGCCCGGCGGACTGCTCATCTTCTACTGCCCAGCAAATTTCTTCTGGGATGGCGACAGGCCGGGCACGACCGGCACGGGGCTGAGCCATTGGCCGGAAGACTTCATGGCCCCGCGCGGACGCATCAAGTATTGGTACTTCGCCAACCCCAACCCGTACTACCCGCAATACCACTTCACCGGGACATTCGGCCCCGACGGGTCGCCACCCGCATCCGCGCCCGGCGGCGGACAGATCGACTGGCGCTTCTGGGACACCAATCGCAGCGGCGACAATCGCGACGAGTACATCATCAAGAACAACGACAGCAAGCCCGCCCTCAAGCTGCTCATGACTGATCAGAGCCGGCAGTTTAACTCGGCGTTCGGCTTCCAGTTCGTCCACGGACCTCGCCGCAGCCCGTTGCAGGGGTGGAAGAACAACCTGTACGGCGACGGCCACGTCGAATCGCGCGCGCCGCGGCGGGCGTCATTCGCGCCGGACGGGAAGTTCATCAATCCGAATCCCGGTCAGGACGAGGTTCAGCCCCGCTGGGGCAACCCCACGCAGTACCAGATGTGGTGATCTGACGACCCCACGTCATGAGACTGACTTCCCTCGACCTCGGCATCTTCATCCTGTACATGCTCGCCGTCCTGGGGCTCGGGCTCTTTGCCGCGCGGCGCGGGACCAAGACCAAGCGCGATTATTTTCTCGCTGGCGATCGGCTGCCGTGGTGGATGATCGGCGGATCGATCGTCGCGGCGAATATTTCCAGCCACCACCTGATCGGCGTGATGGGCACCGCCTACAGCCGCGGGTTCGTGGCGATGGTGATCGAGTGGGGCGCGATCCTGATCGGCTTCAACGCGCTGCTCTGGATCTTCCTGCCGTTCTACCTGCGCAACGGCTTCTACACGGTGCCGGAATTTCTCCATCGCCGATTCGGATCGAGCGTGCGGACGACGTACGCGGCGCTCATCCTGCTCACCTACGTGCTCGTGGAGATCGCGGCCGTGCTCTACATGGGCGCGCTGGCGCTAAACGTGCTCACCGGCATCCCGCTGACCTACAGCGTGGTCGTCCTCGCGATGGTGACCGGCGTATACACCATCACCGGCGGCCTGCGCGCGGTGGTGTGGACGGAGATGCTGCAACTGGGCGTGCTTCTCACGGGCGGGATCCTCCTGTCGATCTACACGATTCGCGCGGTGGGCGGCGTGTCGGCGGTGGTGGAGACATCGAAAACCTGGGATCTGCTCCTGCCCGCGAGCGATCCCGATTTTCCGTGGAC
>JAXDMN010000046.1:0-35430 GCA_034666045.1 Phycisphaerales bacterium | reverse complement strand
GAGCGACCGTTATCCGAATCAAGGCAAGCAATCGGGCGCGTTCAGCTACGGCACATTCGACGGGTTGCCCTACATCCTGATGAACTATCAGCCGAAGGTGCTCGATCACGTCTTCACGCTGGCCCACGAGGCGGGGCACTCGATGCACTCCTGGTATTCCGCGAGGAACCAGCCGTTCCAGTATTACGGCTACACGATCTTCGTCGCCGAGGTCGCGAGCACGTTCAACGAGCAGCTTTTATTGAAGCACATGATCGCGCGGGCGAAGTCGAAGAAGGAGAAGGCGTATCTCATCAACCACGCCATCGACGAAATCCGCGGCACGATCATCCGCCAGACGATGTTCGCCGAGTTCGAGAAGATTTCGCACGCGCTGGTGGAAAGCGGCGAGCCGCTGACGGTCGAAACCCTGCGGCGCGAGTACCGCAAACTCCTCGATCTCTACTTCGGCCCCGGTTTCACCATCGACCCGGAGCTGGAGCTGGAATGTCTGCGCATTCCCCATTTCTATCGCGCCTTCTACGTCTACAAATACGCGACCGGTTTGTCGGCCGCGATCGCCCTGAGCGAGCGCGTCACCACCGGCGGCAAACAGGAGTTGAACGATTACCTCAGCTTCCTCAAGGGCGGCTGCAGCAAGTACCCACTCGACCTTTTGAGGGACGCCGGCGTCAACATGGAAACCCCCGAACCAGTCGACGCGGCGATGAAACGATTTGGGCAACTCGTGGAAGAATTGGACGCGCTGGTGTGACGGGCGAACGCCTCCACAGAATTGTTATCCTGAGGTACGCCGAAGGATCTGGCACAGAGCGACGGGGCACGCATATCCTTCGGAGTACCTCAGGATGACAAGCTCGGACTGGTGTCGCGACACGCCGACCATTCCGATCACAACGAAAGCAATTCGTGGTATCGCGGCAGCACCGCTGACCAGGTGAACCTCCCCCGCACATCGTCCCTTCCCGCTGCGGCAAGACGAGCGCGCAGTTCGGGATTCTGTACGAGTCGCTCCAGCGCGGCCGCGAGCGCGTGTGGATCGCATGGCACGAGAATTCCCGTCTCACCGTCGCGAACGACATCGCGAATCCCCGGCACGTTGGTCGCCAGCACCGGAACGCCCGCGGCCATCGCTTCGATGAGGACCAGGCCGAAGCCTTCTGATTTCGAGGGCAGCACGAGCAGGCCGATTTTTCTGAGCGCCTCCTGCGGGCGCGGGACGGCCCCGTGGAGCGTGACGACTTCGCTCAGCCGCAGGTGGCGGATCAGATGCTCGAGCTTTGGTCGCTCCGCGCCTTCGCCGAAAATGTGCAGCCGCACCCGGCCGCGCAGGAGGCCGACGGCGTGGATCAAATCCGGCAGCCGCTTGATCGGATCGAGCCGACCGATGAAGCCGATTGGCAGCGGCACGTCGTTCAGCGGCGGGTTCAGGTCCTGAAACTGCTCGACGTCGACCGCGTTCGCAATCACGCGAAGTTTTTCCGCCGGCACGCCGCTCCACTCACGGGCCACATCGGCGGCGGACGGCGACGGGACGACGACCCGCTCCGCCCGCCGATGAATCCGCGCCTGAAGCCACCAGTGCCATCGCGGGTTCGGCTGCGTCGTCTGAATCGACTGGATGAACCGCACGCCCGGCAACGAGTACGACGCCGCCGCGGCGATCGCGTTGGCGTGAATGAGGAAGCTGAAAACCGTGTCGAATTGTCGTTCGCGACAGAGGCGGACGAGCTGTTTCCTCGCGCTCAGAAAATCGCTCGCTCCCCGAGCACAGAATGCGGTAACCGTCACGCCGGCGTCGCGCAACTGATCGGCGACCGGCCCCCACTTCGCCAGGCAGGCGACTTCCATTTCGACCCCGCCGGCGGTACTGCCGTCCGCAGGACCGTTCAGCCGCGTCGCGAGCTCGCGCACGACGGTCGGCGTGCCGCCGATCTCGAGGTCCGTGATGAGCAGGAGAATCTTCCGCGACACGGGGAAGGAGTTAACCACAGATGCACACGGATGAACACAGATGCGATTCCAATCCGTGTCAATCCGTGTTCATCTGTGGTTCCTAACGCTTTTGCGATTCCAACGACTTCTCAACCAGCAACTTGAACGGCGCCAAATGTTCCGGCTCGTCGATCAGCCGTTCCGGGTGCCACTGCACCGCCGCAAACAGCGGCATCGTCGGATCTTCGAAGGCTTCGATCACGCCGTCGGGCGCGGTGGCGATGACGCGGAGGCCCTTGCCGATTTTGCGGACGGCCTGCTTGTGATAGGTGTTGACGGACACGTCCGCCTTGCCGATCGCGCGGCCGAGTTGGCTGTCGAGATTTAACTGGATCGGATGGCGGCCGGGCTCCTGGTCGGGGAGGCGGCGGTGTTCGAGCGGTTGCTCGCACGGGTTGTCCGGCAGGAACTGGATGAGCGATCCGCCGCGGTAGACGTTCATCAATTGCGAGCCGAAGCAGACGCCCAGCGCGGGGAGGCGACGCTTTTCAACTTCGGCGATGAGCGCGAACTCGAACGCCTGACGGCACGGGTCCATCTTGATGCACTTGGGGTGCCACTTCTCGTCGCAATAGAGCGCCGGGTCCATGTCGTTGCCGCCGCTGAAGCAGATGCCGTCGAGCAGATCGACGTACTGCGGGATCAGCGCGTGATCGACGGCGTACGGCAGCAACAGCGGGAGCCCGCCGGCTTTTTCGACGGCGGCGGCGTAGGTCATCGTCGAGGCGTAGCGATCGTCGCCATCGTTGGAATCGGTCGTGATGCCGATGACGGGTCGTCGGTTCATGCCCGTAATCGTACCAGAAGACGAGCGCGCGGAAACATCACTTGATCACTGCGGAGATCGCATCCGACAACCGCCCGAACGCGTCGTGCGGAAGCATCACCTCTTCGAGCATCTGCTGAAGATGATGCTCGCGCAGGTTCCGGAAATCGTGCTCGACCGGCAGGATGCAGACGCCGCCGAGGTCGACCGTGCCGGGGCTGAGCAGGATTCGCGCTTCGCCCTGCGCGGAAAAAAAGCTCGGGCGGTGCTTAATGCGCGGCAGGACGATCACGCGCCACTTTCCGTCTTCGAAGTTGACGATGACGTTCATCATCGGCTCTTCCGACGACGGCGCGATGTTGTTCAGGTTGCGCGAGATCGCATCGAACGCATGAATCGCACTGTCGCGATCGGCGGATTCGATGGAGACGAACGGGCGGATCGACCGCGGCGCGAAGACGGCGACCGTTTGAGTCGTCACGATCGCCGGCCCCTTGAGGCGATCGTATTCCGACTCGATCGTCATGAACCCTTTGTCGCCCGCCTGGAAGTGCAGGTGATCCGGCGCGGAAGCGCCGCAACGCGGGCCGTTGTAGAAAACCGTGTAACGCGACTGCATCGCGCGGGCGAGGTCGAGCATCGCGCCGAACGCGCCGGCGATGCGCTGCGGCAGGTGCTCTTTGTGCGGGATCGTGAAGTGCTGCGGAAAAATCGGATACGGATTGCAGAGGATCAGGTAATCGTCGCCGAATTCGAGGCCCCGCTGCTCGGGCGGCAGATTCGCGGGGCAGAGAAAGCATTCGCGCTGCGCAATCGTCTTCGGATCGACCTTCGCCGCGGTCGAGGCGATGCGCTTCGGGTTGAACTGGAGGCGGAACATGAAACCGTTGAGAGGGATGTTCCGCGTCTGGATGTCGGCCAGCGCCGCCGCGCCGTCGCGCAGAAGCGTCCACTCGCGCTTCTGCTCATCGAGCAGCGCGTGCGCGCGGAAAGCGAGGTCATGATTGGCGGAGCTGGTTTGCGTCATCTCTCCCCGGCGAAACGTGAGCAGCTACTTCCCGGCATTCTTCCGTTGCCGCGCGAGAATTTCAAATGTGCGCAGCTTGTCCTTGTACGCGTTGAACGTGTTCTGCTTGGTGATGTCGATGTCGGCGTCGGTATTGCCCTCCCAACGCCGACAAAGATAGAGCGATTCGTAAATCCGCCCGATCTGGTAATCGCGTGAGATCGCCAGCCCGACCGCGTAGTCTTCGCCGTAGCTGACGTTCGGCACGTTGAGCTTGCGCAGCACCGGCGTGTAAAACGCGCGCGGCGCGCCGAGACCGTTGATCCGCAGCGCGTTGTTCCGCCCGTTGTCCGGCGTCCATTCCTTGTGATCGATCAAGCCGGGCGGGATTTCCTGAAGCTGAAAGTTGGTCATCTGGTACGAGCCGATGACCATCGCGACTTTTTCCTTGCGGAAGACGTCGACGACGCGCTGCAACGTGCGCTCGTCGCTGTACAGGTCGTCGCTGTCGAGCTGCACGGCGAATCGGCCGCACTGGAGATGGTGAATTCCTTCGTTCCAGCATCCGCCGATACCGAGATCGGTGCGCTCGGGGATGACGTGGATGACGCGCGGGTCTTTCTTCGCGTAATCGCGCAGGATGCGCGTCGTGCCGTCGGTCGAATGGTTGTCGACGATGATGACATTGAACGCGAAGGCGGTCGTCTGCTTCAAAACGGAATCGACCGCCTCGGCGACGGTCTTCTCGCGGTTCTTCACCGGGATGATGACGGACGCCTCCATCTCGAAGTGCCCGTCCTCGAAACTGACCTGGCGGAAATCCGGACGGAGGTAGGCGCCGATGCGCTTGAGATGATCGGTGGCGACCTGCTCCATCTCGATCTGCACAGCGCGATTCCGTGGGTCGACGTAATCGAATTGTTTTTCGCCGCTCTTGCGGACGTCGGTTTCGATCTTGCTGTAGAGAAATTCCGCGATGCGAAGGACCTGCGTGCGCCGTGCGACGGCGAGGCGGAGCGCGTAGAGCCCGGCGAATTTGTAATCGGGGCCCGCGATTTCGGCGTCGGCGGTCTTCGCGGTGTGCGCGTCGAACAGCAGCACGCTGCCGAAATTGAAATCGTCACGAATGCTGCCGAGCTGATAATCGGTCACCGGGTGCGGCGTGCGCTTCTGCTTCTTGTCGATGTCAAAGTAGTCCGCATAGACGAGCCCCGCGCCAGTCGTCTCCGCCACCTGGTGCATCCGCTCGACGCCATGCTCGACAAACTCGATCGGCGTGTTCTGCGTGACGAGCAGCGCGTGCGTTCCCGCTCCGTTGCCGCCGCCCGCGCCGCCGCCCGCATGCTTGATGATCAGATCGATCGTCCGGCTCGAGGTGATCGCATCGACCTCGATCGTCTCGCAGCCGGCGAGGCTGGCGTCGCTGACGACGCCGAGCAAATAGATCTTGTTGACCAGGCCGGAGCGGCGCAGGTGCTCGATGGTATGACGCGTGAAGTCATTGCCGTTGTACGGAACGAACGCGGTGATCGGTTTCGTGGTCGACGACGTCGCAGCAGACACGGCTCTAGCCTCCTGACTTGGCGCGCGCTCGCAAACACACTCATCCGCCGCTCTCCCACGGCGGCGAGAGTTTACCGGAAGATTGGCCGGCGCGGTATCATGTCGTGCGAGGTGTTGTAATGAGCATTGCACTTGAACCCGAGATCTGGTCCCCGCACGTTGTCATCAACAACGCCAGCTGGTCGCTCTACCAGCGGCTGCTCAAGGTGGTGGGCGAGCAGAACCTGCGGCTCACCTTCGACGAAGGAGTGCTTGAGATCATGTCGCCGCTACCCGAGCACGAGAAGGTGAAGAAGGTTTTTGCGCGGCTGCTCGAGACCATGTCGATGGAATTGAACATCCCGATCAGCAGCTATGGTTCGACGACGTTCAAACGCAAATCGCTTCAGAAGGGGCTGGAGCCGGACGAATGCTATTACGTTCAAAACGAACGTGAGATGCGCAACCGCAAGCGGATCGACCTGAAGCGCGATCCGCCGCCGGATCTCGTGTTGGAAGTGGATATCAGCTACCACACCGTCGACAAGCGGCGCGTGTACGCGGCGATGGGCGTGCCCGAGCTTTGGAGTTATGACGGCGGGAAGCTGGAGTGTCTGCACCTGAAGCGCGGCAAATATGAGCCGCGCGAAAACAGCATCGCATTCCCCTTTCTGCGAGCGTCGGAGATGCAGCGGTTTCTCAAAATGGTGGAAAGCACCGATGAAACGAGCGTCGCGCGTGCGTGGCGTGACTGGGTGCGAAAGAACCTGCCTGTCCCGGATTGAGACTCAGCACGGCACCGCGACGAACTCTTCCCCATCCGCCAGATAAGTCCGCCAGCAGCCGCTGTCGATCCGGGCGGCGTGGGTCAGGTCGCGGTTGTAGACGTAAATCCAGCACTCGACCCTTTCGCCGGCGTCGGTGGTCACCATCGTGCGAACGCGGTTGAAGAGGGAACGATCCGGCTGCGAGCTATCCGCGCCTTCGTAGGCGTCGAGGCGGAGCCAGTCGGACGCCGAACGCACCGCGACGATTTCGCCGCGGATGGTGGTGGCGTCTTCGCCGCCAAGGACCAGGCCCGGGTAGCTGCCGAGGTCATAGAGTTGGCCGGTCACGCTTGCGGTGCAGAGGCGATGCAGGCGGCGGCAGAGCAGGGCCAGCGATTTCGGCGCGGCGTCGCGCAAGAGTGTGCCGTAGCAAAAAAGGTACTGCGTTGTGTTCACGATCTTCACCCAATGACAGACGTCGCGAAGAAGTGTTAGCTAACCACGACTAATGGCCGCCGCCCCCCGTGGGCGGACAGATTCTTCCCAATTAGACGCTCATCGGCCGCGCATGTTCCGCCGCAGCAAGATTTTTGTGTAATGCCGCCGCCGCTAACGCACCCCGACGCGGCTAAACCTCGACAACCTCGACATTCTTCGCCCGGCCTGCCTTTTTCCGCGCGTTTTCCGTCAGGAGCATCTTGCGCAAGCGAATGCTCGTCGGCGTCGCTTCGACCAGCTCGTCTTCCTCGATGTACTCCAGCGCCTGCTCGAGGGTCATCTTGCGGGCCGGCTTGAGGATGATGTTTTCGTCGCTGCTGGTCGTGCGCATGTTGGTGAGCTGCTTCGCCGTCGTCGGATTCACGACCATGTCATTGTCGCGCGCGTTCTCAGCGACGATCTGGCCTTCATAAACCGGATCCTGCGGGCTGACGAACATCGCGCCGCGCTCCTGGAGGTTGTTCAGCGCGAACGCGTTCACGGTGCCGGTGGTCATGCTGACCATGACACCGTTCGGCCGCCCCGGCACATTGCCGCGCTGCGGCGCGTATTCGTGGAAGTTGTGATGCATGATTGCCTCGCCCTGCGTGGCGGTGAGCATGCGCGTTCGCAACCCGATCAGCCCGCGCGCGGGGATGGTGAATTCCAAATGCACCTGGCCCGCGCGATTGTCCATGCGGACAAGCTCGCCCTTGCGGTTGCCGACCAGTTCCATCACGCCGCCCATGTTTTTCTCGGGCACGTCGACGACGAGATACTCGATCGGCTCGAGCAGCGCGCCGGTCTCCTTGTCCTTGCGCATGATCACGTGCGGCTTGCTGATCGAGAGCTCGTAACCCTCGCGGCGCATGTTCTCGATGAGGATGCCGAGGTGCAGCAACCCGCGGCCGCTGACTTTGAACGCGCCCTTCTCTTCGCTTTCCTCGACCTTGAGCGCAACGTTCGATTCCAGCTCTTTCATGAGCCTTTCGCGAAGGTTTCGGCTGGTGACGTACTTCCCTTCCTTGCCGACGAACGGCGAGGAGTTCACGCTGAACATCATGATGAGCGTGGGCGGCTCGACGTCTTCGGCCTCGAGCGGCTGCGGGTTGTTTGCGTCGCAGATGCTGTCGGTGATGTCGACGCCTTCCAGGCCGATGAGCGCGACGATGTCGCCGGCCGCGCCTTCCTCGGCGTTCTTGCGGCCGAAGCCGTCGAACACCTGAAGCTGCTGTAGCTTGCTCTTCACCTGCGTGCCGTCGCGCTTGATGATCACGACCTGCTGGCCGGTTTTGACGATGCCGTTGTAGATTCGCCCGACGCCGATGCGCCCGACGTAATCGTTGTATTGAATGGAGCTGATGCGGATCTGAAGCGGCTTATCCTTGTCGCCGTGCGGCGCCGGGATGTGCTTCATCAACGCTTCGAAGACCGGCTTGATGTCGGTGCCCGGCTCTTCGAGCTTCCAGCTTGCGGTGCCCGCGCGACCCGAAGCGTAGAGCACCGGAAAATCGAGCGTTTCATCGTCCGCGCCGAGCTCGACGAACAGGTCGAAGACCATGTTGAGCACTTCGTCCGCCCGCGCGTCCGGGCGGTCGATCTTGTTGATCACGACGATCGGACGAAGCTCGTGTTGGAACGCTTTTTTCAGGACGAAGCGCGTCTGCGGCATCGGCCCTTCCGCGGCGTCGACCAGGAGAAACACGCCGTCCGCCATCGACAGCACGCGCTCGACTTCCCCGCCGAAATCCGCGTGGCCCGGGGTATCGATGAGGTTGATCTTGATCGTTTCGCCGGAAACCGGGTCGAGGTAGTTGATCGCGACGTTCTTGGCCAGAATCGTGATGCCGCGCTCGCGCTCCAGCGGGTTGGAGTCGAGCATGGTGTCCTGCACCTGGTTATCGCGGAAATTGCCGCTTTGCCGCAACAAAGCATCCACCAGCGTCGTTTTCCCATGGTCGACGTGGGCGATGATGGCAACATTGCGGATATCGTTACGCACTTGGTTCATTGTAGCGCTCGGCCTTGCTTTACATGTAAGTCGGACAGTCGGCAGGACGGCCTGCAGTCGAAGAACAGCAGGATAAGGAAGCCTGGTACCTAATACAACGTGTTGAACGGCCAAAGGTTTGGACTAAACCGGTCTTTCACGACCTGCACTCACCTCTGTTTACAGCACGGGACGGGCCCAGACGCGTGGTGGACGGCGACACGATCGAAGCAGCCCGACGCGGTCGGCGCGACGCCCAGGCGACGCTGCTGACGTCGCTCCAGGACGTCTGGTTCCGCTTCTGTCTTTCCCAGCTTCGCGGCGACCGCGACCTCGCAGCGGACGCGACGCAGGAGACCGCGTTGCGGTTCCTGAGGCAGCTCCCGACGTTCCGAGGAGAAAGTCAGCTTCAGACCTGGTCGCTGTCGATCGCGTTGAACGTCGTACGCGAAACGCGACGACGAAGAGCGAACGAATCGCTCGACGCAAAACAAGACGCAATAGCCGCGACGCCACGCGTCGCGCGTCTTAACGAAGATGAAAACGCGCTCTTGAAGCAGACGCTCGCATCTCTGTCCGACCGTCAGCGCCAGGCAATCACGCTGCGATTCTTCGAAGAACTCAGCGTCGATCAAACCGCGACGGTCATGAACTGTGCGACCGGAACCGTCAAAGCAACCGTACACCAGGCACTGCGTGCCCTGCGGGAAAAGTTGAAGCAACTGCAATGAGCGAACTGCGAACCCAACTCGACCTGATGCGCGGCGAATACCGCGGCGAGCGCTATCCCGGCGATCTCGCAACGGAAATTCTTTCCGCGCCTTCCGCGCCCCGCGCTCTGCGACTGCCTGTCGGACGAATCACGGCAGCCGCATCCGCGCTCGTCGCAATCGCGGCGGCGGTCGCGCTGTGGGTTTCGATCAAGCCGGCGGTCGAATCGATCGAGAATCCGAATCCAAGTGTCGCGATGAGCAATGATGTCGTCCCCGTTATCGAATTCGCTTCCATGCCGGAAATTCCCGCGGACGTGCAGCTCGTGCCGGCGGACGTGTCGCTCGTGCCGTCGGCGGAATCGCTCAACGATATTGGCGGCATGCCGGAAATGCCGTCGCTTGATCTGAACTTTTCCACTCAAACCGAAATCTCGGAGGACCTTTCATGAGAATGCCATTTGCCATCGCGCTGTTTCTGACCGTGTCATCGCTCGCGCTTCCGCAAGCGCAAGGGGCCCAGCCCCCGCCGCCGGCTGAAGGCGCGCCAGGCGGACCAGGCGGCGGACCCGGTGGACCGGGTGGTGGTGGACCGGGTGGCGGAGGACCGCAGCGCGGGCCGATGCAGCGAGGTCCGGGTGGACCGGGAATGGGCGGACCAGGTGGTGGTCCCATGGGCATGGGCGGACCGGGCGGAGGACCGGGCGCGCGCATGGAGCAATTCGAACATCTCCGCGGCTACTTTGGCGTCGTCGATGCGTTCTCGCGCCTGTCGCGCGATCCCGCGCAATCCGGCATCGCCGCCGTCATCAGCTCCGGCGAAATCCTCAAGCCGCGCGGCGCCGAGGCGGGGATCGAGTATTTCACTAAGCTCCTCCCCGAGGTGAAAAATCCCGCGGTCCAGCGCGCCATCCGCGTGCAGCTCGCCGAACTCTACAAAGCCGTCGGCAAACACGATGAGGCGTTGGCCCAACTGCGCGAACTGATGGTCAGCGCACCGGCGACCGGCGGCAAAGAAGACGCGCCCCCGCCGCGGGCGCCGTGATAAGCACTGAAGGCGAGCAACTTGTCATCCTGAGGTACTCCGAAGGATCTGCGTTGTCCGACGTTCGGACCCAGATCCTTCGGAGTACCTCAGGATGACAATTCACGACATTTCCGGTTCAGTTTGACCTCGTCCCGTCCCACCGGGGCGGGGTCTTTTTTTGCGCTTGGAGCGCTCGGCCGCGCGTCGTTTTCACGTCGCCGCGCGGCGATTGGCGCGTTTGCGCCGAGGGTCATTGCCGCCACGCCCGTCCCGCCTGCCGCGTTTTGCGTCGCCGACGACGTTTGGACATGGGGGCGATGCTTTTCGTGCGGCGGCCGCGGTCTAATTGCGCGTTTTTATTCTCGGCCGCCCCACGAGTTAGGCCGGTTTTTTTGCCACCGCCGCGAAAAATAAGGAGTTATAAACGTCGGCCGGAATGGTAGGAATTCCGCGGGCGAGAGTAAATGAGCGAGGACTAACCCTGTAGCGGCGACACTTGTATCGCCCTCAGCGCAGTCTAGCAGCGGCAAACTGCAGCGATGTCATCCTGAGAGGGTGTTTAAGACGTCCGTCACCTCAGAGACCCAAGCGTTGTCATCCTGAGCGTACTCCGAAGGATCTGCGTTTGACGACGAGGAACGCAGATCCTTCGGAGTACCTCAGGGATGACAAGCGGGTGGTGATCACCAAAAGGGTGAGACAGGTCTCGCCCCTACGGCGCTTTCACACGAGGCGCGCCAAGCCGCGGAGAGACGCTTCGTCTTCCACGCGGAACGTCCACTTCCCCGGCCAGTCGCGGTAGAGCAGTTCGCCGAGACCTTCGGTCAGCCCGCCGGTGATGATGACGTCGCGGCGGAGCCGGATGCCGAGGGAGCGGAGGAGTTTGACGCGCTCGGCGCTGGCGGCGGCGAGGGATTCGATGGCCGCCGATAGCATTTCGTCGCGCGTGGTCGCGAGGGTGAGGCCGGTGAAGGCGGCGCGGCGCTGCTCGATGCTCATGCGGTCGCCGGCGAGGTAAGGGTCGAAGCGCACGCGGGTTTCGACCGGATTTTTTGCGATTTTCCTAAGTAAAATTTGATATTGTGACTTCGAGAGATCGCGCGCGAGCTGGTCGTGCAGCCAGGTGAACGTCGAACCGCCGGCGGCGAGGGTGCTGACCTGGAGCCACTTGCGGTCGACGCCAAGGGCGCGGGTGAGCAGGCGTTCGTGCGGGCGCGGCGGCTGGTCGAGACAGACGGCGAGGACGTCGGTGGAGCCGGCGCTGTTGGTCAACTGTCCGGCTTTCGCGCCGGCGAGCAGCATCGCGCCGCCGCCGTCGATCATGCCGACGAGGACGGGCGTGCCGTGGGTGAGATGGAATCGACGGCCGGCGTCGCGCGTGATCAGTCCGCCGACGCCGTCCGCGCTGATCAGTTGCGGGAGCTGGTGCTCGGTGGCGCCGACGGCTTCCATCAGCTCTTCGTTCCAGCCATCGAGCGCGGCGACGTTGAAAAGACCCGTGAACGACGCATTGGACGGATCGGTGACGCGCGCGGCGGTGAGTTTGCGGTGCAGGAACGTGTTGAGATGGCCGACGAGGTCGGCGCGCTTCATCAGCCGCGGCTCGTGACGGTTGAACCAGGCCCACGTGGTCGAGCTGATCCCGCCGGGGAACGGGCGGTTGCCGGCCAGCTTGAGATGACGCGCTTTGCCGATCGTTTTCTCGAGCTCGCGCGCGACGTCGACGCTGCGGCGGTCCTGATGCGTGACGATCGGCGTGATGGCGCGGCCATGCTTGTCCATGGCGACCCAGGAGGGAGCCATGTTGGAGATCGCGATGACGTCGACGCGCCGCGCGGCGGCGCCGAGTTGTTGGATGGCGGCGGCGAGGGCGCGGAGGATTTCTTCCGGGTCGACCTCGGCGCGGACGCCATCATAGGCGGTCGGGAAAACGACTCGTTTAACCCCGCCAACGTACCGCCCGCCGAGCAGAATCGCGCATTTCACGGAGGAGGATCCGATGTCGAGGGCGAGCAGTTTCATGGGTGCGGGGAGCAGTATAGGGATCGCGGGGCGAGGTGCGATGAGGGACAGTTCAAATGAGAATTTCGTCGCGGATGGGCACCGTCGACCAGTCGGGTAAGGGACCGACGAAAGGCATCGTCGCGGAGAGATCGTCGAAGACATTCCGCGCGGATGGAATCGACGCGACGCGCGGCGGCGCGGTCGAGGTTGCGGATGCGACCGCGCCCGGCGTGGGCGCGATGGTAATCGTGTCGACGACGCGTCCGCTGTCGTGCTGGTATTGCAGGGTCATCGCGAGGTCGTTCGCCTGGATCAGCAGCGCGCCGGTGTCGCTGTTGCTGCGGACTTTGCTCTCGCTGCGGATCGAGTTGAACGAGACCGTCGATGCGCCGGCGCCGTTCACGATGTAGGGCACGCCGCCGATGGAGAGACGCTCGTAAAAATGGTCGGAGCCGGCGAGGACGACGTCGGCGCCCCATTCGCGGAAGGGCCAGCGCATCCGCGACTGCTGCGCGCCGCCCGACGAATACGGCGGATCGTGCAGGTAGACGACTTTGAACGGCGCGCTCGACGCGAGCATCTTCGACTTGAGCCATTGCGCCTGCTTTGAAGTCGCGGACGTGCCGTCCGGTTCGTGCGTGTCGCTGTCGAGCGCGAAGAAGTGGACGGGGCCTTTGACGAAGTCGTAATAGCGCTCGTTGTTCGGCAGGGAAAAGTAGTTTTTGTAGGGCGCGGCGTTGCTGGCTTCCCAATCGTGGTTGCCGAGCGTGGGGAAGAAGGCGTTGCTCGCCGAGCCGCCGCCGTAGGAGCCGTGATAGTTGCCGATGAAGGAATGAAAATACTGGCCGATGTTGCGGTCGATGGTGGATGCGCTGCCGCTCGGATAATTATTGTCGCCGACGGTGGTGACGAAGGACGGGGCCCATCCGCGGATCATCCGCGCGACGTCCGCCTCGGCGGTGTTGTTCTTGCCGTAGTCGCCGATCGAAGCGGCGCGGACGTCGTAGGCGAACAGGCGCGTCGCGGGGATGATGGCGGGATTGCGCGTCGGCGTGTCCCATTGCAACTGCATCGTGCTGCTGCCGCCGCTGTCGGCGAAATGCTCGACGCGCAGGTCGTAGAGCCGATTGGCCTGGAGTGCGATCGTCGCGCTGCGCGTGGCGGTCGGCTGCGACTGCCACGAATCGATCAGCAGCTTTCCGTTGACCCAGAGGCGGACGCCGTCGTTGTTTTTGGTGATGAAGGTGTAGGTCTCGCTGGTGTCCGGCTTGATCAGCGCGTTCCAGCGGACGCTGAAGGTCGTCCCGCCGACGCCGGGCGCGGGCGAGCCGCCGTTCCAGGTGAAGGTGATCGATTTGTCGTTGCGCGCGACGGTCGAGCCGGTGAAATCGCTGTTGTTGAAATAGACGGCGGACAGGCCGGTCGTCGCCAGCAATCGGCGGCGTTCGAGCGGCTCGATGAACGGTTTCGCACCCACACATTGGACGTTATGCACGCGGCAATGCCCCGCCAACGCCGGAAATCGCAGGCTTCTTGACCATCGCGCCGCACGTTTCTAGAGTCAGGCCTGATCCCCATGAGCCAAAAAACCCAATTAAATAACGAGCAGATCAACCGCTACAAGCGTCACCTCCTCCTGCCGGAGGTGGGCGTCGAGGGGCAGCTCAAGCTGCTCAACGCGAAGGTGTTGTGCGTCGGCGCGGGCGGGTTGGGTTGCCCAATTTCTCTTTACCTCGCCGCCGCGGGGGTCGGAACGATCGGGCTGGTCGACATCGACGTCGTCTCGCCGTCGAACTTGCAGCGGCAGATTCTCTTCGGCGTCAGCAGCGTCGGCATCGACAAAGTCCGCGCCGCGGCGAAGCGGCTGAAGGATTTGAATCCGGACTGCAACGTCGTCGAGCACAAGATGATCGTCGACGCGTCGAACGTCCTCGACCTGATCAAGGACTACGACATCATCATCGACGGCACGGATAATTTCCCGACGCGCTACTGCGTCGGCGACGCGTGCGTGATCATGAAGAAGCCGAACGTGTACGGCTCGATTTTTCGGTTCGAAGGAATGGTGACCGTCTTCGCCCCGCACCTGGCGAACCCGCTGCGGCCGGGCGAGCGCGGGCCGTGCTATCGCTGCATGTACCCGGAGCCGCCTGACCCGGGCAGCGTCCCAAGCTGCGCCGAAGGCGGCGTGCTCGGCGTCCTCCCCGGCATCATCGGAACCCTGCAAGCGAACGAAGTGCTGAAGCTCATCCTCGGCATCGGCGTGCCCGCGATCGGCAAGCTGCTCACGTTCAGCGCGATGGACACCGATTTCCGCAACTTCAAATTGCGCCGCGACCCAAGTTGCCCCGTCTGCGGTGATCACCCGACGATCACCAAACCCATCGACTACGAACAATTCTGCGGCGTCCCCGCCATGGATCCCAAGTCGCTCGAAGAAACCCAGCGCGAAGTGACGCAATCCAAGGGCGCAAGCTCTCAGCCGCAGGCGGGAGCCAGCGGGCTGGACGCAACCGGTCTCCCCCCCGGAATGCGCTTCGATCCCGCGTGGGAAGTCACCCCCCGTCAAACCAAGCAAGCGATCGATCGCAACGGAGACAAAACCGTCATCCTCGACGTCCGCGAACCCCACGAATGGGACATCACCCACATCGTCGGAAAGGAAAAACTCTTCCCCCGCGACCAGTGGCCCCAGATCCCGACCAAACTCGCCGGCAACGAAAGTGCCGAGATCATCATCCACTGCCGCAGCGGCGCCCGCAGTCTGCAAGTCGCCAAGCTCCTCCGCCAGAACGGCTTCACCAACGCCAAATCCATGGCCGGCGGAATCCTCCTCTGGAACAAGGACGTCAACCCCGGCGGCCCGCAGTATTGAGGCGCGGTAGCTGTGTGCCGCCGGCGCATCCGCCCTGGGCGACGCCGAGTTCCTCCACTGGGTCGATCTTCCCGCCGGTCAGGTCGCGCTTGTACGCGCCGCCGGGCGGGTCGCCGGGCGGGTCATGCTGCCGTCGCGCTATCGAAAGGCTTCGCAGCCGTTCACGTCATCGACTTGTCACGCCTTGGTTCTCTGCATCACCAGCCGCAGCCCCTGCGCCACCATCTGGGAACGCTTGAGCCCGTGCTGCCTGGCGAAAGAATCCGCTTCTTTCAGCAGGCCGCGCTCGATCGTCACGGGCACTATTTTCGCACCCTTGCCGATCTTCGGACGGCCCATCTTTGCGGCGCGGGCGCCCCGGGCCGCGGCGCGATCATGCAGCGCTTTGTCCGCGGCGGTGAGCGGCTTGCCCGGTGTCAAATCCTCCTGGTCGTATTTGGCGACGTCCGCCGTGCGCTGGGCCGGCGTCATCGCCATGAATCGCTCGTACGCGGCGTCGGATTTCTTCTTCGTCGTCGCCGTGGTCTTCACCGTTGTCTTCATCGTCGTCTCCTGCGCAGCGCGCGCTTTTCGCGGTCGGTCAGGTCTCGCGCGTGGATCACGTAGACCACCGACTCGGATCGAACAGGTAAATCGCCTGAAGGTACCGCCCGTCAGCCGACTGCCCGCGGACGCGGTATTTTCCGTCGCCGATCACCTCCGGGTATCCGGCGTCCGGCTGCTCCACGACGTGCTCCACCTCCTCCACCGTCACGCCGTGGCCGGCGATGTGGCCGAGGTTCCAGACGTTCCAGCGGAATTCGTATCTCACGCGAATAGATAACTATATAGTAAACTCGGGCGCGGCGGCAAGACCATTTCACGGGAAACGGACTGCCCGGACGCGAGATAGTTCTCCGCGCTCGCGCGCGCCCTGCCCGCCGCTACACTTTGCCTATGCCGCGCCGAATCGGTACGCTATCGCCGTCATCTCACGGAGGAATGGCGATGACTCCCACGGACGGATCCGGGCGCCGTCTGGACGATCTTCTGCGGCGTGAATGGCTGATTACCAATCACCTCGGCGGTTACGCTTCGTCCACGGTCCCGTCGCTCAATACGCGCAAATATCACGGGCTGCTCGTCGCGGCGATGACGCCGCCCGTGCATCGCATGGTGCTGCTCTCGCGCGTGGAAGAAGTCGTTCATTGCGACGGCTGGCCGACGCCGCTGGCGTGCAACGAGTATCCGGGGGCGATCCATCCGAACGGCAACGAAGTCCTGCGCGCGTTCGCGCATGAGCCGTTCCCGCGCTGGGCATATCAGGGCGAGGGATGGTCGATCGAAAAATCGTTGCAGCTCATCGACGGGGCGAACGCGGTCGTGCTCACGTACACGCTGCTGGGGAAGAAGCCGGTGGATCTCGAAGTGCGCCCGCTGCTGGCGCTGCGGTCGATGCACGAGCTGACGTATCAGTGGAACGCCCGGCTCGAGGCGGAGGAAAAATCGCCCGGGCATCATCGCATTCCGCCGACCGCGCGGACGCCGGAGGTTTTCTTCGCGCATGATGGGGATGAATTCGACGGGAAGATAGGCGAGGAAGGCGCGACCGGCTCGGCGGCGTGGTATTTCAACACGATCTATCGCTGCGAGCAGGAACGCGGCTACGCGGGGCTGGAAGATCTCTGGTCGCCCGGCGTGATCAAGTGGCTGAAGCTCGCGCCGGGCGAATCGGTGCATTTCGTCTGTTCGGCGGATCCGATCGATCTTGAAAAAGCCGTCGCCGCGGTGGAAATGCAGGCCGCGCAGATCGAAAACGCCGCGCAGATCGCGACGCCGCTGCCGGCGCGGGATACCGATCACGATCTGCTGCTGCGCGCGGCCCGCGCGTTCACGATCGAGCAATCGCCCGAGCAGATCGAAAAATCCGCGATCGCGATGATCACCAAGCTGCCGTGGTCGCCGCCGAGCGTGCGCGACGCGCTGATCGCGATGCCGGGCATCCTGCTCGTCACCGGAAAATTCGCCGAAGCGAAGGCGATGCTGCTCGGCCTGGCGGCGCGGGTGCGAAATGGGCTGGTGCCGACGGAATTCGCGGAGGATGCCTCGGAACCGGAGCAATTCAGCGGGGCCGACACGTCGCTCTGGTTCGTCAACGCGATCTGGCAGTACCTCCGCTACACCGGCGATGAGCAGACCGTCGCGAAGAAATTGCTCGACGTCGCGATGCAGATCGTCCGCACGTATCACTACGGCGCGAACCCGGGCATCAGCGCGGATCGCCAGGGGCTGCTCGAATGTTGCAGCCCGGGGCGCGGATTCACGTGGATGGACGCGAAGGTGGGCGAATGGGTGGTGACGCCGCGCGCGGGGCGGCCGGTCGAGTTGAATGCGCTCTGGCACAACGCGGTGAAAATCTGCGCGACGCTGTGCGAGCACGTCGGGCAAACATCGCGCGCCCGCGAGCTGAATTTGCTCGGCGACACGATCGCCGTCGCGTTCAACCAGAAATTCTGGAACGAGCGGGAACAGTGCTGCTTCGACGTCGTCACCGAGCATTTTTCCGATCCGGCGATCCGGCCGAACCAGTTACTGGCGATCAGCCTGCCGTTCGCCGTGTTGAATCTCGACCGTCACGCGGCCGCGATCGAAGTCGTCCGCCGCGAGCTGCTCACGCCGTTCGGGCCGCGGACGCTGTCGCCGCGCGAACATTCCTATTGCGGCCGTTACGGCGGCGACGTCGTCTCGCGCGACCGCGCGTATCACCAGGGATGCGTGCATCCGTGGCTGCTCGGGCAGTTCATCACCGCGCACCTTCGCGTCAGCGGCCGCGGGGAAGCGGCGCGAAACGAAGCGCGAAAACTTCTCGACGCTTGTCTCAGTCACATGCGCGGCGACGGGCTCGGGCAACTTTGCGAGCTCTTCGATGGGGACGGCCCGCATCGTCCCGGCGGCGCGATCGCTTCCGCGCCAGCGGTGGGCGAGCTGCTCCGCTGCTACGTCGAAGACATTCTCGACCGCTCGCCCGCGAAGGCGCAAGCGACGGCTGGGACGCCGGCGGCGTTAAACCTTGCAATGACCCCGCCGCCGAACGCGGTCACCAAGCGATAGCGCGGTGCATGACCCCGTCGGGCGTTTTCATCTGCCCCGCGGCGGGCACAAGCGATACATTATCGGTCGATGCGGCATGCCGCTCACGTGAGGTGTCGTACGCGACGATGCAAGCAAGTACGGGAGCGGTGCGCGCGCTATAATTCAGCGAGCAAGTTCAAATGACCCAGACGGCGTTCGTTGAATCCTGCGCCAAGACCGTGACCGGCTCCGCCGCCGCGGTGGCTCGCCGTTCGCGCGGACGCCCGAAGGCACGCCAGCTCCTCAAACTCCTCGACGGCAAAAAAAAGATCCTCATCACCACGCATGAGCATCCCGACCCGGATGCGCTGGCGAGTTGCGTGGCCATGTGCACGCTTTTCCAGCAGAAGCTCGGCCCGGGCGGCGCGGATGTGAAAGTCTCGTTCAAGGGCGGCATCGGCGGCGGGTTGAACGAGGCGTTCTCCAAGCTGACCGATCTTCAGCCGCTCGCGTGGGACGAAGCGGCCCTCACCACGTACGACGCGATCGTGCTGATGGACACGCAGCCCGGTTTCGGCAACAGCCCGCTGCCGCCCGGCATGATGCCGCTGGTGATCATCGATCACCACCGCGCCGGTCGCGGCGGACGCGCGAAGAAGCCGAAATGCGCCTTCTGCGACGTTCGACCGGACGTCGGCGCCGTCAGCTCGATCGTCTTCAGCTATTTCATGGAGCTGGAGCTGAAGATCACGCCGGATCTCGGGGCGACGCTGCTGTACGCGATCGAATCCGACCTCGCGGGCGCGGCCGGTCAGCCGGGCGAATTGGATAACGTCGCGCTGTCGAGCCTGACGCTGATCGCGGACACGCGCAAGCTTTATCGCATGCGCTACCTCGACCTGCCGCAGAACTTTTTCATCTCGTACGCGCAGGCGCTGAACAACGCGGTCTACTACGACAGCGCGGTGATGAGCCATCTCGATGCGATCCCGTCGCCCGAGCGGCCGGCGATCGCGGCGGATTTTCTGCTGCGCTTCGACCAGGCGAAATGGGCACTGGTGACCGGCGTCATCGGGTCGAACCTGCTGCTCTCGCTGCGCACGTATCCCGGCGGAAAAATGTCCGCCGCGGAACTGATGGGCCGACTTGTCAGAAACCTCGGCGAAGGCGGCGGCCACCGCTCGAAAGCGGGCGGCGCCATCAAGCTCAAGGAAGGCACGCCGGCGGAGATCGAACGCATTCGCAACGTGCTGCGGCGGCGGTTTCTCCGCAATCTCGGAATCAAAGGGGCGCGGGCGCAGCGGTTGATTCCGAAGACCGAACCGTCCACAGTGACGGCGCCGCGCACGACGAGTGCGAAGAAGTCGCGGGCGGCTGCTCCTGTTGCTGCCACCGCTGCGGACGCGGTAGCGCCGACGGGGCTTTAGCTGCGTGACCGCATGCTAAGCAGTGTCACTGCTCATTTTGCATCGTTCATGCACATTTAGCCGCGTCGCTTGCGACGCGCGCGGGCGCGGACTTCAAAAGGCGCGCGCCTCAAGTAATCGTGCAACCGCGCGTCGCAAGCGACGCGGCTAAATGTTGGGATGTTGTCCCGCGTACGGATGACCGATATCATTCCATGACATGACCTACCTCCCCACCATCACGGTCGTCGTACGATAGGGTTCGCTTCGAGCCGCGCGCCCGCGGGCGTTGTCGAGCGAACCCCCAACCTTTAGCATCCCCGATTCGATCTGAAAATTCCCGGAGTTTTGAACGCGCAGGTTCCCCATGAGCACCGAACTTCCCCCCGAACTTCCCCCCGAACTTCCCAAGGCGTACGACCCCAAAGCCGTCGAGCCGCAGGCCAACGCGGTCTGGACCGAGGAAAAACTGTTTCACGCCGAGCCGACCGATCCCGGCGAGCCGTATGCGATCGTCATCCCGCCGCCGAATGTGACGGCCGCGCTGCATCTCGGGCATGCGCTGAACAACACGCTTCAGGACATCCTCACCCGCTGGCGGCGGATGGCGGGCGACAACGCCGTCTGGATGCCGGGCACCGATCACGCCGGCATCGCGACGCAGACGGTGGTGGAGAAGCGCGTGCTCGCCGAAGAAGGCAAACGGCGGACGGAATTCCAGCGCGATGAGTTCGTCGCAAAAATCCAGACGTGGAAGGACGAGTACGAACGCCGCATCACCGAGCAACTCAAGGCGATGGGCTGCTCATGCGACTGGGACCGCCAGGCGTTCACGATGGATGAGCCGCGCGCCCGCGCGGTGCGCGAGGCGTTCTTTCAACTGTTCAAGGACGGTCTGATCTATCGCGGCAAACGGTTGGTGAACTGGGACCCCGCGACGCAAACCGCGCTCGCGGACGATGAAGTGGAGATGGAGGAGATCGACGGGCATTTCTATTACCTCCGCTATCCCCTCGAACACGCCGCGGAAATAAACAGGGACGGGAGCTATTTATTTTCCTACGTGACGGTCGCGACGACGCGCCCGGAGACGATGCTGGGGGATACCGCGATCGCGATCAATCCGCGCGATCCGCGCGCGGCGGCGCTGCGCGGGAAGAAGGTCCGGCTGCCGATCGTGAATCGGGTGATTCCGATCATCGAGGACGATTACGTCGTCCTGCCGGATCCGAAGTCGGATGATCCGAAGGCCCAGTTCGCCACCGGCTTCCTGAAGGTCACGCCGGCGCATGATCCGAACGATTACGAGATCGGGCTGCGTCACAAGCTGCCGCTGATCAACGTCCTCGCGCCGGACGGGACGATCTCCGACCAATACGGCTGGCCGAAGGACGACGTCGAAGCCGGCGGGGCAGAGGAATTTCTCGGTCTCGACCGATTCGAAGCCCGCAAGGCAGTCGTCGAGTGGTTCAAGCAGAACAATCTGCTCGAAAACGTGAAGCCCTACCGCCACAGCGTCGGACACAGCTACCGCAGCCACGTGCCGATCGAGCCGTACTTGAGCGATCAGTGGTATTGCAAGGTGACGGATGACCGGCTCGCCGGGGCGGCGCTGCGGGCGATAGCGCGCGAGCAGTCTGATAGCGCCACTCCCTCTCCCCGGAGGGGAGAGGGCGGGGGAGAGGGGCAAGGTGCGCTCGAAGAAAAACGCTCGTTCGACTCCACGACCCGCTCGCCCCTCTCCCCTACCCTCTCCCCTGCGGGGAGAGGGAGCAAAGACTGGGAAGGCCAACTGAAATTCTTCCCCGCGCGGTATGCGAAGACGTTTCAATCGTGGCACGAGAACATCCGGGATTGGTGCATCAGCCGACAGCTTTGGTGGGGGCATCGCATTCCGGTGTGGAGCGGCTCGCCAAATGAAGTTGCCGACACCGTTGAGGCGCAACTGAATCGTTGGGCGTCTGAAGGAAAGGCCGACTATCAGAAGAAGCCCTTTGTCCATCAGGGAGATGACTCAGGTTGGGCTGCGCGAGACGCGCGCGGAAATCTTCTCGAGTGGTTTGTCGCTGTTGCTCCCGGGAATACGGGAGTTGAACAGTGGCTCGAGAAGAATGGCTTCACCCAGGACCCCGACGTCCTCGACACCTGGTTCTCCTCCGGCTTGTGGCCAATGTCCACCTTGGGCTGGCCCGAGCGCACGGCGGCGCTGGAGAAATGGAATCCGACGCACACGCTCTGCACCGCGCGCGAGATCATCACGCTGTGGGTCGGGCGGATGGTGATGTTCAACCTCTACTTCCTCGATCGCCTGCCGTTTACGGATGTGTCGATTCATCCGATGGTGCAGGACGGCGAGGGGCGGAAGATGTCGAAGTCGCTCGGCAACGGCGTCGATCCGCTCGACATCATCTCGTCGCACGGCGCGGACGCGATGCGCTTCACGCTGGCGCACATGACGACGCAGACGCAGGACGTGCGGATGCCGGTCGAGCGCGATCCGAAGAGCGGGAAGAACACGTCGCCGAAGTTCGATATCGGGCGGAACTTCTGCAACAAGGTGTGGAACGCGGTGCGCTTCGGGATCATGAATTTGAGCGACGAGGCGACGAAGCGACGGAGCGACGAAGGGGTGGATGAAAGCAAATGGTCGCTGGCGGATCGGTGGATCGTGTCGCGCTTCAACCGCACCGTGGCGGCGGCGAACGAGGCGCTGTCGAATTATCGCTTCGATCAGTATGCCAAGACGTGCTACGACTTTTTCTGGTCGGACCTGTGCGACTGGTACCTCGAGGCGATCAAGCCGGCGATGCGCGATGAGAAACGCGCGGGGCAGACGGCGCACGTCCTGGCGGCGGTGCTGGATGGGTCGCTGCGCTTGATGCATCCGATGATCCCGTTCATCACCGAGACGATCTTCTGGAAGCTCAATGAAGTGCGGCCGAAGCGCGGATTGCCGGGGCGGTTGGAATGTCCGCCGAGCAAGCGGCTGATTCAAGCGGCGTGGCCGAAGGTCGGCGAGTTCGCTGAGGCGGCGGAATCGATTTTTCCGAAGCTCCAGGAAGTCGTCGGCGCGATCCGCAATCTGCGCAATGAATACAAGGTCGATCCGAAGAAGTCGGTGACGGTGACGATCATCGCGCCGGCCGAGGCGGCGCGGCAGATTACCGAGAACCGCGAGGCGGTCGAACTGCTCGGCGTGTGCGTGCTGAAGCAAGTGGGCCCGGACGCGAAAGCGCCGGCGAAAGCATCGCGCGCGACGGCGGCGGGCGCGGAGATCTACGTCGAGGGGCTCGTCGATGAAGCGGGCGAAGGCGCTCGGCTGGCGAAGCGGCGCGACGAGGTCGTCAAATCGATCGGCGCGATGGAAGGACGCGTGGCGAACGCCGCCTACGTCGCGAAAGCGCCGCCGCATCTCGTGAAGCAGACGCTGGATCAGTTGGCCGAGCTGAAGGCGGAATTGCTGAAGCTGGAGACGGCGCTGGCGAAGCTCGGTTGAGGTCGAAGCCGCCGTCCTGCGCGGGTGTGCATGCTGTGGTCGAAGATCATGTCCAGCGCTGCCCGCATCACGCTGTGCTGGCTGATCGGTGGCCTGGCGCTGCTCGGCGGCGCGATGCTGCTGGACGGCGCGGGGACGGATTGGGCGGAGCGGTCGAGACTTCTTCGCGGCGTTTATCCGCTCCAATCGACGCTGAACGCCTTCGGCCATGCGGGGACGACGGTGTTGCTCGGCGCCGTGCTGTTGTTCGTGTTCCGCGCGCGCAATGCGGTCGCGCTGCTGACGATCGCGGGGCTGCTCGAGGGTTTCGTTTCACACGTGGTCAAGTGGAGCGTCGGCCGAGTGCGGCCGTGGCGCGGCAGCGGGCCGTTTGTGTTTCATCATTTTCAGGGCGGGCCGCTTGGATGGCTTTGGGATACGGGCAATCCGTCGTTTCCATCCGGGCACACGGGCGTCGCGTTTCTCAATGCGGCGATTTTGTCGATGCTGTTCCCGCGCGGGCGGGTTTATTTCTTCATCCTCGCGACGCTGGCGGCGATGACGCGCGTGGTGCAGGGGGCGCACTGGCTCAGCGACATCGTGGGCGGCGCGATCTGCGCGTTGCTGGTCGTCAAAATTGTCGATGCCGGCTTGCGGCGGCGCGGCATGACGCCTGAGACGAACCTTGCGTTGCCCCCCGCCGCCCGCGCGTGGCTGTGGCGACGGCGCAACGGCCTTGCGCTGGCGGGCGTCACGACGCTCGTTTTCATCGCCGCCATCAACGCCGATCCGATCGTGACGTCGCACGAAGCGCGCGTCGCGCTGACGGCGCAGACGATGGCCGACAGCGGTTGGCCATGGCGGTCGGCGACGGTGCGGGCGACGTTGGCGGGCAAGGAAAACGAACCGCCGCTCACGGTCAATCCGTGGGTCATCCCGGTCTTTGAAGGCGGCGTGCGACTTCAGAAGCCGCCGTTGCCGTACTGGTGCGCGGCGATCTGGATGCGGCTGATTGGCCCCGGCGAGTGGGCGGCGCGATTGACGCCGGCGCTGCTGGGGGCGCTGTCGATCCCGCTGCTGATCGACCTCGCGCGGCGGACGAGCGGCCCGGGCGCTGCGCGCGTCGTCGGATGGTTGTGGATCGCGACCTACGCGATCTCGAGCAATTTCCGGCGCGCGATGGCGGACCCGTACCTGAGCTTTTTCGTCCTCGCGGCGATCGTCGCGTGGATTCGCGCAAGTTTTTCGGCCTCGTCGCCGCGCGCGAGCAACCGATGGATCATCGTCTTCTGGCTCGCGCTCGCGCTCGGCGGGATCGGCAAGGGCCCGGTCGTGCTGCTGCACGTCGGCATCGCGCTGGCGGCGCTGGCCGTCGCGGGACAACTCCGCCGCGCGGGATCGATGGGCGTTCATCTGCTGGGCGTCGCCCTGCTGCTGCTGATCTGCCTGCCGTGGCCGATGGCGGTGGTGCGCACGGTGCCGCACGCGATCGCGATCTGGCGTTACGAATCGGTCGGCGAATTCGTCGACAACCTGCGGAATCCGCGGCCGTGGTGGTTTTACCTGGCGACGATTTTTCAGGTGACGCTGCCGTGGATCGCATTCTGCGTCGTTGGCGCGCTGCTGACCAGCCGACAACGACGAAAATGGTTCGCGCCGGTCTGGATCGTGCTGACGGTGCTGGTTTTTTCCTTCGCGCACAACAAGAAGGCGGCGTATCTGCTGCCGACGATGCCGGCGGTGGCGCTGCTCGGCGCGCAGGGCGTCGTCGCGATCGCGGCGATGCTTCGCCATCCGCGCGGAAAGCGAGAAACCGGCGCCGCCGTCGTGCAAATCAGCGGCGCGATCATCGCGGCGTGTGCCGGCGTCGCGATTGCGGTCCTCGCGCTGCGCGCCGGTCGCGGCCAAACGCCGTCGGCGGCGAATTGGGTGATCATCGGACGAATAACCGTCGCGCTGGCGGCGGTGACGTTCGGGCTGATCCCGTTGTTGCGCGCCGCGCGCGAGCACCGCAGATGGCTTGCCATCCAGGCGGCGAGCGTGGCAGTGTTGATTGCGCTTTTGCTGATGATTTCCGGTGTTTATGCGCGCGAGCAGCGCCCGTTGCTCGCCTTCGATCGGGGCGAGCAGGCGCGATTCACGCCGCTCGTCACCGCTCTCTTCGGCGATCGCTACGCCCGCGCGCGGCGCGAGCTGGCGCGGCCGGCTACGACGGCGCCAGCCGCTCCGGCTTCGGGTCGCGCGTCATCAGCTCGGTGATCGCCTGCAACACGTCCTTGTTCTCGAACAGCACGGCGTAGACCGCCTCGGTGATCGGCATGTCGACGTCCATCCGCCGCGCCAGCGCGCGGACCGCCTGCGTGGTCGGGACGCCCTCGGCGACGCTGCTCATCGAGTCGAGCACGTCCTGAAGTTTTTTCCCCTTGCCGATCTGCTCGCCGACCGTGCGATTGCGCCCCTCCGGGCTGACGCAGGTCGTGATCAGATCGCCGACGCCGGCGAGGCCGTGAAATGTTTCGACGTGCGCGCCCATCGCGACGCCGAGCCGCTGAATCTCCACGAGCCCGCGCGTGACGAGAGCGGCCTTGGCGTTGTTGCCCGCGCCGAGGCCGTCGATGATGCCGGCGGCGATCGCGATGACGTTTTTAATTGCGCCCGCCAGCTCGACGCCGATGACGTCATCGTTGGTGTAGACGCGGAACCACTGGGTTGAGAACGCCGACTGCACGCGCCGCGCGAGCTCATCGTCGCCCGTCGCGGCCACCGCAGTCGCGGGCAGATAGCGCGCGATCTCGCCGGCAATATTTGGCCCGGACAGCGCGACGAGCGGCCAATCGCACGTCGGCCCGGCTTCGACCGATTGCTTGCCGCCGAGTACGTCCGCGATGACCTGTGTCGGCCTCAGGAGCGAGCTGGTTTCGATCCCCTTGGCGACCGAGATGATCGGCACGTCGCGCGGCAGGTGCGGCTTGAGGCGTTCCCACACGCTCCGCATGTACTGCGTCGGGATCGCCGAGAGGACGAGCGTCGCGCCGTCGAAGGCGTTGCCGTCGTTCGCGGTGAGGCGCACGTCCGCCGGCACCTTCACGCCGGGTAGCAGGCGGCGTTGCTCGCGGTCCTGAAGGAGGCGCTCGATTGATTCTTCGAACGCGCCCCACATCGTCACCTCATGCCCGCCGGTGGTGAGCAGGATCGAGCAGACGGTGGCCATCGCGCCGTCGCCGAGGATGGTGACACGTTCAGCCATTCGGGGGAGTTTTACCGGATGGAGGACATGGAGTCATCCCGACGCCAGGGATGGCAATCACTGGGTTTCGGTAAACCAAGGGGGTGGACCGATGCATTTATTTCGTCGCGCCGCCGGACACGTGCGTTTCGACTTCCGCGCGCACCGCGCGGTAGCGCGTGCCGTTGCGGAAGTAGCTGTAGCTGAAGCGGTCGCCCATCGCTTTGAACTGCTTATCCGCCTCCGCCCACTGACCGGCCCACGCCGCGATCTGCGCGTAGCGGCTGCGGTGATAGAGCGAGTCGGGCACGCGCTTCAGGTACTCGTCGTACACCTGCTTCACCTCCGCCCACGCCTGCGGGTCGTTCTTGAAATACTCGGGCGACGGTTTGGGCTGGTAGCCGCTCTCCGTGTAACGCGCGGCGGTGAGATGAGCATCGACCAGCAGGAGCGGCATGCCCACGTCCCAATTCCCGCCGGCGCGGCACTCGCGGCCGAACGCGAGGATGTCGCGCACGCCGTCGCCGTGCCACTTGGGCTCGAGGTAGTACAGCTTCATTCGCCGCGCGACCTCCGAATCCGGATCAGCGGCGATCGCGCGCTTGAACCAGGTCTCCATGCGCTCGCGTCCCTCGCCCTGGCCGAGCTCGACCTGCAACATCACCAGGCACGGCAGGACGTTGTTGTTGTCGATCGCCCACGATTCTTCGGCGGCGACGGCCGCGGGCTTGAGACGCTCGCCCATCTGCTTGAAGTTCTCATCATTCACCGCGTCCGCGAACCCGCGCCCGCGCGCGTCCCACGCATAGTCGACGTAAAAATTCGCCATCACCGACAGCACCAGGCTGCGGTCCTTGCACTTCTCCTCGAGAATCTTGGACGCCCTGGATGCAAACGTCTGCCGGTCGTTCGTGACCAGCTTCGACACCTCGCCGATGTCCTCCATCAGCGTGAAGATGACGCCGCGCGGCACCTCCGCGTCCGCCGCGATCGCCGGCATGTGCTCCAGCGCTTGCTCGAGGAACTTCCGCCCGTCGCGCAGCGACTCGCCCACGTTCTGCGTCGACTTCGCCTTGTACTGCGCCGCCCGGACGAGCGCACGGCACTTGTAGACCGCGTGATAGCGGCTCGCCTGCATGGCGTCGGCGACGGGGAAGACGTATTCGGCGATCGCGCTTGGCTCGCGATTCCAGACCTCCATGTTCCGCGCGGTGATGTACTGAACCAGCGGGTCGCTGCACTTGTGCTTTCGCGTGATCTGCGACTGGTGCCAGATGATGTCGTCCTCGTCGCGCGTCGGCGTCTGATCCGTAGCGTGCATCCGCGCGAACGCCGCAACCATGGTGCGGGCGGCGTCGTTCCATTTCGCGTCGCCCTGGCCGACCTTTTCGTAGGCGTCGACGATGTTCTGCTGAGACCACTTCTTCTGCTTCTCGGTATCGGCGTTGGCGGCGATGGCGACCGACGAGCTGACAGTGATGACAGCGATGATGACAAAGACGATGAGCGTGCCTGCACGATTTGCAGTCTTCATGATGTACCCCTTCACGCGTATTCCGCCAGCCGCGCTTCGAGCCGCGCGCAACTGTCCGTTAGTCCGCCTGGCCGGTTGCGCGCCAGCCACAGCCGGCGGTGTTCCGCGATGATACCGCGCAGCGATGCGATCAGTGCCGCGTCCGGCGTCTTCTCCACACCGAGCCGACGCCGGCCGTGACGACAGGCGAAGAGGAGCGTCTGCGTAGCGTTGCGGATCTCGTCGGTGATCAAATTCGCGTCGGGGTGATTCATGCGCACCGAGTTCAGTCGCGAGAGGATTTCGTTCAAGCGCGTTTCCGCCTCGTCGTACTCCTCCTTCGTCACCACCTCCCACAGCTTGCGCCGATCTTCGCCGCCGACGAGGGACCAGAACAGCCGCGTCGACATGCCCATCGGCGTTTTGACCGCCTGGTAGACGTTGCCGAGGTCGTGCATGAGTTGGCCCATGACGCCGGCGCTGTCGCGGAAGATGTGCACGTCAAGGGCGCGGGCGATGTCGAGGTCTTTGTTGCTTTCGTAGCACCACGAATACGCCGCGCCGGCGGCGAAGCCGAGGAAGCTGATCGGGAGATATTGGAGATGGCCGAGATCGCCCCAGTCGGTATTGAGGTAGCCGATCGCGCCGTGCGCGAGCCCGTGCGCGGCGGCGGATTTCAGGTTCGCAAGCGCGTTGTCGGTTCGGCCGGTGATCGACAGCCAGCTCGACGTGCCGGGACAGACGTAAAACGGCACGCCGGCGTCGGCGAAGGCGCGGGTTTCCTTGTCGAACGGATGGTCGGCGTCGTAGCCCCAGTTGAGCGCGATGACGTCTTTCGGCAATTCGGGGATCAGCTCCGGCTTGTGCAAAACGATGTCGCCCCAGAACTGCATCGTCCGCCCGCGGCGTTTCGCGGCGGCGTGGATCTTCAATAAAAAGTCGAGATACACGCGCTCCTTCCCGCGCCGCTCGCACTCCGCCTGGCTCTTGCCCAGGCCGAGGTCGAACGTTTCGTCGCAGCCGACGTTGATCATGCGCGAGGAAAAATTCGGGAGCAGCTCGTCGTAAAGGCTTTCGATAAGCTCGAGGCTGCGCGGATCGAGCGGATTGAGTGAGAAGCCGCCTTCGTGTTTCGCGCCCCATGGGAAGGTGAAGCCGTCCGGCTTTTCCGCCAGCAGCTCGTAGCGCGGATGCTTGAGCCAGCGGGCCATGTGGCCGAAGGAGTTCTGGTTCGGCACGAGCTCGATGTGCCGCTCGCGACAATATCGATCGAGGTCCCGGATCTCCGCGGGCGTCATCGGGCTCGCAGTCCGCCAGACGTCGGGATGATTTTCATACGCGAAGGTGTGCTCGGTGTAGAGCTGGAGCTGGTTGATTTTCAGCTCGGCGAAGAGATCGACGAGCATGAAGAGCGTCGACATGGTCGGGACCTTGTCGCGCGAGACGTCGAGCATGACGCCGCGGACCGGGAAGTCGGGCCAATCTTCGATCTCGCCGCCCGGGACCTCGTCGCCGAACTGCCGGCGGAGCTGCGACAGCGTCTGCTGCGCATAGAACGCGCCCGCGTCGTCAGCGGCGACGATCGCGATACCCGCATGATCCAGCGTGAGGCGATACCCCTGCGGCGGCAGTTCGCCCGGCCGGATGTCGACGCGCGGTTCGCCACCCGCGCCCGCGCCCGCGCCCGCGCAGCGGACGTCCGGTCGCAGTAATGATTTGCGCGGCGTCGGCAGCAGAATCGGCATCTCTTTCATCGCCGTCCCACTGTAACTGGCGCGAAAACGCCATCCACAGCCATTTCTTGCTTGACGTACGAAACATCTGATATAACATACGTTCGTAGCACATCACACGATTGCCAAATAACGGAGCCAGGGTCTATGTTCCGCTGCAAACGCGCCGCGTTCACGCTGGTGGAGTTGCTCGTGGTGATCGGGATCATCGCCGTTCTCATTGGCGTTCTCCTGCCCGCGCTGGCGCGGGCGCGCGAGCATGCGAACCGGCTGAACTGCACGAGCAACCTGCGGCAGATCGGGCAGGCGCTGGTGATTTATTTGAATCAAAGCAAGGGCGCGATCCCGGTCGCGCCGAAGAACGCGTGCAACGACTATGACGCCTGGTTCTATCGCACGTCGCCGAATCCGCCGTTCGGCAACCACGCGCTTTTCGACAACTTGGGCTTCTCGCCCGTCGGAAAAAACCTGCGACTGACGCCGAAGAGCTACAAAGTGTTGATCTGCCCGACGGATCAGCTCGCGCCCCTGCGCAAACCGCCGAGCTACATTTACAGCTACGTCTTTAACCGATTCTTCAACGGCAACTCCACCACCCCGCCGCCGATCAGGAAGATCAGCGAGTGCCGCATGAGCGCGGAAAAAATCTGGATCTATGAGGAAGACGGCGCGACGATCGACGACGGGAATGGGGAGATGTGGACGACGAATTGGGGCGCCGTCGACCTGCTCTCGATCCGTCACGACGAGCGCAACAAGAAGGTGCCGGACGCGTCCAGCACCAACGGCGTTCCGAACAGCAAACGCCGGGGCAACGTGCTGTTCGCGGACGGGCACGCCGATTTTGTCGCGCGAAACGTCTGTCACGCGAAGCGTTTCGCCATTCCGAACAATCCGCAGAAGATCAACGGCGCGGAAATTCTCGTTTGGAACTAACTTGGCGCCGCAATGGCGACCATGTCATTTGCGCCACAAAACTTTTTTTGCCATTAACGCCCGAAATGCGCTTGTCCCCCGGTGGCAGCGCTGCAATCTTCACCTCCGGCAATGGGGCGGGCCGTGTAACCGCCTCGACGATTTTTCTGTTTCACCGGATTGGAGATGCAGCGATGTTCACCGAAGCTCTCGAACGCCGTCAGTTTCTCAGCGCCACGCTTAACGCCACGAGCGGGCTGCTGACCGTTACCGGAACCGCCAACGCCGACCGCATCACGGTTGCGAAGGTCGACGCCACCAAGCTTCTCGTGACGGAGCAGACGCGCGTGCCGGCGACGAGCACCACGCCCGCGACCACGAAGACGACGCGCACGCGGTTCGACATCGCGAAGGTGAAGTCGCTCCTGGTCAACGCGGCCGCGGGCAACGACGTCGTCGACGTCCATTCGCTGTCGATCCCGACGACGCTGAACGGCGGCGCGGGCAACGACCGTCTCATCGGCGGACGCGGCAAGGACGTCATCAACGGCGACGCCGGCAACGATCTGCTCGTCGGCAACGCGGGCGATGATTCGCTGAGCGGCGGCGACGGTCGCGACCTCCTGATCGGCGGCGCGGGCGCCGATTCGCTCAGCGGCGGCGCGGGCAGCGATTTCCTCGTCGCGCGCGATGGCTCCGGCACGGACAAAGTCGATGGCGGCGCGAACGACGCGGCGACCAAATACGTCCCGGGCGATGTCGCGTTCGTCGATACGGGGGACGCCGTCACCACCGTCGAAAAGAAGTTCACCAGCTTCGGCCAATTGGTTTCCGCGTACGAGCAGATCTTCAGCAGCATCAATCGCATCGCGTAAAAGCACGACAAGCACACATGAGGCCGGGAGAATATTTCTTCTCCCGGCCTCTTCGTTTTATCAGCGGATTGCAGGCCGAACTCGCATCGGGCCGGGAGGTTCGCTATGATTTGGGCATGTCCTGGATCGAAAACCGCTTCGAGGAAGGCGTCATCGTCACATCGCTGGACTTCTTCATCAACTGGGGTCGCAAGAACTCCATTTGGCCGATGACGTTCGGGCTGGCGTGCTGCGCGATCGAGATGATGGCGGTCGGCGCGTCGCGCTTCGACTTGGATCGCTTCGGCGCCGGCGCCTTCCGCGCGACGCCGCGGCAGGCGGATCTGATGATCGTCGCCGGAACCGTGAACTACAAAATGGCCTCGCGGCTCAAGCGGCTTTATCACCAGATGCCCGACCCGAAGTACGTCATCGCGATGGGCGCGTGCACGGTCGGCGGCGGGCCGTATTTCAAGTACGGGTACAACGTCGTCAAGGGCGTCGATCTCGTCGTGCCGGTCGACGTTTATGTCCCCGGCTGCCCGCCGCGCCCGGAAGCGCTGATGGAAGGGATCATGCGGCTGCAGGACAAGATCAGCGCCCGCACGATCGGCCTGCCGCGCGGCGCACGCGCCGTCTCGGCGGATCGCCCGCTGGTCGCGCCGATGCCGGCGGCGGTGTAAGAAGAAATTAACCACAGATAAACACAGATGGACACAGATGAAATGCATCTGAATTGCATTTCCCATCAGTGTCCATCTGTGTTCATCTGTGGTTAATTCTCTCTGATTCGTATGTCGCTGAATCCGCAACAGGAACAAGTCGCCAACCACACGCTCGGGCGGATCCTCACACTGGCGGGACCGGGGTCGGGGAAAACGCGGACGCTGACCGAGCGCACCGGGCGGCTCATTCGCAAGGGCGTGGCGCCGTCGTCAATCCTCTGCCTGACGTTTACGAACAAAGCGCGCGACGAGATGCGGCAGCGCATCGCGGCCGTGCACGGCTCGGCGGCGGACAAGGTGTTCATCTCGAATTTTCATGGCCTGTGCGGGCTGCTGATCCGCCAGTTCGGCGATCAGCTCGGCTACACCGCGCGGATGACGATCTGCGACAGCGATGACCAAGTCGATCTGATCCTGCAACTGGCGCGCAGGCGCGGGTTGGAGCCGACGAAACCGCAGGCGCGCACGCTCGCGTTCCTCGCGAACGAATGGCGCGAGAATCTCGGCACGGACGACGACCTCGAACAGCTTGGCGTGCAGCGCAAGCTTTCCCGCGGTGAGCTGAACATCATCCGCGGCTACGTGACGTTGCTGCGCGCCCGCAACCAGTGCGATTTCTCCGGCATGCTCAGCGAAACCGCGCGCCTGCTGAACGAACACGCCGACGTGCGCAAACGGCTTCGCGCCAAGTTCCGTTTTATCCAGGTTGACGAATACCAGGACACGAACAAGGCGCAGAACGAGATCGTCGAGTTGCTCGCGGGTGAGGAAGACAACGTGCTGGCGGTTGGTGACGGCGATCAGTCGATTTACGAATGGCGCGGCGCGACGCCGGATGCGATCCCGCGGTTTGTGCGAAATGGTGAGAAAAAGACGGGAAAATGCACGGTCGTCAAGCTCGGGCTGAACTATCGCTCGACGCCGCAGATCATTGCGACCGCAGACAAGCTGATTCGGCATTGCACGCAGCGCACGGTGATCGAGTTCGAGACGCGCAACAAGCCGGGCGAGGCGCCGAAGTGCGTGAAGTTCGAGAAGCCGGAGGATGAGGCGGAAGCGGTCGCGACGAGCATCCAGAACACGATGCGCAGCGGCGTGCAGCCGCGCGAGATGGCGGTCTTCTTCCGCGCCAACGACATGTCGCGGCTGATCGAGCAGTCGCTGGCGAAGCGCGAGATCCCGTACCAGGTCGTCGGGTCGGGCTCGTATTACGACCGGATGGAAGTGAAGGACGTGCTGTCGTTCCTGCGCTTTCTCTGCAATCCGAAGGACGGCATTTCGTTCCACCGCATTGCCAACAAGCCCGCGCGCGGGATGGGCGATGCGCTGATCGGCAAGCTCGAAGCGTTCGCGGAGCAGCATCAGATCGACCTGCTTTCCGCGATGCAGGAGAATTATCTCGAGTTCATCCGCGACGAGCAGGGAAAGCCGCTGCCGGACGCGGCCCTTCGCGCCTGCCGCGAGACGCGGCGGATTTTTGACTTCGATTTCGCGCGAATGGGCGTCGGGCAGATCGCGCACGAGCTCGTATCGCGCAGCCGGTATGACGATTGGCTGCGGACCCGCTACGAGGCGAAGGAGGAATACGAAGATCGAAATCGCAATGTGAACGAGCTGCTCAACGCGATCACCGAGTTCGGCCGAACTCAGCGCGGCGCGAGCATCGCGGAATATCTCGAGTCGATCTCGCTCTACACGCAGGCGGACGATGCGAAGAACGAGAACGCGGTGCGACTGATGTCGCTGCACGCTTCGAAGGGGCTGGAATTCGATGTCGTCTACCTGATCGGCCTCGAGCACAAGATCCTGCCGCACGAGAAAGCGCTGGCCGACCGCGCGGAGCGCGGGCTCGAGGAAGAACGCCGGCTCTGCTACGTCGGCTTCACGCGTGCACGAAAGATCCTGCGCGTCACGTGGTGTCAGAAGCGGCAGGACAACTACGCGCGGACCAAGACGGCGCGCTTCAAGCCGTCGGCGCCGAGCCAGTTTCTGCTTGAATCGGGACTGATGCCCGCGGAGGAATATCGGGCCGCGCTGGCGGATGCGGGGTTTGTGCCGACGGAACAGAAGAAACCGCGGAAAACCGCGAAAACGGCGGCAAAACGATGATCTTCACGCGATTTGGCGTGCGGCCGATCGCTTGCTATCATTGCCACGCGAACGCTCGCGGGTGTAGCTCAATTGGCAGAGCGCGGGCTTTCCAAGCCCGATGTTGAGGGTTCAACTCCCTTCACCCGCTTTTACCTCGCACCGTGATGGCAGCATGCAACGCTCCCCGCCGGGGCTTGGTAGTTGTTCGTAGGTTGTGGCTGAATTCTTAACTCCTGCGAAGTTTTTTATGGATCATCCTGTAAACGCCAACGGTACCGGTCCCAGCGAAATCGCCCGCCGAGCCTTTCTCAAGCGAACGTCCGCCGTCGTCGCCGCCTCGGCGCTGGCGGGGGTGAACGTGCCGCACGTCTTTGCGGCGGAGGACAACACGATCCGCCTCGCCCTGATCGGGTGCGGCGGGCGCGGCTCGGGCGCGGCGATGAACGCGCTGGCCACCACCGCCGGGCCGGTCAAGCTCGTGGCGCTGGCCGACGTGTTCGAGGAGCGCGTCAAGGCGGTCCACGCCAACATCGCCGAGACCCGCAAGGAGCAGCTCGACGTCCCGCCCGAGCGCATGTTCGTCGGCTTCGACGCATATGCCAACGCGATGGACTGCCTGCGCGCCGGCGACATCGCCATCATGACCACGCCGCCCGCGTTCCGCTGGGTCCATTTTAAATACGCGATTCATAAGGGCCTGCACAGCTTCATGGAGAAGCCGCTCACCGTCGACGGCCCGAGCACGCGCCGGATGCTGGCGCTGGCGGACGAATCGCTGGAGCGCAATCTGAAGGTCGGGGTTGGGCTAATGTGCCGCCACTGTGTGTCGCGGCAGGAGCTGTTCGACCGCATCCAGATGGGACAGATCGGCGACGTCACGTTCATGCGCGCGTACCGGGTTCACGGCCCCGTCGCCGACTGCTTTGTCCCGAAGAACGACGGCAAGCTCTCCGAGGTCCTTTTCCAGGTGCAGAAGTTCCACGCGTTCCTCTGGGCGTCGGGCGGGCTGTTCTCCGACTTCAACATCCACAACATCGACGAGTGCTGCTGGATGAAGAACGCTTGGCCGGTCAAGGCGGAGGCGAGCGGCGGGCGCCACTACCGCGGGCAGATGATCGACCAGAACCTTGACACCTACGACGTTGAATACACCTTTGCCGACGGCTCCAAATTCTTCTTCCAGGGCCGCTGCATTGATGGTTGCAACAACAAGTTCGCCAGCTACGCGCACGGTTCCAAGGGCGTGGCGCAGATCTCCGCTAACGGACACACGCCCGCCAAG
>JAXDMN010000045.1:0-9483 GCA_034666045.1 Phycisphaerales bacterium | reverse complement strand
CAGGATGCCGAGGACAACGAACCCGGTCGCGATGCCGGCCGCGCCGGTATAGAGGCAGTTCTTGATGATGAACCACTTCACCGGGTCCATGCTGATCAGCCCGGAGGCGAACGTCGCCGCCATCATCGCCAGCGCGGTCGCGCCGCCGACTTCGATCAGCTTGCTGCGCGTGCGGATGTCGTCCAGCAAATAGCAGCACGTCATCACGCCGGCGAAGAGGATGACGAAGAAGCTCAGGCCCTGCGACAGCGCGATGCTGACGAGCACGGCGTGCAGCGTGGCAATGCCCATCGCGAAGCGCTGGTCGTACGCGATGGTCAAAATCATCGCGACGAGGATCGTCGGCGCGACGCCGAAGACGAACAGCGGGTTCGTCCCGATGCCGGCGAGCTGCGCCATCAGCAGCATCGACAGCAGCAGCGCGCAGATCGCGATGGCGCGCGGATGCTTCTTCACGACCTTCGGCTGGTACTTCATCACGTACGTCGCCAGCACCGTGGTGATCAGCAGCACGATGGCGGCCAGGCCGATCGTCTGCTTGATGCGGTTACGGTCGAGCGTCTGGACGAAGGCTTCGTGCTCGGCGCGCAGGAGCTGCCAGTGGCGGTCTTCGATCTCGCCCTTGAGGACGAGCGGCTGGTTGCGGCGGTAATTGATCTGGCCCTGAGTGGCGGTCACGACATTCGCGGCGCGGTTCTGCTCCTCGGCGGTCGCGCCTTCATCAATGACGAAGTTGGGCTTGATGCTCTTGAGCGTCAGCGCGGCGATCTTCGGCGAGAGGGCGATGTCGCCAATCTTTTCGTCCGCCAGCCGTGACAAGCGCGGCAGCAGGTCTTCGGTGATCTCCGGCGCGAACGTCACTTCGGATTTCACCTGCGCCACCGCGAGATTGCCGCTGGCGTCGATGCCACGAACGATGATTTCCTTTCCGGAATCGCGCTCGGCGCTGCGGGCATTGAATTTCAGGATGATCAGTGATTTCGCAGGATTCGCCGGATCGAACTGCTTCAGCGACGCGATGAACGCCTTGATCGAGTTGTTGTAAGCGGTTCGGCGGCGCTCGTTGGCGTGGATTTCCTTCAGCGGGGTGAACGCGCCGGCGTCGAGCACCTCGCGCAGCTCCGGGCTGAGCTCATTCAACGTCGGCACGCCGGCGACGAGGTCCGGCAGCGCGAGCAGTTTTTCCTCGAGCGGCTTCCAGACGTCCGGCACCGCCGTGTAAACGCGCGGCGAGTTCTGCCGCGCCAGCCGTTGCGCCTCGGCGAGCTGCTGCTTGTCCATGAACGTGAAATCGACGCGGCTGATGATGTCGTGATGGGCCCACTGACCGGGGCGGTAGGGCACAACATCCTGGCGGAGCATGAGGATGCCAGTGGCGGCGACCCAGAAGACTGCCGCGATCTGCAGCGAGACGATCACCCCGTTGGACCGAAGATGCTCCCACTTTCGCGCGGTCGTGTCGGGACGATCCTTGCGGATCTGTTCCCGTCTCGACACACTTTTTCTCGACCACAGACTCATGGAGTCACACCCACGGACTTGCGTCCGTGGCTACGAAGCTCAACGTCGTTCGTACGCATTCACGATGTTCTGCACCAAGCGGTGTCGGACGATGTCACCGGGTTCGAGAACGACCTGACCAATTCCTTTGATCCCCTTCAGCTTCTCCAGCGCATCCTCGAGACCGCTGCGCTGTTCCTCGGGGAGATCGACCTGGCTGGTGTCCCCGGTCACGATCATCTTGCTCTGGTGGCCGAGGCGAGTCAAAAACATCAGCATTTGCGATGCGGTCGTGTTCTGGGCCTCGTCGAGGATGATGATACTTTCATTGAGCGTCCGCCCGCGCATGAAGGCCAGCGGGATCACCTCGATGATGTCCTGCGTCATGAATCGGCGAACTTGCTCGAAGTCCATCATGTCGTTCAGGGCGTCGAAAAGCGGCCTAAGGTATGGATTCACCTTGGCTTGCAGATCGCCCGGCAGGAAGCCAAGCCGCTCGCCCGCTTCGACCGCGGGGCGGGCCAGGACGATCCGGCGGGCGTGGCCGTGCTTGAGCATGTGGGCGGCGACGGCGACGGCGAGATAGGTTTTGCCCGTCCCGGCCGGGCCGACGCAGAACGTCAGGTCGTTCTGCAACACCGTTTCCATGTACCGCTTCTGCCCCTCGGTCTTGGGCTTGATCGCGTGGCCCTTGGTGTAAACATCGATCTCATCAGCAGTTCGCTCGCGCTGCTGGTCGGCGGCTTTGCCGATCGCCTGCCCGACATCCTCCACGCTGAGCCAATCCTGCCGGCGGAGCTTCTTCTGCATCTGCTCCAACACGGCGGCGGCCTTGGAGACCTGTTCGCCCTCGCCGGAGATCTTGATCTCGTCGTTTCGGCTAACGAGCTGCACACCAAATGTGTCGCGGATCATGCGCAGATAGCGGTCCGACGACCCGAAAAGGGCGAGCTTCTTGTCTGGTTGTTCAACGGTAATGCTGAGGTTCACAATGAAAGCGTGTGCGTCATCGTCGGTGCTGCACTCCCCGGAGGCTGCTGAGGGACTCGGTCGACCGGTCCGATATTGTGGCGTCAGAAGGGCGAAAAGTCGAGATTCATTCAATCCCACATCGCCCAATCCCACATCGCCGGAGCCATATTAGGCGGTGTAACATGCTGATTCCACTTGGCTTACCGGCGTTTTTGATGGCTAGAACAGGCTGAACAGCAGGTACGCGAACGGCGCGGCGACGAGGGGGCTGTCGATGATGTCGAGGATGCCGCCGAAGCCGGGGACGAGCTTGCCGGAGTCCTTCACCTCCGCGTCGCGCTTCATCAGGCTCTCGAGAAGGTCGCCGAGCTGCCCGATGCCGCCGATGATCACGCCGAAGATGAAGCCCTTCCACCACGGGACATTCGGCAGCCCGGGCGCGCAGGCGGCGCCGACGATGCCGGCGGTGAGCAGGCCGAAGAAGAGCCCCTCCCACGTTTTGCCCGGGCTGAGCCAGAGGATGAGCTTCCGTCTCCCGAACGCGCGGCCGCCGAAGTAGGCGCCGATGTCGGTGAACTTCACCATCAGCAGGATTGAGAGGATCGTCCAGGTCGTGCCGTGAAAGCCGCCGGGATCGCCCGGCGAGGATTGCTTGACGCGCAACGCCATCAAGAACCACGCGAGCCCGCCGAGGTAAAGTGTCGACAGCACCGTGCCGGCCATCTTCAGGATCGCCTGCTGGGTTTGCTTCTTCCACGCGCGGCGGAGCGCTGACCCGAGCATGATGAAGACGATGATGAACGCAAAACTCGACGCGGCGATTTTCTGAAAAGGGGGGAACTGCGTGAGGAACGCGTGGATCATCAGCGCCGACGATCCCGCGGCCGAGATCAGCCGATAGGGCCGGATCTGCTCCGCCGTGAACAGAATCGCCAGCTCGTGCGTCGCCAGCGGCATCAGCATCGCGAGCAGGATCATCAACCCAATGCCGCCGACCCCTTCAGCGATGCCGAAGCGCTGCTGCATCCACGGCGCGGTCCAGCGTTGCGCGGCGTGATCAAGCCACAGCAGCGCGAACAGGCCGGCCAACATGATCGGCCCGTACGTGAGGCGGTTGCGGAGAGAGCGTTCCATGCGGAGGTAGCGTACTAGCGAAGTGTATTCGTGTGATCCAGCGCCCCGAAGCGACGATTCCGTTGTGAGAATGCGCGGATCGCTCCGTGCAAGTCCCCGACGCCGAAGTCCGGCCACAAAACGTCGCTGACGAACAACTCGGCGTAGCTGATCTGCCAGAGGAGATAGTTGCTCACGCGCATCTCGCCGGCCGTGCGGATGAGCAGGTCCGGGTCGGGCATGCCGGCGGTGTAGAGGTGATCGGAAATCGTCTGCTCGTCGATTTCCTCCGGACGAAGTTCCTTGTCTCGCGCCTTGCGGGCGATCTCGCGGACGGCGTCGGTGATTTCCATCCGACTGCCGTAGTTCAGCGCGAGGACGAGCGTCAGCCCGTCATTCTCCTTCGTCTCCTCGAGCGTGCGGTTCATCTCGGCGAGCACCGGATCCGGCAGGTTCTCCAGCCGCCCGATCTGGCGAAAGCGGATGTTGTTCTCCATCATCGTCGCGCGTTCCTTCTGGAGGTACTCGATGTACATCGTCATGAGGAACGAGACCTCGTCGATCGGGCGCTTCCAGTTTTCGACGGAGAAGGAGTAGAGCGTGAGGAAGTCCGGCCCGCCGTGATGTTTGCGGAGGCGGGCGCACTCGGTGACGACGTTGCGGACGGTGATCGCGCCCTGCTGATGCCCGCGGATGCGTTCCAGGCCGCGGCGGACGGCCCATCGCCCGTTGCCATCCATGATGACTGCGATGTGCCGGGGGAACCGCTCGCGCGGGAGGTCGTCCAGTGACATAGACAATCTATTGCACCGCAAAGGCAGCGGGAAAGCAAAGTCATCCGCCGCGGGTTCGTCGCGGTTCCGCCGCTGGCACCCGCGCGCGTGGCGGTTTACATTTTCTCCCGTGGATTCGACGGCGCAAGCGCTCGCGGGAAAAGTCGTCGTCATCATCGGCGCGACCAGCGGGCTCGGTCTCTCCGCAACCCACGCATGCCTGCGCGCCGGCGCAAAAGTCGTCGCGGTCGGACCGCCGGACGCGCCCGCAGCGTCAATCGCCGACGCGCGCCTGACCGACGCTTGCGCCTTCGCGTCCGCCGACGCCCGCGATCCCGCGACAGCAGAGTCCGCGATCGACCTCGCGCTGCAGAAATTCGGCGCCTTCCACGCGCTCTACCACGTCGCCGGTGGCAGCGGACGCGCGCACGGTGACGGTCCGCTGCACGACATCACCGACGACGGCTGGAATTTCACCCTCGACCTCAACCTCCGCAGCGTCTTCAACAGCAATCGCGCCGCCGTGCGGCAATTTCTGAAGCAGGGCGGCGGCGGATGCGTCGTCAACCTCTCCTCCGTCCTGGCCTTCGCGCCGTCGCCGACCTATTTTGCCACCCACGCCTACGCCGCCGCGAAAGCCGGCATCATCGGTATGACCCGGTCCGCGGCGGCGCATTACGCGCCGCAGAATATCCGCTTCAACGTTATCGCGCCGGCGCTGGTCGATACGCCGATGGCGCAGCGCGCCGCGCGCGACGAAACGATCCAGCAGTTCATTCGCACGAAGCAGCCGCTCGACGGCGGACGGATCGGGCGGGCGGAAGATCTCGACGCCGCGGTCGTATTTCTCCTCTCCGATGCGGCGAAGTTCGTGACCGGGCAGGTGCTCAGCGTCGACGGCGGATGGTCCGTGAGCGACGGGCAGGCACCGACGTGAGACCCTACGCCATCGGCATCGACGTCGGCGCGACGAACGTGAAGGGCGTCACCGTTTCGATGACCTGCGAGGTTCTTGCTCGCCGCTTGATCCCGATGCGCGACGGCGATCTGGTGACCGTGGTTCGCGAATTCGTCAAAGAGCTGCAAACGCCGATCGGAGTGAGCGCGCAATGGCTTGGCCTCGCGGCGCCGGGCATCGCCGATCCCGCGGGCCGATCTATCTGGTGGATGCAGGGACGCCTGGCGGAAGTGGCGGGACTCGATTGGTCGAAGCTGCTCGGGCGGCCGGTTCCTGTGCTCAACGATGCGCAGGCTGCGCTGCTCGGCGAAGTCTTTCACGGCGCCGAGGCGGAGTACGCGAACGTGATCATGCTGACGCTCGGCACCGGCGTCGGCGGGGCGGCGATCGTGGACGGCGAATTGTTGCGCGGTCGACTGGGCCGCGCGGGGCATCTCGGTCACATCAGTCTCGATCCGGAGGGCGCCGCCGACATCGTCAACACGCCCGGCAGCCTCGAAGACGCGATCGGCGACTGCACGATCGGTCGGCGGTCGGACGGGCGGTATCATTCGACGCTCGAACTCGTGCAGCACCTGGACGATTGTCCGCAGGCGCGACAAATCTGGAGCAAATCGATCCGTGCGCTAGCGTGCGGAATTGCCTCACTGGTCAACGTGCTGGATCCTTCGACCGTAATCCTCGGTGGCGGCATCGTCGCTGCGGGCGAGAAACTTTTCGCGCCGCTGCGCGCCGAGATGGACAAGGTGGAATGGCGTCCGCACGGGCAGGCGGTGCGGATCGTCCCCGCCGCCGCGGGCGAGTACGCCGGCGCGATCGGCGCGGCGTGGAACGCGATGAACCGGGCGAAATTGACGAAACCATGACACCGGCCGAACAATATCTTCAGAAATCGCGCGGGCTGGTCGACGCCGTCGAGCGGCAACTGCCCGCGATCCGCCAGGTGGCCGACTGGTTCGCGCAGACCATTCTCGCCGGGCGGATCGTGCACCTTTTTGCGTCCGGGCATTCGCGCATCATGGTCGAAGAGATGTGGCCGCGCTACGGGTCGTTCCCCGGGTTCAATCCGATCGTGGAGCTGTCGCTGACGTTCCACAATCTCGTCGTCGGCGCGAATGGACAGCGGCAGGCGATGTTTCTGGAAAATGTCAGCGGACTCGCCGAGCGCATCCTGCGAAATTTCGCTCTCACTAGCGAAGACACTGCGCTGATCATCAGTTCCAGTGGCTGCAACATCGTGCCGATCGAGATGGCGGAGCAGTTTCGCGCGCGGGGGATCAAAGTGGTCAGTATCGTGAGTCTGGCGCACGCCCTGGCAAGCAAGAGCAATCACCCGAGCGGCCAACGGCTGCCCGATTTTTCCGATCTCACGCTCGACACCGGCGCGCCCGCCGGCGATGCGATGGTGCAAATCGAAAATCTCGATACGCCGGTCTCGCCCGGCTCGACGATCGGCGGCTGCCTGCTGATCAACGCGATCAAGGCGGAGCTTGCCGACCGCCTGACACGGGCCGGTCATCCGCCCACGGTCCTCAGCGCCGCTGCCATCGTCGGCGTCGACCGTGCGACGGATCTTTTCGAATCCGCCTACGACGAACACGCGCGGCGGCTGGCGAAGCTGTTCGGGCATCCGGGGAAAAATACGTGAAACAACGCCCGCTGCGAACCACCGTCGTCGGCAGCTACCCGTTCCCGGGGTGGCTCGAGCACGCGTCGCAGCGCCTCGCGGATTTCGGTCCCGATGACATCAAGGAGATGCAGGACGACGCGGTGATCGCGGCCGTCCACGATCAAGCGGCGGCGGGGCTGGACGTGATCACGGATGGCGAGCAGACGCGATTCGATTTCAACCTTTCGTTTTACGGTTACCTCGAAGGGATCGCGCTCGAAAGTGCGCCGTCGCGAAAATTCGGTCCTCCCGCGCATGACCAGCGCGGGAAGCACGCGGTGGTGGGTGAGATCACAGCGCCGCGCGGATTGGGCGCAGTGGAAGAGTTCGAGCGACTCACGCGAATCGCAAAAGCCCTGGGATTGCAATCCCAGGGCTTTGTTCCCACGCTCAAAGCATCCGTCCCCGGTCCGTACACCCTCAGCGGTCGGTTGCTTCCGAACGCGCGCTACCGCGACCGCTACGCGCTGACCGATGCGCTCCTGCCGCTCGTCAGCGCGGAACTGGAAGCGCTCGTCCGCGCGGGTTGCAACGAAATCTGCGTCGACGAGCCCTCGATGAGCTGTTACGCGCATCGCGAGGATCCGAAACGCTTCGTCGACATCTTCAATCGCACGGTCGCCCCTATCGTCGGTAAATGCCGGCTGTCGACGCACCTCTGCTTCGGCAACTACAAGGCCCGCGCGGTCGGGCCGCGGAAATATGCGCCGATGTTTCCGGCGTTTCTCGAGATGAACGTCGACGAGATGCACGTCGAGATGGCGAGCCGCGAGTTCGCGGAGATCGAGATCATCGCCTCGATCGCGAAGACAAAAGACGTCGCCGTCGGCGTGATCGACGTGAAGAGTTACTACATCGAGACGCCGCAGGACGTGACGGAGCGCGTGCGTAGATGTTTGCAGCATGCGCCCGCGGAGCGGCTGTCGTTCGCGCCGGACTGCGGGCTGAGCCAGACCGCGCGCTGGGCGGCGCGGCAGAAGCTGAAGAACATGGTCGAGGGCGTGCAGATCGTCCGCCGCGGGATGAAACTGGATTAATCGGCCGTGCAGAAACCCGCGCTCCAGGACGATGCATTTCTCGCCGACGTCGCCGCCGCTCGCGGCGATGAAAGTTCTCTGCACATCTGGTGGCTCGGGCAGAGTGGGTTCCTCCTGCAATGGCGCGGCACGCACGTGCTGTTCGACCCGTATCTCTCCGACTCGCTCACGAAAAAGTATGCGAATACCGACAAGCCGCACGTGCGCATGACCGAGCGCGTGATCGCGCCGGACCGGCTTGGATTCATCGACGTCGTCACCTCGTCGCACAACCACACCGATCATCTCGACGCCGATACGCTCGGGCCGATCCTGTCGGCGAGTCCGCGCGCGAAGCTGGTCATTCCCGCGGCGAACCGTGCGTTCGTCGCCGAGCGGCTCACGATCGATCCGTCATTTCCGATCGGCCTCGGCATCGATGAGTCGCGCGACATCGCCGGCGTGACATTCACCGCCGTCCCGGCCGCCCACGCGAAGCTTGACCCGACTTACGTCGGCTACATCGTTCGCCTCGGCCCGTGGACGATCTATCACAGCGGCGACACCGTTCGTTACGCCGGCATGGTCGAACGTTTGCTGCCTCACAAGATCGACGTCGCGTTTCTCCCGATCAACGGCAAGTTGGACAACATGAACGGCGTCGAGGCGGCGCAACTGGCGAAGGCGATCTCGGCCGGGATCGTCATTCCGTGTCATTACGACCTGTTCACGTTCAATACGGCTCCGCCGGACGAATTCGCGGCGGAGTGCGCGCGGCTGGGTCAGGAATACCGCCTGCTGCGCGCGGGCGAACGGGCGTCGCTTCCAGCGGAAATGTAACGAGAAGCGTTGACTTGCCTTGCGCCGCGTTTTAGCGTCTGTTCCCGCGGGCGCTCTCCGGGCAGGGCGTGAGGTTGACCGGACCGATTTTCGGCCGCATTATAGAACTTGTGTTCGGTCTGACGCGTGAGGCGTAGCGCCTCGTACAACGCGGGACGCGGGGCATTTCATGGCCGCTCCAAAAGTACTCAAGGCCGTCAAGCCGCAGCCCGGGCGGCCGCTCTATTCGACGGTCCGCGACGTCCTGCGCGACGCGATCGACCGCGGCGTCTTCATCCCCGGGCAGCAGATGCCCAGCACAAAGGACCTCAGCGAGCAACTCGCCGTCTCGCTCGTCACCGCACACCGCGCACTCCAGGAACTCGTCACCGCCGGCGTGCTCCAGCGCGCGCAAGGCCGCGGGACATTCGTTCACGAGAAATATCCCGAGCGCAAAAACACGATCTCGGAGTTTCGCGTCGGTTTGCTCTTCCATTCCGACGCTTCGCTTGCCGATTACTACCACAGCCAGATGCTCGAAGGCGTTCACCGGGCCGCGCACGAGGTCGGGGCGGACCTGTTGCTGCTTCGATTCGGCGAAGACGTGCGAAACGAGTGCAACGGCTATCTGCTGGTGAATCCGTATCCGGAGGAAGCGGAAGC
>JAXDMN010000044.1:0-2616 GCA_034666045.1 Phycisphaerales bacterium | reverse complement strand
TCCCACGCCCGGCGTCGTGAAGACGCGCCTCATGCCAGCGCTCACATCCGAGCAGGCGGCGCGCGTGCATCGCGAGTTTCTTCTCCACGTCATCAACCGTCTCTCGCCGCGCCGCGTCATCGCCTGTTTCGATCCGCCGGAAAACGAAACTGAGATGCGCAGCCTGCTGCCAGGCATCGACCTCTTCCCCCAATCGCCCGGCGACCTCGGCGATCGTCTCGCCGCGGCGACACTCGCCGTGCGGGCGGTCGGCGCCAACGTCATCTTCCTCGGCGTCGACAGCCCAGACGTCCCAATAAAATTCATCGACGGCGTCGCCGAGCTTCTCACGACGCACGATGTGGTCATCGCGCCTGCGGACGACGGCGGTTATTGGTCCGTGGCGCTGTCGCAGCGCGTAGATGCGTCAAAATTGTTTGCCGGGATAGAATGGTCAACCGGCCGCGAGGGTGCGCAGACCCTCGAACGTGCGGAAAATCTCGGCTATAACGTCGCGTTGGCCGGGCGGTGGGCGGATGTCGATCGGCCGGCGGATTTGCGACGGCTGCTCGAGCGGCTGCGAAGTTCCAGTGCGCCGGATGACCAGCAGCTTCTCGGCCGGTTAAGCTTTTTGCCGGACCTGCCGGACGGAGTCGTGTGACATGACGCAAGAAAACCCCACCAAGCCCGCAACCGCGTCGCCGCCGCCGGCGTCCGCGCCCGCGGCCGTTCTCGGCCCGGCCGCCGCGACGAGCTCCGAAGGATTCATCCCGCAGTCGACTATCCTGATCGTCGACGACAACGCGCAGAACGTCGAGCTGCTCCAGGCGTTCCTCGAATCGCTGCCGGTCAGGATCGTCACCGCGTTCGACGGCGTCGATGCGCTGGAGAAAGTCCAGCAGCACAACCCGGACCTGATCCTCCTCGACATCATGATGCCGCGCATGAGCGGCTTCCAGGTCTGCCGCCGGCTCAAGGGCGAGCCGAAGACGCGCGACATCCAGATCCTCATGGTCACGGCGCTCAACGAGCTGGGCGACATCGAGCAGGCTTCGGAATGCGGGACGGACGATTTCGTCAGCAAGCCGGTAAACAAGCTCGAGCTGCTCACGCGCGTGAAGAGCCTCTTGCGCGTGCGGCACATGAAGAGTGAGCTGGAGCGCGCGCTGACCTACCTGAACGAGATCGAGCACGACGACGAAGAAGACGTGTTTTAAACCAATCTTCAAAGTGAGAACGCGGATGCAAACGAAACGATTGCTGTCGTTGTTCGTCGGGAGCCTTCTTCTTTTCGGATGTCACCGCGCGAGCAACGCACCGGTCGAGCGCGTCGAGCTGCCCGTGACCGATCACCCCGGGCGCGCGAGCAACGACAAGATCGTCGCCGGTGACGACAGGTCACTCGCGCAGGCGAACGCGAAGCCGAATCAGCAACCGATCGCGAAAGAAATGCCGTCGGCGGAGCCTGCGCAACCGGATCGCACCGCCGCGGAACCGACGCCGGCGCCGCCGCCGTCTGTCGATGCGAAACCAGCCAAATCCGCAAAGAAGAAAGAAGTCGCCTCGACCAAACCGGCAGGATACGGCGCGGAAGAATATCGCCTGGTCAATCAGTCCGACGAGATCGTGTCCGTCCTGAAGAACGGCTTGGTCGTCGTCTCCAAGCGCGTCCCGTCCCCGGTCGTCGCCGTGCGCGGCTACGTCAACACCGGCGGCGTCTACGAAGGCAAATGGCTCGGCGGCGGCTTGAGTCACCTGCTCGAGCATCTCGTCGCCGGCGGATCGTCGCAGCGGCGTACGGAAGCACAGAACCGCGACCTGCTCCAGCGCATCGGCAACAATTCCAACGCCTACACCACGAGCGATCACACCGCGTACTACATCAACACGACCGGCGAGCACATGAGCGAGGCGGTCGATCTCGTCACCGGCTGGATGTTCGGCGCACTGATCACGCCGGAGGAATATCGCCGCGAGTACGAGGTCGTGCAGCGCGAGCTCGAAAAGGACAAGGGGGAGCCGGACTGGGTTTTCTATCAGCTCAGCGAGACGAACCGCTATCGCATCAGTCCCGCGCGCGTGCCGGTCATCGGATATCAGGAAGTGATCCAGAGCCTCAGCCGCGACGACGTATATGAGTACTACAAGCTCACCTACATCCCGAACAACATGATCTTCTCCGTCACCGGCGATCTGCCGGCGGAGGAGATGCTCAAGGCGGTGCAGAAGTTCGTGGACGATGTGAAGCCGGGGCGCGAATTCGAGCGCGACATCGCCGCCGAGCCGCCGGTGCTCTCGCCGCGCACGAGCGTGGCGACGTTTCCGAAGCTCGGGCAGGCGAAGCTGCAACTGAGCTTCCCGTCCGTGCGGATGGATTCGCCCGACCTGTACGCGCTCGACCTGCTGGCGACGATTCTCGGCGGCGGCGAAAGCTCGATCCTCGTGGAAGAGCTTCGCGACAAGCGCCGGCTCGTGAACGCCGTCGCCGCGGGGAACCCGACGCCGACGTATGTCGAGGGATCGTTCCAGATCGACATGGAGCTCGATCCGGAAACGATCGCCCAGGCGACCGATGCAACGCTCAAGCTGCTCGACCAGATCATCAAGACCGGCGTAACGACCGATCGCATCGACCGA
>JAXDMN010000043.1:0-17630 GCA_034666045.1 Phycisphaerales bacterium | reverse complement strand
CGGATCTCGCGACGCCGATCCGCAATGTGAATGTCACCGTCAACGCCGGCGCGACGCTCAATTTTGGCGCCACGCAGCGGCTTGGCAGCTTGACCGTCAACGGCGTCGCCAATCTCGCCGCCGGCGGACGCCGGGTGCTTATGACCAACGCGCTGGCCGTCACCGGGAAGCTCAACCTCGCGGACAACGATCTCATTCTCGACTACACCGGCGCGAATCCGCTCGGCGGCTTGAGCGGCTCCACCTACACGGGCGTGCTTGGCCTGATTCAATCCGGTCACAACGGTGGCGGATGGGACGGCGCGGCCGGGCTGTTCACCAGCACGCCGGATGCGCTCAGCGGGCTGACCACGCTCGGCGCGTCCGGATCCGCCGAAGTGCTCGGACTCGACCCGGGCGCCACCGCGCTTTACGAAGGCGAGACCGTCGATTCGACCGCCGTCATCGTGAAGTACACGTACTGCGGCGACGCGAACCTCGATGGCTTCATTTCCGGCGATGACTACAGCTCGATCGACTTCAACGTCGGCACCAGCGCGTTCGGCTACGCGAACGGCGATTTCAACTACGACGGAATTATTTCCGGCGACGACTACTCGACGATCGACTTCAACTTCGCCGCCCAGGTATTGCCGCTCTAGCGCGTTGTCGTACGGCCGCGCGACTCGGTTGTTGTGCTCAGCGACATCGACATCCTCGACGCTCACGTGCACGTCTACCGCGCCGAGCGGTGGAACGACACGCTCGACGCGCTGCGCCACACCGGCGCGCAGCAGTTCGTCCTGCTCGACACCGGCCACGACGGACACGATCCACATCGGCAGCAGTTGGAGCTGGCGCTGCGCATCAAGCGCACCATGCTCGCGGGCTCGGCCTACGTCTTCGGCGGCCTCGATTTCCGCGGCATGTTCGATCACGGCCGCGCGGAGCCGGACGTCCCCTTTGAGCACCAACTCCAGCACCTCATCGACATCGGCTGCGACGGCCTGAAACTCCTCGCCGGCAAACCCGACCGCCGCAAGGCGATTGGCGCGGCGCTCGACGGCGACGTCTTTCGCCCGATGCTCGAGCTGGCGGAACAACTCGGCTTCCCGCTGCTCTGGCACGTCGGCGATCCGCCGGAATTCTGGAGCGAGCGCACCGCTCCGCGCTGGGCGCGGCAGCGCGGATGGTTTTACGACCACACGCACCCGCCCAAGTCACAGTTAGAGGCCGAGATCGCAAACGTCTTTCGTCGCCATCCGCGCCTGCGGCTCATCCTGCCGCACTTCTTTTTCCTGGCCGACCGCTTGGATGACGCCGCTCGATTGCTCGAGGCGTACCCGAATTACATGCTCGACCTCGCGCCCGGCGTCGAAATGTTTCACCACTTCACTGCCCGCCGAGACGATGCCCGCGAATTTTTCGTCCGTTTCGCCGACCGCATCATCTTCGGCAGCGACATCGGCCTGGGCTGCGGCTGGAGCCGCGACCGCGGCATGATGATCCGGCGATTCCTGGAAACGGGCGATGCGATCGAAGTCCCGGACGACCCCGCGATGACGCCGGACGATCGCCCGCCATTGCGCGGCCTGTCGCTGCCGCGCGAGGTACTTCGGTTAATCTACGCCGAAAATTTCCGCCGCGTCGTCGGTCCGTGGCGCCGCGTGCTGGCGGCGGAGCTGTCACAAAGCTTGTCATCCTGAGGTACTCCGAAGGATCTACGTTCCTTGTGGCGCGAGGCCAGATCCTTCGGGGTACCTCAGGATGACATACACCATTACGATCTGACTGCCATGCTCCGCAAAATCATCCTCAACCTTCACATCTACGGCGGCCTGCTCTGCTTCGGCTACCTGATCGTCTTCGGCATCAGTTCGCTCAACTTCAACCATCCCTTCGAATTCACGCGCGCCAAAAAAGCGCCTATCACGTGGGAGCGATCCGTCACCCTGCCCGATCTGCCGCGCGTCACCGACGACATGACCAGCGAGCAGCGCGTCGACGCCAAGGCCGAGGCGAATCACGCCGTCCGCCAAGCGCTCGGGCTGTTTGGGCATCAGCGGCCGTGGCAGCAGAGTTGGTGGGATGCGAAGGACCCGAACCATTACCACGCCAGCCTCGTGCGGCCGGGCGCGGAGTATGAGGTCGACGTGCATCTCGACCGCAACCTCGCGATCGTCGCCGAGACGCGCACGAGCGCGTGGAGCGTGATCGGCGCGCTCCACGGCTTTCACGGCGCGATGCCCGGCTCGACATTCGCATCGTCGTGGGCCTGGTACACGGAGCTCTGCACCTTCGTCGTCCTCTTCGCCGGCGTCAGCGGCGTGTACCTGTGGACGGCGCGGCAGAACGAACGCCGCTTCGGCTTCGTCCTGCTCGGCGGCGCGGCGGCGGGCTCGCTGGCGCTGATGCTCTACCTGACCCTTCACGGATGACACGCTGATGTACAACGTCATCCGCAGGGTCCATCTCTACGCCGGCCTGGTCGTGCTCGTCTTCCTGATGATGTACTTCGTCAGCGGCTACGTGATGATTCACCGTCCGTGGTTCGGCGGACAATCCGGCAAGCCGGCCGCGGAAACACGCACCGAATCCCTCGCCGGTTACAGCGGCGCGCGCACACCCGACGCGCTGTCGGCGTACGTCGTCGCGCGTTTTCAACTTCACGGCCGGGCGAATGTCCCGCCGCCCGTGCGGCAGCCGAAGGACGCGGTCCGCTTCAACGTCGTCCGGCCCGGCACCATCCAACAGGTCGAGATCCCGCACGCCGGCGACACCGTGACCATCACCACCCAGCGCGAAAACGTCGCCGGCATTTTCGTGCAGCTCCACCGCATCCACGGCTACGGCGGCGGCTGGATCTGGAACGCCTTCGTCTTTTTCAACGACCTCGCGAGCTTCGCCTGCATCCTCTTCGCGCTCACCGGCGTGTACCTCTGGTGGAAAACCGCCAAGCGAAAAATCTGGGGCGTGCTGTGCCTCGGCGCGAGCTGTCTCTATGCCGCCGGCATGGTTCTTTATCTGCTCAATGCACGGTAGCGAGTGCGGGCCGCCGGTGTACGACCGCCTCAACGACTGTCATATGGCTCGATCGGTCCACAGTAAGGCTCCGCCGGCTTCACCACGAGCACAGGTTCGAACAAGACCGCCGCGTCAGTTGCCAGGCCACTCCAAAGCGCAACAGCACCGATCAGCGACAGCGCCGTGGTTCCGGCACGCGGGCGGACGTCGGTCAGCAGCGCGGACCCCTGCGCCATCTGTAGGAAGCGAACGGCCGCCGTCGCGGCATCGCGCATCGCGTCGTTGTCAACGTCGTGACATCGTCCGCTGACGAAGGCTTCAAAGAGGAGGATGACGTTGGCGTCCTGCGGATCCCATCGCGTCCAATCGAGTTCGCTGCGGCGCGCGATCCCGCGGAGTCCCGCGAGCACGAACGCCATCTGCTGAACACCGAGCGTCGCCACGTACCCTCCGGCCGGAGCGAAGCACGAACGGTCTCCCTCCCCTTCCCGGCCGCTGCCAAGTAGGGACTGGTCCTGCGGCACTCCGATGAACTGCGGTGACTCTCCGCCCAGTGCTAGCGGCAAACCTTGCTCGGCATCGTGGCGGAGGCTAACAATCAGGTCATCGATATCGCGCCCGCCCACAACGAGAATGTCGTCACTGCGATTGATGTTCGCACGCACCCACCCGAAATTGTTCTGGCGGATCGATCCGACGTCGAACACATACACCGCGACGCGAAGCGGACTGCTGTTCATTACACGGGTCATCGAACTGCTCGCTCATCCGCCGCTGTCTCGATCGGCGTGATTTCGATCTTGCGGAACTCCATCTCGCCGCCTTCGGATTGCAGACCGATCCGGCCGGCGAGGCTTTCGGTGTAGCGGGCGATGTTCTGGAGTTGGCCGTTGAGCGTGATGGTGAGGTTGCCGTTATCGACGATGATCTGAACGGTCTCCCATTCGCCCGGCGGTTTTTCTGAACTCGGGCCGAGCCGGCGGAGGCGCTTCGGCTCCACGCGCGATTCATCCATCGTCAGCTTGAAGTCGGCGATGTTGCGGATGTCGCCTTCTTCGCCGGTCTGGGCTTGCACTTCCAGGCAGCGCGGCCAGATCTTGTCGGCTCCGGTGAGCGCGAAGAGGATTCCGCCGTTGCCCTTGGCGAGGTGGCGCTGCTCGACGGTGAGGATGTAGTTGCCGCCGTACTCGTTTGCCGTGCGGATGTAGCCGGTCGGTTTGCCTTTGCAGCGAAGCAGTCCGTCCTTCACCGACCACACCGCGGCGATGTCGACGACCGCCGGCGCGGTCGCGGTTTTTGGCGGACGCTGGTACCAGACCCAGCCGTCGAGATCTTTGCCGTTGAAGAGTTGGATGGGTTTGCCAAGCAGACCAGAAGGCGCAGACGCGACTGGCGCCGTAGCGGGCGCGGCGGCGCCGAGAAAGATCGCGGCCAACACGACGAGGCAGGCGCGTCGCAGGGGGATCATTGTCGCGATCTTACGAAGATTTCTTCACCGACAACATCGATCGGAATTGCTATGGTCCGGGCGCGGGATTCGGCTCTTTGACAATGCGATGCGCGGCGCGATTTCACAGCGACGATCATCGAAAATGCCGCGATCGGATTGCGGTCATTTTTGGTCGGTTTCGGCCGGCTTTTCTGGGGCTCAATTCGCCCAAACATTGATCCAGTCAGCAGTTGTGATTTTGAGGCTTCGCCGCACTTATTTTCGCGCTAAGCGCCTCATGTTGCGTGGCGTCGCATAGTCCGCTCCGGCTGCGGTATGCTCCGCCGCGATGAGCAGAGGAATTCTTTTTCTGACGATCATGATCGCCATGACCACTACCGCGTCCGCCGCTGCTCCCGCGACGCAGCTCGCGCGCGGCGGGGGCGAGCTGCCGGATCCATTCCGCTTCACCGATGGTCGCCGCGTCGCTTCGCCGGAAGATTGGCAGGCCCGGCGAAAAGAATTGCTCGAGCTGATCCTTACGCACGAGTACGGCCAGCTCCCGCCGCCGCCGAAGAGCGTGACGGCCACGCTGCTCATCGCCACGCGCGACCGCACGCTGATGGCGACGCACAAGCAGTTCAAGATCTCGGCCGATCTCGGGGACGCCGAAGGCAAGGTCACGTTCGTCATCGACCTGCTCTTCCCGCCGGGCGAGGGGCCGTTCCCCGTGATCCTGCGCGGCGACGGGTGCTGGGGAAACACGCCAGACCTGATCGCGCGGCAGATTCTCGATCGCGGATACATCGTCGGGGATTTCAACCGCTGCGAGCTCGCGCCCGATCGCACTCCGGGCGCCGTCGGGCTCTTCGCCGCGTATCCGCAGCATGAATTCGGCGCGATCGCGGCGTGGGCGTGGGGATATCACCGCGCGGTCGATTTTCTCATCACGCAGCCGGAGGTCGACAAATCGAAGATCGCCATCACCGGCCACTCGCGCGGCGGAAAGGCGGTCATCCTCGCCGGCGCGACCGACGAGCGCATCGCGCTCACCGCGCCGAACAATTCCGGCACCGGCGGGGCGGCGACTTTTCGATTCCAAACGCCGGAGAGCGAACCGCTGCGGAACATCGTGAAAAATTTTCCGACGTGGTTCTCGCCGCGGCTGAACGAGTTCATCGATCGCGAGAACGAACTGCCGTTCGATCAGCACAGCCTCAAGGCGGTCATCGCCCCGCGCGCGCTGCTGACGACGGAAGCGCTCGCGGATTTTCACGCGAACCCGAGCGGTACGCTGCTCGCCCATCGCGCGGCCCGCGAGGTCTACCGTTTTGTAGGCCACCCGGAGCGAATCGCCATCAACTTCCGCCCGGGCGGGCACGAGCACGGCCCGGAAGGTTTTTCGACGCTGCTCGATTTCGCGGACGAAGTGTTCTTTGACAAGAAGTCGAAGCGCGACTGGAACGCGAACCCGTTCCCGGATCTGCCGGCGGGATATTCGTGGAAAGCGCCGTAGATGTCCAGCTTGCGATCGGGCGCTCACAGGTCCATCGGCGCGAGGTTGAAGGTCTTCTTCTTCGCCAGTGCGGCGGCGTGCTCGGCGTAGTTGGGCATGTTGAAGCTGACGGCGACGGGTGCGTCGCCCTTGGCGAGTTGAAGGCGATACGTCGTCTCGACGACCAGCGCGTTCCAGATTAGCGCGCCGATGACGGTCGACGTCGGGCCGACTTTCGGATCGAGCCCGGGCACGGCGACGATGCCGTCGCCCGGCACGCCGCCGTTGTCGATCGCGAAGTCGCAGACGTCGGCGAGGCGCTTGCCGATGCCGGAGAGCGGGGCGATGCGCGCGAACGCGACGGAGCCCACGGTGACGGTCGTGATGCCGCGCTGCTTCGCTTCGAGCGCTATCTCGACCGGCAACTGGTTCACGCCGCTGTTGGAGTAGACGAAGAGCATGTCGGCGGGGGTGATGCCGGAGCGATGGAGCAGCCCGGGTGCGAGGCCGGGCGTGCGCTCGACCTGGGCGCTGAGCGCGACGCTCTCGTGCAGCATCAGCGCCGTGTAGAAGATCGGCACCACGGAGAGCAAGCCGCCGGCCCGCGCGTAGCCTTCCTCGGCGAGCATGTGCGAGTGCCCGGTGCCGAAGACGAAGATCCGCCCGCCGCCGCCGATCGTCTCGGCCATTCGCTGCGCGACCTCGCCGAGCAGTGGGCGCTGCGTCTCGAAGACGCGCTGCTGAAGCTCGACGATCGCGCGGAAGTACGCGTCGATGCCGCTGCCGGCGGGAGAGGGGGAGGTGGTAGAGCTCATGGGTGGGTTCTCAAAGGATGTCATCCTGAGCGTACTCGCGAAGGATCTGCGTGACTTGTCGATCGAGGCCAGATCCTTGGATCACCCGCTGTGCGGGTACCCATGTATCTCAGGATGACAAGTCGCCGCCGCCGCCGAGGATGACAAGACGGTCGCTAGCTGTCCATCGAGCGTGTCGCCGCGGCGCCCGGCTGCGTCGCCGGCGCGGCGGCCGGTTGCCAGCCGTAGTCGATGCGCTCGTAGTCGAACGAGCCGTCCGGGTGGAGGTCGAGCATCGTGTACATCTCACCCCAGATGCCGCGATGCAGGCCCTTCCACCAGTCGCCGCAGACGGCCGGGTTGTTCAGGTAGGTGACGCCCATGAAGTCGGCGCGGTCGATCTCGTGCAGGTGTCCGCTGACGCAAAGCTTGACGTGCGGGTGCTTGGCAAAGAGTTGCCCGATGCGCTTGACGTCGACGTGCGCGCGACGAACCGCCAGCGCGGGCGCGTCGGGCGTGCCGGCGATGCGACCGGGGTCGAGGAAGACCGCCGGCGAGACGATCGGGATGTGCGAGCCGATCATCACCGGCTTGCGCGTCGCCGCGAGCTCGCGCTCGAGCCAGGCGAACTGCTCGTCGTCGAGCTTCGCGTACCAGACTCCCTCGGCCGCCGGCTGGACGCTGTCGAGCATGATGAACCGCCAGGCGCCGTGATCGAACGCGTGGTACGGCCTCGCGAGCCCGAGCGCGTCCATCGCCCACTGCTTGCCCCAGCCGCGTTCCGTGCCGGTCGTGCCGCTGCGGTCCTTGACCCAGCCCCAGATGTCGTGATTGCCAATGCAATGCGCGATCGGCGTGGAGCAATCGGCCTTGAGCACGCGGTTCCAGATGTCCCATTGCACCTGCGTGCGGGCGCGATCGGTGTGCAGCGTCTCCATGACGCAGTCGCCGGTGTTGAGGATCAGGTCCGGCTTGTGCGACTGCGCGTGATGGAGGCACTTGGCCATGCCGCGCGGCGCGTCGAGCTCGGGTTGGACGTGGAAGTCGCTCAGGTGCGCCACGCGGATGCTGCCGGCGCGTTTGCCTGCCCGAACGGTCCTGGAAGAACCGGACGATGCGCATCCGCCGAGCAGGCTTGCGCCGATGGCGAACCCGGTTGCCTTGAGAAGATCCCTGCGGCTGGTGCCAAAACTCATCGCGCCTCCGCTTTCGCCGCCGCCGCCGATGTGGCGTCGCCGGCGTCCTTGTCCTTGCGCACCGGGCCTTCGAGCCAGATGCGATCGCGCCAGTTGCCGGTCCATTTCCAGTTCATCGGCTCGGCGAGATTGAGCTCAGCGTACACGACACACGAGGAGGTGTCCTTCGCGATCGCTTTCGCTTCGCCGGCCTGATCGTAGATGGCGCTGCGGAGATCGTAACTGCTGATGACCAGCGGGACCTGGTTCTCGATTGCACGGGCCCTGCAGAGCGTCTCGTTGCCGCCCCAGATGGGCATGAGGATGATCTCGGCGCCGCGCGCAGTCAGCTCGCGCGCGATCTCCGGATAGGCGACGTCCCAGCAGATCATCATGCCGACCTTGCCGAAGTCGGTGTCGAAGACGGGATATTCGTTGCCCGGCGCCAGACCGCCATCGTACTCCGAGCGTGGAAGACAGATCTTGCGATACTTGCCGGCGAGTTTGCCGTCGCGATCGATCAGGACCGACGTGTTGTACGCCGCCTTGCCGTCGCGCTCGAGCAACCCGGCGACGATGTACGTCTTGTGCTTCGCCGCGAGCTTTCCAAGAAACTCGGTCGACGGCCCCGGAATGGTTTCGGCGGCGGCGAGGTAATCGCTGCCGCGTCCGATGAGCGTCATCGCTTCGGGCAGGCAGATGATGTCCGCCTTCTTCGCGCCGGCTTCGTCGATATATTTGGCGAACTGCTCGAGGTTCTCCTGCGCCGACTTCAGTCCGCGCGGGCGATGGTTGACCGATGCGACCTTCACCTTCCGCGGCGTCGGCGCTTGCGCAGTCTTGATCTCCGCATCGCGCCATTCGACCTCGCCGCTGGGCGACCAGCGCAGCCGAAGCTCGATCTGCGCGTGCTTCGCCTTCGGCGGGACTTTGTAGATTGCGTTGATCTGATGCCAGCCATCCGCGGCGGCGGGGGAGGTGGTGGCCGCGTGCTCCGCGTTGGCGACTTCCTTCCCCTTGTCGTCGAGCCAGATGATTCCCGCGACGACATTCCGCGCGGTCATTTCAATGTTGCTCGCCCGAAAGCGGGCCGTGAAGCCAACGAATTCGCCCTCCTGCAGCGGCACGCGACGGACCCACCGTCCGTCCGCGATCGCCTCGCCATTCCCGGCGATGACCAGGCCATATCCGCCGCCGTCGTTGCGAACCGACGAGCGCGGCGCGGTTTCCTCTCGCACGGCGGTAAACGTCCACCCGTCGTGCGTCTTTACCTCGGCCGTGGCGGTCGAAATCATGGTGGTCATAAAAATCAGGACAAAAATGAACCTTGACATGTCCAGCTCCGTAGTCCGAAAGTAACAGCAAGAATGTAACGGATCGACAAACGTAGTTTGCTGCGCTGATTTAATATAGATCAGGGGAATAATCAAGCGTCGGGGTGGTCCACGCTTCCTTCCCATCGTTCGCCGAGGGAAGTTAAAAACGGGCTAATCTTGGGTCGCTTGGGAATTCTGGAAAGAATTTCGTTGACAGGCGTGCGGGACGAATTATTATAAGTTGGTAGAGTAATTCCGCGGCCGTCTTGAGCATGGGATTTCGCCCGTGAGGAAACGGTCAGCCGCGCAACACAACTCCGGTATGCCGAAACTCCGTCCGATCGGCATGCTGTGAACCGGGCAATCGGGACGGGGACATTTCTCACTTCATGTGTCGTGTGTGCCGCTGGGGCGGCAGAGGAGTCTGGTCATGAGTAAGACGCGTCGTCAGGCGTTTACGCTGGTCGAACTGCTGGTCGTGATCGGCATCATCGCGATCCTGATCGGAATCCTTCTCCCCGCGCTGGCCCGCGCTCGCGATCAGGCCAAGACGGTGCAGTGCGGAAGCAACATGCGCCAGATCGGCGTCGCGCTGCAGATGTACGTCAGTGAGCACAAGGGCAAGTGGATCAGCGGCACCGAGTGGGGCGAGCCCGCCTACGCCGGCCCGCTGGTGACCGGTACCACCTCGCCGCCACTGGCGATGTGGAGCTTCCAGGACCTGCTCTGGTCGAAGAATTACATCCGCCACGAGGGCCGCAAGCCCAACATGGTGAATCCCGCCGATCCCGGCGCCAGGCCCGGCACCTGGGACACGCACTACCCCTCGGTGGAACGCGGCGTGTTCTCCTGTCCGAACCAGGTGCCGACCGAGTTAAGCGCGACGACGCCCTGGGACGTGCAGTTCCACTACGCGATGAACTTTGAAGCCACACCGTGCCGCGACATCAATGGCAATCCCGCGTATCAACGCAACAAGGCGGAGATCCCGTACTTCCGCGTGATGTACGGCATCTCCGCCGGCTACATCAAGACGCGCAAGATCGTGCTCGCCGAAGCCGCGGGCCGCACCGAGCCGATCATCCAGAACCCCACGAGCGCCAGTACCGGCAACCCGAGCCACGTGCGCCTGCGTCACGGCGACTCAAACCGGGTCAACACCAAGCGCACCGGCGGCAACTACATGTTCGGCGACGGGCACGTCGAATACAGCTTCGAGTATCACAAGGCGATCCCCATCGCGATCACCTCCTCGCTGCCGAACGCGCAGGAGCTGAGGGAAAACTTCTCCAAGTGGTGGGATCACGGCGATAAGGCCAGCGTCCAGTAACGCGGCGAACGATCGGATCACCGAGGGGTAGGCCGCCGACGCGCGGGCCTACCCTTCGGTGTTCCTGCGGGGTGACGCAAATACGGAGTCGTTATGGGAGTTCTCCAAAAGCTGAACGAGAATCCGAAACTGGGCATCGGCGTCGGGGCGGCGATCATCATCATCGCGCTGGGCCTGTTCGCGTTCCAATTGTCGGACGGCAGCACGATCACGGCGCCGACCCGCGCCTTCTTCACCGATGACGGCGGCAAGTCGTTCTTCAAGGACGACATCGCGAAGATCCCGCCGTTCGACCACAACGGAAAGCAGGCGCTCCGCGCCGACGTGTTCAAGTGCGACGATGGGCACGAGTTCGTCGGTCTCGTCTATCGCTTCACGGAACCGGGACGCAAGGAGATGGAGCGATATCTCGCCGACCGCCCCAAGGACCCCGAAGGCGCGTTGCGCCGCGGGATCGAGCAGCGCCGCATGCAGGTCAAAAAGCCCGCCGCGGACGACAAGGCCTGGGCCGCCAACGATGAGGGCTACGCCGACGGGCTGCGCTCAACCGTGAAGTGCCCGAACGGCAAACCGGCGCAACTGGTTGTTCCGTAGTCCGTCCTCACTTGCGAACCGGCCGGCAACTGATTACTGGTGTGACATCGGCCCCAGGATGTTCAGTCCCGTCTTCTCAGTAAGAACATTCTTCTATTGCGCGGCGATCGCGATGCTCCTCGAGGTGCTGCCGGGCATGCGAGAGGCGGCGGCGCAGCAGCAGCGGCCGGGGCTGACGATCTCGGCGGGGCTGGAACTCTCCCAAACCTATCAGCCGGACGCGTGGCAACCCGTTCACCTCCAGCTCCGAAACGACACGGATCGAGAAGTCGGCGGAACGGCGGTGCTCCCGCTGGCCGACGCGAAGGCGCCGGCGGTCATGACCCTGCCGGTGAGCGTGCCGGCGCACAGCCTGGTGACGGCGACGATCTGGGGATACTTCCCGCCGCAAGCGAAGCTGACTCCACAGCAACAGAAGCAGCAGACGCAGCGGACGGAGACGCCGCCCCTGAGCATGGCGGAATGGCGCGGTGCAGATGGTTCGCTTTTGTCGCGCGCGGAGGTGCCCGGCATTCCGTTCGCCGCGCCGTCGGGACAGGAAGGGCAGCCCGCCGAGGTCGTGCTCCTCGTCGACCAGCGGCTCGGCGCGGCCGGCGACAATTACGACGCTCAACTGCTGCTCGATCACCTCAACGAATCCGCGGGCCCGCCGTTGCAACTCGTATCGGTTCCCCTGGAAGGGCTCGCGCGCCAAGGGGCCGGATTGCGATCGATCAAGGCGGTCGTGCTCGACGCGGTCGACCCGCAATCCCTCGACCTGGCGCAGCGCGACGCGCTGCTCGAATACGTGCGCGGCGGCGGCATCATCGTCCTGTCGTCGCCGTCAATCGACGCAACGTCCCGGGCAGGCACGTGGCTCGAGCCGCTGTTGCCCGTTCGTCTCGTCGGCACGCGTGAGGCGGATCACATCGCGGCCGCGCCCGGTGGCGCCGTGCTGAAGCTGCGACAGCCGGTTGCCATCGTCGAAGCGGTCGAAGGGGTGGGACAGGCGCTGCTTCGCGATCGCGATTACGTCCATGTCGCCGTCCAACCGGTCGGATTGGGAAAAGTCGTCTTCACCAGCTTCCCCATCAACGCGCTGGAGACGTCGCAACCGCAGGCAGCGGTGCTGTGGGAGCAACTGCTGTCGCTGCGCGAGCCGCGATGGGAATGGAACCGTTCGCAGCTCGGCGACGCACGCCATGCGGTGGTCGGCGGGATGATCGGACGCAAGGTTGCGCCGTGGGCGGTCGCGGCGGGGGTGGCGGCGGGATATCTGCTGGTCATCGTCGCGGCGCAGGGAATTTTCTTCGGCGCCGCGCGGCCGCGGGCGTTTGTCATGTCGATCGCGGCGGCGATTGTGGCGTCGGCGCTGCTGCTGGGGATGGGGATGGCGCGTCGGAGCGATCAAAGCCTGCAATCGGCGCGGCTCGCGGTGATCGACGTCGCGTCGGGCGGCAACGGATGGCAGCAGGAGACCGTTGCTTTCGTCGGCACGGATGATCCACAGATGCGGCTTGCCGCAGCGGACGAACGCGTGTCCATCCGCCCCAGCCTGGCCGATGCGCGCAATCGGCCGATGATTCGGCAGCAGCCGTTCATCGTCGAAAAATCGGAAGTGTATGGGGACCGCATCGAGCGCGCGTGGGAAGCGGCGGGGCCGGCGGATCCGATGTGGCGAATCAGCGCAATTGCCGATCTCGGAGCCGGAGGTCTGACGCTGGACGTCGACAACGGCCTGGGCAGCGTCCTCGAATCACCGCTCGTGATCTGGAACGGCCGCGCGCTGGCGATCGCGGATCTGCCGACCGGCCGCACGACCGTACGCGACGTGCAGGTCAACCCGCGGCAGCAATTTACCGGGCTCGGCGTGCTCACATCGGACCAGGCGAAACGTCGCGCGCAAGTCGTCGCCGCCTCGCTCGCGCCGCCGTCCGAAACAACGGTCGGCACGTCCGCCAATGTGCCGCCGATGCTCATCGGCTGGGTCGCCGACGCGGGCGCATCGCTCGTGCGTCCGGTGGACCACGATGCGATAGAGCAGAAGTCGATGGCGATGGTTCGCACGCCGCTGCGGTTCCACGTTCCGCCGCCAGGCAGCGCGGTCACCGTTCCCGCCGCTCTCGTGCGGGTCGTTCCCGGGCGAATGCCGTATGACGTGACGAAGGACGAATCGGTTCCGTCGCAGCAGGACGGTCAATGGCTGGTCGGCTTCGAACTGCCGAGGGCGGTCGGACACGTTCGGCCGAAGCGGGCGACACTCGAGCTGCGCGTCAACGTGCCCGGGCATCAGCTCGTCGTGCGGCAGAATCAGTGCACGGATGGCGCGGCACAGACGGACGCGCTTCAAGAGCCGATCGGCGCGTGGGATCGCGCCGTCGCCTCGCCGCGCGTGAACATCGACTTGGGCCCGCGCGACGTCGATCGCGACGGCCGCGTGTGGCTGCTGTTCGACGTGCACTCGGTGGGCGCGGTGTCCGGGAACAACCCGCTATCGTGGCAAATCGAGGACCTGGGGTTGTCCGTCGAAGCCGAGGCCGTCGCGCCGCCCGACCCGATTGCGTTCGAACCGACGACGACGACGAAGCCGACCGAAGGTGAAGGAATCAAGTAACCATGGCCATCGATCGATCCGCACCCATTCTCCAGACCGAAGCGCTGACCAAGTCCTACGGCGCGCACACCGCTTTGGACAACCTGAACCTCACCGTTCACCGCGGCGAAGTCTTCGGCTACATCGGGCCGAACGGCGCGGGCAAGACCACGACCTTTCGCATCCTCGCCGGCCTGCTCGATCCGACCAGCGGCCGCGCGATGATCGCGGGCAAGGACGTCACCGGTGACAAGGACGCGATCAAGCAGGTCGTCGGTTACCTCCCGGACAATTTCGGCGTCTATCCAACGCTGCGCGTCTGGGAATACCTCGATTTCTTCGCGGCGGCGTATCGCGTGCCGAAGAAGCAGCGCGCGGAGCGCATCGACAAATGCCTGACGATCGCGAACTCGATCGAGTTTCGCGACAAGCTGATGGGCGCGCTCTCGCGCGGGATGAAGCAGCGCGTCGGCATCGCCAAGACGCTGCTGCACGACCCGCAGGTGATCATCCTCGACGAGCCGGCCGCCACGATCGACCCGCGCGCCCGCGTGCAGATGCGCCAACTGCTGCGCGAGCTCGCCGACCTCGGCAAAGCGGTGCTCGTCAGCAGCCACATCCTGCCGGAGCTTGCCGACGTGTGCGACACAGTCGGCATCCTCAGCGGCGGCAAACTCGTCGTCGCCGCGCCCGTGCACGAAGTGCTCCGCACGGTCCGACAGCGCCGGCTGATGGAAATCCAGGTGCTCGGCGATCAGCAACAGGCCCGCGCGGTGCTGACGTCCGCGCCGGGCGAGTGGACAAGCATCGGCGACAGCAACGGCGTCCTCCGCTACGAAGTCCAGGCGGACGAGCGACAACTGGCGGATGGCTTGCAATTGCTCCTGAAGAGCGGGGTGGCGGTTGTCAGCTACGCAGAGGTGCCGGCGGATTTGGAAGATGTGTTTATGAGTTTGACGAAGTGAGGGCCTGTTGATTGATGAGTGGTGATTGAACTGAAATCCTCTTTTCAATCACCACTGATCAATCACCAGATCAATCAGAATGAACCCCGTCCTGCAAAAAGATCTCCTCGCTCTCCTGCGGCTCAAGCGCGTCGCGGCGGTGCAGATCGTCTTCGTCGCGGTGCTGGCCGTGATGGTGCTCGGCAGTTGGCCGCAGGGCGGCGTCGTCGAGGGGAGCACGCAACTTGGCGGCGCGGGTGACGCCGGGCGGAGCGTGATGCGCAGCGCGGATCGGTTTCTCCTCGGCCTCACGCTCGGGCAGATCGTGCTGCTCGTGCTGTGCGTGCCGGGCGTGGCCGCGGTCGCGGTGAGCGGCGAGCGCGAGCAGAACACGCTCGAAATGCTCTACGCCTCGCGACTGAAGCCCGGGCAGATCATCGCCGGAAAGCTCGCGATGGCGGTTGGATATCCGCTGCTGCTGCTCATCATGGCGCTGCCGTTCGTCGCGCTGCTGAACTGGCGCGGCGATGTGCGCGGCGGCGATTTGTTGTGGGCGTACGTCATCCTCATCGTGACGGCCGTCTTCCTCGCGGTCGTGTCGCTCGCGATTTCCGCCTGGAGCAAGCAGAGCGCGACCGCGCTCGTCGTTTCGTACGCCATCGTGCTCGTCCTGTGCGCGGGCGTGCTCGTGCCGGCGGCGATCATGCTGGACAACGCGCAGGGACTGACCGCACAGGCGCTGCATTACGCCCGCGCACTTTCGCCGGTGGCGGCGGCGCTGTCGCTGCTTCAGCCGCAGTCGAATTTTCATGGCGGCGATCGCGGGTTGACGCCGATCTGGCAGGTTTTTCTACCGCTCGCCGGGCTCGTGAGCGTCGCGTGCTTCGCCGCGCTGGTGCTGAAGCTTCGCCGCGCGCCGTCATCGTCCGAAGGCTTCGGCGCCGTTGGGGCCGAGGATGCGGAGCGATCGTTCGCGCGCAAAGTTCTCTTCCTGATCGATCCGAAGAAACCGGCGAAACCGTTCGCTTCGTGGAATCCGCTCGTGGGCAAGGAACGCCGCACCGGCGGGCTGCGCAGCGGACGATGGATGATCCGGATTTTCTACCTCTGCCTGCTCCTTTCGCTCGGCCTGGCGGCGATGAGCCTGTACGGCGGCGTCGAGCAGGGCGATCTGCTCCGCTACGTCGCGCGGGTCGTCGTCGCGCTGCAAATCGGAATCATCGCACTGGTCGCGCCGAGCCTCACCACTGCGTCGGTCGCGAGCGAGATCGAGAACGGCACGTGGGAACTGCTGCGCCTGACGCCGCGCGGCGGCGGGGATATTTTCATCGGCAAACTCCTTCCCGCGCTCGTGCCCGCGCTGCTGCCGGTGCTCGCGCTGCTGCCGGCGTACGGCGCGCTCTGCGCCGTCAACTCCAGCTACCTGATCTACCTCGCGCGCGTCGTGCCGGTCGTGATGCTCGCGGTGCTGTTCTGCTGCCTCGTCGGGCTGACGTGCTCGTCGTTTATCGCCAACGTTGCGCGCGCGACGGTGACCGCCTACCTGATCGTCGCGGCACTGTTCGTGCTGCCGCTGCTGACGTGGCTGGCCGCGGGGGCGCAGCTTTCCGACCGGGCGGCGGCGGTCATCGCTTACTTGAGTCCCCTGGTGGTCGCGCTGAACGAGCTCCCGGGCGGATGGGATGCAGTGCGAGATCTCTATTCGCTGCACCTGTGGACGATCGCGGGCGCGTGCGCGCTGATGCTGGCGATCTGCTGGATTCGATTGAATTTTCTGCTGCGCCAAGGGTGATGATGCGTGTGCTTGCTGCGATGATTTTCTGCCTCGCGTTCGTCGGCGTCACGTCCGCGCAGACGACGACCACGTCATTGCCGGCGAGCGGCCAGCTTGACTTTGGCGTCGAGGGATTGAGTTTTCCGCCGGTCGTCACCGTGAACGGTCACACGCCGCGGACGGCGCAACTGCTCGGCGAAGCGTATCGCCGTCGCGAACCGCTCGTCTGGAAGCGCGTGCAGTACGTGGCGGATATTGGACAGGTCGCGCTGCCGGCGGGCGCGCCGTACCTCGTCGACGCGATGAAAGACGACGCCCCGCCCGTGCGCGCCCAGGCGGCCCGGTCGGCGGCGATGGTGGGGGAGCCGTCACTTCTACCGCAGGTCGAGAAGCTGTTGGCAGATAGCGATGCCAGCGTGCGCCGCGAAGCGGTCCTGTCCGCGGCGAAGCTGGCGCGCGAGCAGAAACTCGCGTCATCCCCTGCGATCGAGCGCGGCTTGGCGGATCCGCAGCCGCAGGTCGTCGCGGCGTCGCTTCAGGCAGCTTGGACCGCAGAGCACGCGACGCAGATCGCGCAAAAACTGGCCGGATTCCCCAAGGAATTGCAGGCAGAGGCCGCGGCGGCGCTGGGGCGGATCAAGTCGCCCGGCGCGGCGGCCGCGGTCCTCCCGCTGCTCAATGGCGACGTGACGCAACGCGTCGCCGCCGTTCGCGCGCTCGGCGAGATGGCCGATGTCGCACACGCCGAGCCGGTGCTGCAAAAACTCGCCGATCCGCATCCCACCGTTCGCCGCGCCGCGGTCGCATCGATGGCGAAGCTGGCGGACGAGCCGACGCAGCACGCCCGCGCTATTAAAATGCTCGCCGATGCCGATCCGACCGTTCGCGAAGCCGCCGCCCGGGTGCTGACGCCGGTGCCGTCCACCGAAGCGCTCGACGCGCTGCTCAAGCAACTCGACGAGCCCTACGCGCCTCTTCACGAGGCCGTCCGCCAAGCCCTCTCTCGCCCCCGCGACGCCGCCCTTAGCCAGGCCACGATCGCCCGCGCTGCGGCGTTGCTCGCGCAGGCCAATCCGCGCCGCCAGGAAGACGCCTCCTACATCCTCGGCCGCCTGCGCAGCGACGCCGCGATCGAGCGCCACCTCGCGCTGCTGCAATGGGACCCGGCGAGTCCCGCGAAGTCCGATTGGCCGCTCATCGCGCA
>JAXDMN010000042.1:0-10556 GCA_034666045.1 Phycisphaerales bacterium | reverse complement strand
GCATGATGAGGGACTGGTCGTAATCGCGCGGGAAGTTCGCGTAATGCGGAAGCTTGAGGATCTCGCGCCAGCGCGGGCCGAGGAAAAGGTTCGACGGCAGCGCCAGCGTCGCGCCGGGCGCGACGGTGAGTTCAGATGATTCGAAAGTCACGCCGCCGCGGCGAAGGTACGTTTCGTCCTGCGGGTTGTAGGTGAACGCGGTGACGCGCGCGATGTAGTCGGGCGACGCTTTCGCCGGATCGAGCGGCTCGGGGCGATACAGCGCGGTGAAGTAGACGCTGGCCGTGCCGGCCCAGAGGAACGGCACGTTGTCGTCACCCTTGGTGATGTCGCCGCTCGGCTTTTTCGGATCGTACTCCTCGACCAGGTGGTGAGAGATGATGGCGCGCTGATAGCCGTCGTCGTAGCCGGCGATCATCTGAAGGTCCGGCCCGCGCTCGTGCTCGCGCGGCGGGGTGACCGGTCCGGAGAGCGCAAACTTCACCTTCGCAGGCGTCGCCGCCGCAGTGCCGCCGTCGGTCTTCGCTTCAAACTCGTGACGAACCGACAGCTCCAGCCCGCGGTCGGCCGCCGAGCGCTCGTGCAGCTCGTAAATCTTGCGCACGCGCACCGGCCCGAGATCGACCATAAATGTCGCCGATCGCCCGTCCTGTTTCTCGAGGATCCAGTCGACGCCGGCGAGCTGCACTTCCGTGCCGTTGACGGTGACCGAACGCGTCGACATCGGGCGCGTGTACGGATCGTTGGGATTGACCGGCTCCTGGAAGACGTACGCCTTTCGCTCTTTCGATCGCTGCCGGCGATTCACGACATCCTGCGGCGCATCGAAGTCTTTCAGCGTGACGGAATTCAGCCCCGCGCCGGCCGACGAGATCTTTACGATCATCGCAAACGCCGCATCATCGCCGAGCGTTGCGACCGACGGCTGCGTCGCCGACGCCACCACGCGCACGCCCGGCGGCGTCGGCGCAGATGAAGTCGCCGGCGCGGCCGAGATCGACGGCGCGTTCGCGGCCGTCGTCGGCGTCGCGAGTGCCGGCGATGTCGTCGGCGTCGCGGGCGGCACCGTGACCTGCGTCGTCGCCGCCGGCTGCGTCGCCGCGGGCTGACCCGGCTTGCGCCACTCGGGGTGTCTCGGATACAGATATTGATGAACGAAGAGCTGCCAGCCGAAGATCACGGCAAAGGAGATCAACATCATCGGGATCAGGCGCTTGGTATTCATCAGGTGCGGAGCGGCCTTTCAATTGCAGGGCGCGGCGACGGGGAGATCAGCGGCCGTCCAGCAGGCGGGTTCCCAAAAAGTTATCCAGTTCATCGATCTGTTCGACCTTCTTCACTGTCGCGTCCACGTCGTACATCAGCCGGACGAACTCCACCGTGTGGTCGGAGACGACGACAAAACTGCTGCGCGGGTCACGATCGCGCGGCTGCCCGACCGAGCCGACGTTGATGACCGCCTTTTCATCCGTCACTTCGAAGCGGTAGTCCAGCTCATCCGGGCTATAAAAATCCGGCCCTTCTAGAAACACGCCGGGCACATGCGTGTGACCGACGAAGCAAAGCTTCTCGAAACGCTCGAAGATGCTGACGAATTTCCCGGGATTGGTGTAGATGTCGTCCGGGAAAATGTACTCGTTGATCGGCCGCCGCGGCGACGCGTGAACCGCGAGGAACTCCGGCGTCTTCACGCGCACCGGCAGGTTGCCGAGAAATTTCCAGCGATCAGCGCGACGGGCCGGGTCCGGATCGTTCTCAAACTGCTTGCGCGTCCAGTAGCACGCCGCCTCCGCGCCGGTGTTGAAATTGTACGGTTCGTAAAACACCGCGAAGTCATGATTGCCCATCAACGACACGCGCGTGCGCTGGCGGACCAGATCGAGGCACTCCATCGGGTTCGGCCCATACCCGACGACGTCCCCGAGGCAGACGATCTGCTGAATCCCCCGCCGGTCGATCTCGGCGAGGACCGCGGTGAACGCTTCCAGGTTTCCGTGAATGTCACTGACAATTGCGAACATAAGGCGGGCGGCGATGGTACGGGTGGCCGCGCGGGCGGTCAATTCGCGACGTGGCGTGCGGTTCCGCGTCCAGTGTTGCGCGATGTGCGCGTTGCCGCGATGCGCCTTACGGATGGTCTGCTGCACGCCTGTTGGTATAATGCGACCTATGCAAGAGACGCCGCGATGACCATTCGCCAGTCCCTCAATAGCGTTCTCGATCGGCTGCCTGAAGATCGATTGGCGGAGTTGTTGGATTTCGCGGAGTTCCTCGAGAGCAAGCAAGGGCAGGAGACGTGGTCGCAAGCAGCGCGGCAGCGCTTCGCCGAAGCATACGGCCCGGACGAGCCAGAGTATTCCGAAGCCGACATTAAGCCCGCGAGCAAGCCATGACGCCGGGCGATGTTCTCCTGATTCGCTTACAGCTTGCCAACGCGACCGCGCCAAAACTGCGACCCGCGCTGCTGCTCGCCGACCTCCCCGGGCCCTACCAGAACCTGCTCGTCTGCGGCATCAGCACGCAGGTCCAGCAGATCGTGCGGGATTGGGATGAGGTGCTGGCGCCGGGTCAGCCTGATTACGCCGCCAGCGGCGTGAGACGAGCGTCGGCCATCCGTCTCAGTTATCTCTACGCCGCAACATCCGGCGAGGTCGCCGGCCGCATCGGGCGCATCGAAGACCAGCGACTTCACCGACTGCGCGATCGCCTCATCGACCGTCTCCGCTGAAGACAGGGAATTCATGCCTTCAAAGCAAAATCAGATCGGAATCACGCTGCTCGGCTGCGGCACGGTGGGCGGCGGCGTGGTCAACATTTTATTGAAGCAGCGCGAGGTGCTGAAGCAGCGCACCGGCGTGGAGCTTCAGCTTCGGCACGTCGTCGTGAAGAGCGAGGCGGAGTATCCGCCCAACGCCGCCGAGCTGCCGATGTCGCTCGACGCGAACGCGGCGATCGATGATCCGAGCGTCGATGTCGTCGTCGAACTGATCGGCGGAACGGGTGTCGCGTTTTCATTCGTCGAACGCGCGCTCAAAGCGGGCAAGGCCGTCGTCACCGCGAACAAGGCGCTGCTCGCCGTCAAAGGGCCGGAGCTGTTTCGCATCGCACGCCAGCACAACACCTGCATCGCGTTCGAAGCCTCCGCGGGCGGCGGGATTCCGATCATCGATGCGCTGCAGCGCGGGCTCATCGCCAATCGCGTCGACGCGCTGCTCGGCATCGTCAACGGCACGTGCAATTTCATCCTCTCGCAGATGACGCAGAAGGGATGGAGCTACGACCAGGCGCTGAAAGAAGCGCAGGCCCAGGGTTTCGCCGAGGCGAACCCGACGATGGACGTGTCGGGGCGCGATTCAGCGCAGAAGCTGGCAATCCTCGCGTCGCTCGCGTTCAACGTGAAGGTCGACGAGGCGGACATTCACTTGGAAGGCATCGACCGGCTCGACGCCGCCGATTTGAAATTCGCGGAGGAACTCGGCTACGTCGTAAAGCTGCTCGCCATCGCCGGCCGCGCGAAGATCGGCGGCGATGCGGCGAAACACCAGGCCGATCCGATCTCGCTGCGCGTCCATCCGACGCTCGTGCACAAGTCCGACCTGCTCGCGCAAGTCAGCGGCTCCTTCAACGCCATCAGCTTCTTCGGCCACGCCCTCGGCCACGCGCTTTTTTACGGCCGCGGCGCCGGGCGGATGCCGACGGCCTCCGCGGTCGTCTCCGACATCATCGGCGTCGCCCTCGGCACCACGCCCGCGCAGTTCAAACATCTCAACGTCTTCGTCGACCAGACGCCCCGCGCGAATGTCCTGCCGTTCGACCAGCTCGAATCGCGCTACTACCTTCGTCTGACCGCGAAAGACCAGCCCGGCGTCCTCGCCGCCGTCACGAAAGTCCTCGGCGACAACAAAATCTCCCTCGCCTCCTTCCTCCAACACGAAGTCAACGGCGGCGACGCGGTGCCACTCGTGCTCACGACGCACTTGGCGCGCGAAGGCGCCATCCAGGCCGCGTTGAAGCAGATCAACGCGCTCTCGAGCATCACCGCCCCGTCCGTCTGCCTGCGGATCATCGACCAGCCCAAAGAGTTCGCGCAGGCGTGATGCGCACGTGCGATCTGAACGTGTCATCCTGAGGTACTCCGAAGGATCTGGCACCGAACGACGAGGAACACAGATCCTTCGGAGTACCTCAGGATGACAAACGTCACCCGCCGAATTGTCTTGCTCGCGGTCGCGTTGTTCGTTTGCACCAGCGGCTGCGCGAGCAAGCCTGAGCGCGCGACCGTCATCTGGATCAGCATCGACGGCCTGCGCCCCGACGTCGGCGACCTCGTGATCACGCTCCGACCCGGCTATCACTTGAGCGACCGCCTGCCGCTCGCGACCTTCCCGCGCGAAAAAATCCAAGCCTCCCGCGGCGCGCACGGCTACGTGCCTGCGGAATGCCCGGAGATGAACGCGTTCTGCGCCATCTGGCGTTACCCCGATCGCCTGCGACGTCGCAATCTCGGCAAAATGAACGCTGAGCAAATGCACCCGACGATCGCGCGCCTCCTGAACATCAAGCCGGCGCAAGGCGCGAGTTCCCAATCGAAAATTCCGTGATCAGACGATGCGCACCGGCACGCCGCGGTCAGCCAGAAACTGCTTGACCTCCGGCACGCTGTGCGTGTTGAAGTGAAAAATGCTTGCTGCCAGCGCCGCGTCCGCGCGGCCGGTTGTCAGCACGTCGAAGATATGCTGCGGCGAACCCGCGCCGCCGCTGGCGACGACGGGGATTTTTACCGCGTCGCTCACGGCCGCCGTCATCTCCAGGTCATACCCGGCCGTCGTGCCGTCGGCGTTCATGACGTTCAAAACAATCTCGCCCGCGCCGCACGCCTCCGCCTGTTTGACCCAGGTCATGACATCGATGCCGGTGTCGACGCGTCCGCCATTGACGAAGACGTGCCATTTCTCGACGCCGTCGATCGTGATGCGGTTCGCATCAAGCCCGAGCACCGTGGCGCAGCGGCCAAATTTTTCGGCGATCTCGCGGATCAGCTTCGGATTCTTCACCGCCGCCGAGTTCACGCTGACCTTTTCCGCCCCGGCCTGGATCAGTCGCGTGGCGTCGTCAAGGGTTCGAATCCCGCCTCCGACCGTGAGCGGCATGAAGCACTGCTCGACGACATGCGAAACCAGATCCGCCATGATGTCGCGCCCCTCGTGCGACGCCGTGATGTCATAAAACACCAGCTCGTCCGCCCCATCGTCCTGGTATCGCTTCGCCTGCTCGACCGGATCGCCGGCGTCGACGTGATCGAAGAATTTCACCCCCTTGACCACGCGACCGCGATCAACGTCGAGACAGGGGATGATTCGGCGGGTAAGCATGGGCGGAAAAGGATGAAGGATGAAGGCAGAAGGATGAAGGAAGAAACAGAAGCGGCCAATCCCGCCTCTATTCATCCTTCATCCTTCTACCTTCATCCTTCAAAGTGATGGGTGACCAACGGGACTCGAACCCGCGACATCTAGGACCACAACCTAGCGCTCTGCCAACTGAGCTATGGCCACCGTGCTGACAGACCGCCGATCTTATCGTCACTACTGCCGGTTGTGTCAACCGCTCCGAGAACCCGGCTTGACAGTATGACGTACTGATTCTAAGTTTCGGATGAGACCGATGCGCTGACCGGCTTCGGCACCCGTCTTGCCGACTGCGAAAAACGCGAATGGCCAACTCGGATAGCAACGCAAATGCGGCCGGCCTCAGCTCGAACCTCGACACCGAGGTCGGACGCGTCGTCGTTGAATCCGGCCTCGCCACCCGCACCGAAATCGAGTTCTGTCGCGAGGCGCAAAAACAGTCCTCCGATCCCAACCAGCGCTCCCTCGCCGACCTCCTCGTCGAACATTCCTTCATCACGATCAACCAGGCCAAGCGCATTCGCTCCCTCATCGATGAGCGAAAAAGCAGCCAGCTTCCCGGCTATCAACTGCTCGGAAAACTCGGCAAAGGCGCGATGGCCACGGTCTATAAAGCCAAGCAGATCTCGCTCGACCGCATCGTCGCCGTCAAGGTGCTGCCCAAGCGATCGAGCGAGAACCTCGAGTTCGTCGAGCGCTTTTACAAAGAAGGAAAAGCCGCCGCCCGGCTGTCGCACAACAACATCGTGCAGGCGATCGACGTCGGCAGCTCGCCTGAGGGATATCACTACTTCGTCATGGAGTACGTCGAGGGCAAGACGCTCTACGACGTGATGCAGCCCGCCCCCGTCGGGGAAGGGCGCGCCTTCACCGAGCAGGAAGCGCTCGACATCATGATCCAGATCGCCGATGCGCTGCACCACGCGCACCAGCGCGGCCTGATCCATCGCGACGTGAAACCCAAAAACATTTTGTTGACACCGCAGGGCGTCGCGAAGCTGACGGACCTCGGTTTGGCGCGTGCGACCGACGACAAGGACGCCGCCGAATCCGAAGCCGGCAAAGCCTACGGCACGCCCTACTACATTTCGCCCGAACAGATCCGCGGCGACGTCGACATCGATTTCCGCGCCGACATCTACTCGCTCGGCGCGACGATGTACCACATGGTCACCGGCCGACCGCCCTTCGATGGCGAGACGCCCTCCGCGGTGATGCACAAGCACCTGAAGCAGCCGCTGACGCCCGCCGATCACGTGAATACGTCGCTGTCGGCCGGCATCGGCGAGATGATCGACCTGGCGATGGCGAAGAACCGCGACGACCGCTATCGCACGACCGAGGACATGGTCGAGGACCTCGAAGCCGTCCGCCGCGGCGAGCCGCCGCCGCACGCGCACCAAAACGTCGATCTCGACGACCTCGCGCAGGTTGAGGAAAAAGGGAAGACCGTCGACATCCAGCCGCAGCCGCTCGATCTCTGGAACCACCCGGTGGTGATCGGCCTGCTCGTCGGCGCCGGCGTCTCAGTCCTGGCCAACGTCATTCTGCTCGTCGTCGTTCTCACCATGAAGTAGTCCACCCTTGTCGAAGCACGAGATGTCGAAAACCGGTCACCTTGCCTTCATCGGTCTCGGCGTAATGGGCCAACCGATGGCCGGGCACCTCATCAGCGCCGGGCACGTGCTCAAGGTTCACACGCGCACCAAATCGAAGGCGCGCGCGCTGACCGGCAAAGGCGCGACGTGGTCGGCCACGCCCGCCGAAGCCGCGGACGGCGCGGATGTCGTCTTCATCTGCGTGCCGGACACGCCGGACGTCGAAAAAGTCCTGCTGGGCGCGGATGGCGTCCTGCAAACTGTCAAAAAAGGCGCGATCGTCGTCGATCATTCGACGATCTCCCCCTCCGCCACGCGTCGTTTCGCAAAAGAGCTCGCAACAAAAGGCGCAAAACTATTAGACGCCCCCATCAGCGGCGGCGACGTCGGCGCGCGCAACGGCACCCTCTCGATCATGGTCGGCGGCGACAACGTCGCGTACAAAAAAGTCGAGCCGCTTCTCCGCCATATGGGCACGACGATCACTTACTGCGGCCCGAGCGGAAACGGGCAGCTCACCAAGCTTGTCAACCAGGTCCTTGTCACCGTGACCAACCTCGCCGTCTGCGAAGCGTTAGTCTTCGGCAAACGCAACGGCCTCGATCTCGAGCGCACGATCGCCGCCCTCGCCGCCGGCGCCGCCGGGTCGTGGCAGCTCTCCAATCTCGGCCCGCGCATGATCAAGCACGATTTGAAACCCGGCTTCACGATCGACCTTCAACAGAAGGACCTGAAGATCGTCCTGCAAACCGCGGAAGAATCGAACACGTCCCTGCCCGCCGCCAGTCTCGTCCACCAACTCTTCACCGCCGCCCAGGCCGCTGGACACGGCAAGGATGGCACGCAGGCGCTCTATTGCGTGCTGGAAAAGCTGGCTAGCCTGCACTAAGTGGTGTATTCTTGCCGTCGGGGCGATTCCTCGGAGGCAATCTAATGAGGGCAAACGGGCGAGGACCAATCGTGCTTGCGCTCTGCGCGCTGGCGATGCCAGTTCTGTTCAGAACCACGCCAGCCCTCGCGGCGTCACCGGTAACCGTCGATTGGTCTCGGCAGTTCGGAACCGCCAGCCAGGATTTCACCCAGGGCATCGCGCGCGACGCCGGCGGGAATCTCCATCTTGGCGGCATAACACGCGGCAGCCTCTTCGTCACCAACCCCGGCGTCACGAGCTTCGACGATGCTTTCGTCGTCAAATACGACGCCGCCGGAGCCCCGGTCTGGACAAACCAATTCGGCACCACCGGCAACGACGCCGTCTTCAACGTCGCCGCTGACGCCGCGGGAAACACCTACGCCGTCGGCGCCAGCACCGGCAGCCTGTTCGCCACCAACCTCGGACAGGACGATGTCATCCTCCGCAAGTACGACCCGACGGGAAACGTCGCGTGGTCACAGCAGTTCGGCACGATCCGCTCGGACAATGCGCGCGGCGCGTCGTTCGACGCGAGCGGCAACGTCTACGTCGCCGGCACGTTCGGCGTCTCCATCGGCATCAATGACGCTTTCGTCGCCAAGTACAGCCCGACGGGCGCCCAACTCTGGCTTCGCCAGTTCGGGACGACCACCGACGACACGGCCAGCACGGTGAAGGTCGACGCCGCCGGCAATGTCATCGTCGCCGGCTCCACCTCAGGCGCGATGGGCACACCGGCCGGCGGCTACGACGCCTTCGTGCGAAAGTATGACAGCAACGGCAACGTCCTCTGGACGAAGCAAGTCGGCAGCAGCCGCGCCGAGAGCGTGCAGGGCGTCGCCGTCGATGCCGGCGGCAACATCTTCGCCGTCGGGCGCACCCAGGGGATTATCAACGGCACGACGCCCGGCGCGTTCGACGATTCTCAGGCGTTCCTCTTCAAGCTCGACTCCGCCGGCAACTTCGGCTGGGTGCAGCAGCTCGATGCGACCGACGAGGACAACGCCAACGACGTCAGCGTCGACGCCGCCGGCAACGCTTACCTCGCCGGCCATGGATTGACCGGCTCAAACGAGCGCTTCCTCATCGCCAGTTACGGTCCGAGCGGCGCGCTGCGCTGGTCGGAGCTTCTCGATACGCCGTTCCTGGTCGATGAATTCAGCGGCATCGTCGTCGACCCGGACGGTTCGCGCGCCTGGCTGAGCGGGATCACGTCCGGGAATTTTGGCACCGGCGTCAATCCCGGCCCCGGCAACGAAGATGCGCTGCTGGTTGCGATGAACGTGCCCGAGCCATCATCCGCGCTGGCGCTTACCGCGGTCGTATTGCTGCTGACCGCCCGCCGTCGATACCATCGCGCCGCCCGATGCTGACGCTTCTCGCACACGGCGAAGTGATTCTCCTGTTCGACAAGGCGATCAAGGTCGCGCTGATCGTTGGATGGGTGCTGATTTCCGGCCTCGGCGCGATGCTCCTCGCCGGCGTCGTCGGACTCGCGCTGCGCAAGCTGCTCGGCGCGCGCTGGGTGCTCGCGCTGCTCCTGCCGCTGCTGAATTTCGCCGCCCTCGTGCTGCTCGTCCGCACATTCGCCAATGAAAAGACAATCGTCCCGGACGCGGTTCTCCTGCTGTTCGGCGTCCCCGTAGTCGTCATCGTCGGCTTCGCCGTCGGCATCCTCGCCGCGCTTCCGCCCTCGCGCCACGCCGGGGCAGAGCGAGCGAGTGAAACGAGCCCGCGCCGCCCCGGCTCTCCTCTATTTCACCCCGGCTCTCCCCCGCCTCCCCCCGCAATCGAGCAACTCCTCGCCCCCTCCGACCTCACCCGCACCACCAGCGCCCTCATCCGCGAAGGCATGACCGCCCCCCTCGCCGGCTGGCAGGTGATGCAGCGCTATCCCGCGCTGTGGCGATACGCGATCATTCCCGTCGTCCTCAACCTGCTCATCACGCTCCTGATCCTTATCGGCCTGGTGTCGCTCGCGCTCTTTTTCTCGGTCAAGCTCCACCCGCTCTTCGACCCGACCTGGACCGACCGCCTGCTCGAAGCCGGCACGATTCTGTTGCTGATCATCCTCGCCCTCGGCGGCGCGCTCGCGACGTATATCCTCCTGAACGGCATCCTCTGCGGCTATTTTTATGGCAAGCTCGCGCGCGAAGTCGAAATCCGCCTCGGCATGCCGGCGGACGAGATGAAGGAGATCACCTTCCGTCACCAGGTCGTCGACACGGTGCGCGACCTCGGCGCCGTCATCGGCATCAACCTCGGCGTGCTCGCGCTCAACATCATCCCCGGTCTCGGCACGGTGATCGCATTCCCCCTCGGCGCGTACTTCAATGCGTTGCTCCTCGGCAAAGATTTTCTCGACTTCCCCCTGGCTCTTCGCGGCCTCCGCCGCGAGCAGAAAAAGCAAATCATCCGCGAACATCGCTGGCAAACCATCGGCCTCGGCGCGGCGGCGTTCCTGTTCCAACTGATCCCCATCCTCGGCGCGATCGTCTCCGCGACCGCGGTGGTCGGCGCGGTCATCCTCAACCGCCGCTGGTCCGCAACCCCAGCGCACGCCGCCGCCGTCGTCGCCACCACGTAACTCGCGCGCTGCGCGTTTGTCACGACGAATGCGCCGCGCATCCTGGTCAC
>JAXDMN010000041.1:0-11296 GCA_034666045.1 Phycisphaerales bacterium | reverse complement strand
GTCGGCGTCGTATGCAGCACGTGGTTCGCGCCCGAGCCGGCGTACGAGGTCGAGTTCCAACCGCGCGGCAGCGCGACCCGCGCCCTCGTCATGCAGAACCAAATCCAACCCGCTGACGATCACCAAGGCCCGGACTGATCTGAAGCTCGGCCCCGCTCCATGCGTTGACCCGCGCCGCACCCTGTGCTAACGGGGGTTCATGCACGGCGAAGCGCTTCTTCAGGACCTGGCGATCATCATGATCGTCGCCGGTTTGGTCACGGTGGTCTTCCACCGCCTGCGCCAACCGGTGGTTCTCGGCTATATCCTCGCCGGCCTGATCGTCGGGCCGCATACTCCGCCCTTTCAGTTCCTCAAAAACGAACACCAGACCATCGAAAGCCTGGCGGAGATCGGCGTCGTTTTCCTGATGTTCAGCCTCGGTCTGCACTTTTCTCTGCGCAAGCTGGCACGCGTCGGGGCGACGGCGGTGATCGCGGCGACGCTCGAGATCATGCTGATGGTCCTCGTGGGCTACCTGATCGGCCGGATGTTCCACTGGTCGAAGATGGATAGCCTTTTTCTCGGCGCCATCCTCTCGATTTCGTCGACGACTATCATCGTCAAAGCACTGACTGATCTCGGCCGGCTGAAAGAAAAATTTTCCGAGCTGATTTTCGGCATCCTCATCGTCGAGGACATCCTCGCGATCGCGATGATCGCGCTGCTCAGCAGCATCGCGATGACCGGGTCATTCGCGGTCGCCGACGTGGCGAAGACGCTGCTGACATTGAGCGTTTTCCTCGCCGTCGTGCTTACGGTCGGCCTGCTGACCGTCCCGCCGCTGCTGCGCTACGTCGCGCGCTTCCGCAGCAACGAGATGCTGCTGATCGCGACGCTGGGGCTCTGCTTCGGCGTCTCGCTGATCGCGGTGAAGCTGGGCTACAGCGTCGCGCTTGGCGCGTTCCTGATCGGCGCGATCATGGCCGAGGCGCGCGAGGCGGGAAAGATCGAGACGCTCATCGAAAGCGTGCGCGACATGTTCAGCGCCGTCTTCTTCGTCGCCGTCGGCATGCTGATCGACCCGAAACTGATGGTGCAGTACTGGGTGCCGATCGTCGTGATCACCGCGGTGGTCGTCGTCGGCAAAGTGCTGGCCTGCACGGCCGGCACGTTCCTCGCGGGGCATGGGCCGCGCACGTCGCTGCGCGTCGGCATGGGCCTCGCGCAGATCGGCGAGTTCTCGTTCATCATCGCGCAGCTCGGATTGACGCTGAACGTCACGAGCAAGTTCCTCTACCCGATCGCCGTCACCGTCTCGGCGATCACGACGCTGCTGACGCCCTACCTCATTCGCGCGTCCGACCCGATGGCGAACGCGCTCGAGCGCTCCGGCCGCAGCGGCCTGCTGTCGTATCTCGAAGGGTACGGGCAATGGCTCGGCCGCTTGAGCGACGGAAAGCGCGGCGATCGGCAAATACGCCGGCTGCTGCGCAAGTGGGCCTTCCAGGTCGCGCTGAACATCGCGCTGCTCAGCGGCTTGTTCATCGTCGCCGCGTGGCTGGGCGGCTACGCCGAGGAATATTTCACCGGCGCGCCGCGCTGGACCGGCGGACCGAAGGCGCTCGTCTGGCTCGCCGCGATGCTGGCGGCGCTGCCGTTGCTCGTCGCCACCTTCCGAAAACTCCGGGCTGCCGCGATGGTCATCGCCGAAGCGAGCATCCCACGCTCCGCCGGCGGCGCGCAAACCGCCGCGCTGCGCGCCGTCGTCGGCAACACGATCCTGATCGCCGTCAGCACCGGCGTCGTCCTGTGGGTCCTGCTGCTGAGCAGCACGGTCCTGCCGCCCTGGCCGGTGTTGATCGCGCTGGCGGTTGTGATCGCCCTGGTCGGCGTGGTCAGTTGGGGCTCGCTCGTGCGCGTGTATGCCCAGGCGCAGATCGCGCTGCGCGCAACGCTAACGACCGACCATCCGCCGCACGTCGCCGCCGCAGCCGCGCCTGCAACGGACGCCGAGACGCTGCCTTCGATGCTGAAGGATGCGCTGCTCGAAACGATTCCGCTGCCGTCCGAATCCGCCGCCGCCGGAAAGCTCATTCGCGAATTGCAGCTCCGCACGCGCACCGGCGCGAGCATCGTCGGCATCGAGCGCAACGGCGTAAGCCTCATCAACCCCGGCGCGGACGACGAGCTCCTGCCCGGCGATCGCGTCCTGCTTCTCGGCACCGGCCCCCAACTCGCCGCCGCCCGCACCGCGTTAGGATGAAGCGTAAAAAAACAGGGGCAAACCATTCGGTTCGCCCCTGCGGCCACGGCCTTGCGTTTTGGGTTCAGCGTTAGCGAACGCTCGAGTAATCGACGTCGCCGATGTCTTCGACTTCGTCGCGTTTCGTCTGGCCGAAGCCCGCATGCGACATCGTGCTGATCGGGTGCTCGCTCACCGCTTCGATGCGGTGGAAGGCGGGGCCGAGCTTGTGATTGGCGAGCCAGCGGAGGACAGCCGCTTCGATGGCGCCGTCGAGGTCGCGGGCCTGCTCGGCGGTGACGTTTTTCAGGTAACCGGTCGAATCATCGCCTGCCGCGGATCGGGCGCGGCTGCGCATCGACTTGATCAGCTCCCAGGCATGGAGATCCGCCTGCGGATCGCCGGCGACGCGCTGGCCGACGTAAACCTCGGTGACGGAGCTGTGCAGCCGCTCGGCGGCCGCGCAACCGGCGCGAAAGGCTTCGTCGCGGGTGTTGTATACGCCGTTGTAGGTTTCACGATCGAGCGAGAACGCGTAGGTGCCCTTCACAGCTTGACTCCTTGGGCGGAAACAAATCTCTCCCCTCATTCTATCCTCATCGGACGGTCGCGGCGGACAGGATTAATCGGTGCTAACTACTTTCCTGATCTTGCAGTTACGCCCGCGTCAAACCAGGCTGAATGGGCCGTTTTACCGGCCTTATAGAGGATCATGCGCCGCCGGACGGGACGCGGCGGGCTCAGGCGCAATTTCTGACGCGCGGAAAGAGCTAGCGGACGCTACAATCGCCCCCTTTTTTGAACACCCTTTCGACCCGTGAACTCCTTCGACTCCATTGCGATCATCGGCGCCGGCGCGCTCGGCGGGTACTACGGGGGGCGCCTCGCGCACCACGGATTCAACGTCCACATGCTTCTGAGGTCCGATTACGACCACGTGCGCGAACATGGCCTGAGCGTCCGCAGCGTCAGCGGCGACTTCAGGCTGCCGCCCGATCGGTTTCGCGTCTACAACGACCCGACGACGATGCCGAAGGCGGACCTGGTCATCGTCACGCTCAAATCGACGGAAAATCACGAGTTCCACCGTCTCATCACGCCGCTATTGCACGATAAAACCGCGATCCTGACGCTTCAAAACGGGCTTGGAAATGAAGACGATCTGGCCCGTCTTTTCGGCCCGCAGCGCGTGCTCGGCGGCATCGCATTCGTCTGCATCAACCGCGTCGCGCCGGGCGAATTGCGACATACCGAGGCGGGTTTCATCCGGCTCGGGGAGTTCGCCGGCGATGTCGGCCGCAGCGAACGGGCGGAGCGCATCGTTGAAATGTTCAATCGCAGTAACGTCAAGGCGCACGTCACCGACGGCCCGCTGCGCGCGGCGCGATGGGCCAAGCTGGTGTGGAACATTCCGTTCAACGGGCTGGGCGCGCTGCTCGACGCGACGACCGATCAACTGCTGGCGAGTGAGGAAGGGACCGACCTCGTGCGCGCGATCATGATGGAAACGATCGCCGCCGCCGCCGCGGATGGCGTCGCGCTTCCGCCCGGCATGCCGGATCAGTTGATCGCCACCACGCGGGAAATGGGCGCTTACCGGACCAGCACCCAGATCGACCGCCAGACCGGCAAGGCGATGGAGATCGACGCCATTTTCGGCCGTCCGCTGGCGATTGCGAAGCGAGGCAATCTGGCGGTGCCGCTCCTCCAGTTTCTCCATGTTTCGCTGTCACATGTAAATCGTTCGATCAAGCGCTAAGTCAATTTGCCATCAGAACTTTAGCGTTTATATTTGCGTACGACCCGCAGTGGAGGGCTGACGCGATTCCCGCATCTGTTCGCGGCGGAATCACATCACCACTCGGGTGCTCGACGATCTCGCCGTACCTTTTGTGGCCGCGCTCGCTTTTGCCGCGCGGAGGGTCATCGCTTCATGATTTCCGCTCGTCGACGTGCACAACTTGGGCTGTTCGGCGCCTTCATGGTCCTGGCCGCGAGCGTGGCGGCGCTGCTGGCGGCGCCGCGTTACAGCAAGCCGGTCGCGATCGCGGACGTCGGCACCGCCGCACCGGATTTCCAACTCGAGGACGTGGACGGCCGCACGTTCACCCTCTCGCAACATCGCGGACAGGCGGTCGTGCTGTTTTTCGGCTCCGTCAACTGCCCGCGCACCGCCGACTACAACGGCCGGGTCGCCCGACTCGCCCGCACGTATGAGAAGGACAGCCGGGTGAAATTCCTCGCGCTGGACGTGAACTCGCACGGCGAATCGATCGACCGCCGCCTGCTGCGGCTCGATCCGAAGATCGCCGATCGCGGCTTCCCGACGCTCGTCGATGACAAGGGCGCTATCGCGAATCGCTACTCCGCGACCGAGTCGCCGACCTTCGTCGTCCTCGACCCGCACGGCGTCGTCCGCTACCGCGGCGCTTTCGACAATAGCCCGGACGTCGCTTTCGTGACGCACGCGTTCTGCGCCGAAGCGCTCGGCGACGTCCTCGGCTCGCCGACATCCACCGTGGCCGGGATGATCCAGCATTAGCCGTCGGCAGCTTCCATAATTTCTCGTCGTTTTCGCCCGCCCGCTAACGAACTGCGAACGCCGCTTTGCACGGCGGTTTCACTTGCGCAGCGATTCCCCTTTTTCGGTATGATGCGGCGCCATGCACGTCGTGATCTTCGAAGGATCGCAGTGGCCGACGTTCGCACCGGTCTGTCTCAATCGCCCGGTGTTCATGCTGTCGACCGGGATGTCGACGCTGCTCGACAAGCAGATCCGCTACCTCGGCGCCACGCGGCTGACCTTCTGGGTCCGCCCGGAGCTGGTCGATTTCTGCAAGACGCGCGTCGTCCCGCACCTGAAGATGCCGGTGAAGATCAACGAGCCGCTCGACGATGAGCCGGCGTTGCTCGTGAGCGGGCGCACCGTGCATTTCCGCAAGTTCGACGCACCGGGCGGCGAGTGCGCGGTCGTCGACGAAGGGAAAATCCGCGAGGTTTACGTCAAGCGGCCCGGCCTGAGCATGGACGATGCGCTCACGCGGTCGGATCAGTGGCTCTCGCTGCTCGACCTGCCGCGCATGGAAGGCCAGAGCCGACTGGCCGAATCGCTGTCGGATCTGGTCAGTTGGAACGAGGAATCGCTGATCGAAGATGCGCTGCAACTGCTCAAGGGTGTGCGCAAGCCGATCGTCGCGGGGCCGTTCTACACGGTCAATGATGAAGACATCTGGCTCGGCACCGAGGTGAAAATCCAGCCCGGGTGCGTGCTCGATGCGTCGCAGGGGCCGGTCGTCATCGCCGAGGGCGTCGAGGTCGGCTCGAACTCCGTCATCCAGGGCCCGTGCTACATCGGCCCGCACTCGGTCATCCGCCCGCTGTCGATCATCAAGGACGCGACGACGATCGGCCGGCTCTGCAAGATCGGCGGCGAGGTCGTCAACACGATCATGCTCGGGCACTCGAACAAGTCGCACGAAGGGTTCCTCGGGCACAGCTACATCGGCAAGTGGGTCAACATGGGCGCGGGCACGACGACGGCGAACCTCAAGTCGACCTACGGCCTCGTCAGCGTGCAGTACGCCGAGCGCGAAGTACCGACCGGCCGGCAGTTCTTTGGCTCCGTCGTCGGCGATCACGTGAAGACCGGCATCGGCACGCGGCTGATGCCCGGGACGTACATTGGCTTCTGCGCCACGCTCATCGGCAGCAGCATCCCGCCTCGCTTCGTCCCCAGCTTCAGCTTCTGGACCGACAAGGGACTCGCGCCGTACGACCTGGACAAGGCCAAGCAAGTCATGAAAGCCGTCTACGCGCGGCGTGATCTGCGGTGGACCGATGCGGACGACCGCATGGTCGCCCAGGTGCTGCACACCGCGCCCAAGGTCGAAAAGCTCGGCGCGAGCAATTCCTCCGCCCGCGCCGAAAACGGCCTCGATGTCGATTCGCCGCAGGCGGTGACGACGCTGAGTCCCTGAGATGTCGCCCACGGTAGAATCGCTTGGGTTGATCGTTCTTGTCTGATATTTTCGCCCGCATGAGCACACTTCGTCTGCCCATCATCGCGGCCCTGTGTCTCTGCATCCTCCTGACCGGCTGCCACGTCGGCTCAGGACCGAAGAACGTCGCGCGGTACAAGCCGGGCGATGATCCGGAGATGAAGCGTGCCCGCTACTGGGGCGACTACAAGCTCTACGCGATCGGGAATCAGCGCAACCCGCGCGCCGGGCAGGATCCGGTGGCGACTGTGCACCTGGCGTCTGACGAGCGCGTCGGATTCAAGCGCGACGCCAACGGCTACGTCGTCGCCGCCGCCGCCGATCAGGTCTTTCCGCTCGAGCGGCAGAACTACCTCTGGCAGATGAACGCCGACCCGCAGCAGATCGACAAGGGCAAGGTCGGGCTTGGCGTGATCGGCGTCTGGGTCGGCGCCGTGGCGATCATCGCCGTCTCCGTCGCATTGGCCACGCCGTTCTGATTCGCCAACGCTTACGCTACACTGGCCGACATGATCCTCCGACTTCTCATCCTCGTCGTCGTGTGCATCGCAGTGGGCATGATCGTCCTGAAAGCGCGGCAGGTGATGGGCAAGGACGTCGTCAAAGACCCCGGCGCCGCGACGCAACCGGCCGGCGCGGCGGCTGACGCACCGCCGTCGCCGCTCGCGTTCACCGTCAAGGACATCGACGGCAAGGACTACGATCTCGCACAGCTCAAGGGCAAGGTCGTCATGCTCGTCAACGTCGCGAGCAAGTGCGGCTTCACCAAGCAGTACGCCGGGCTCGAGAAGCTCTACGAAAAGTACAAGGACCGCGGCCTGGTGATCATCGGCTTCCCCGCCAACAACTTCGGCGGGCAGGAACCGGGCAGCGCGGAAGAAATCAAAACCTTCTGCTCGACGAAGTACCACGTCACGTTTCCGATGATGAGCAAGATCAGCGTGAAGGGCGAGAATCAACACCCGCTCTACGATGTGCTCACGCACAAAAGCGCGGCGCCCTTCCGCGGGGACGTCGGATGGAATTTCACGAAGTTTCTCGTCGACCGCAACGGTCAGGTCTTCGCGCGTTTTGCAAGCAAGACAACCCCGGAAGATGAGCAGCTCGTCGCTGCGGTGGAGAAGGCGCTGGGACCGACGAAAGCGGAGTGAGCGCAACCAGCGACGTTACTCGAGAATCAGCTCGTCGCCAAACAACTCCTCCGACACACGCGCCAGAGACGCATCAGAAGTCGCTTGCGCCTTCGCATCAGCCCTGGTGACGCGCGGCACCACGCTCCCCGTCGACCCGATGACGAAGTTGTGACGAATCCGCGTCAGATTCGCGTTTCCCGAATCATCCACGATATGTCCAGGATTGATCTGCAACTGATACGTCCCGGGAGGTTGCGCCCCCTTGATCTTGATGATCAGCTCCGTCTTCCCGTCTGATTCGACGACGGCAAACGACCACCGCTTTCTCGACACCGGTTCCGCAGTGAACGGATCGCGCAATAAAACGTCGCGGCGTGTCAGCGATCCGAAGAGTGAATCGTCGAATGTGATCCGCAGCTCCGACGGCGCGCCCTGCGCGAACGAGACCTTCGTCACGGCCGGCGGCGTGTTGTCGCTGACCCAATCGAACAGGTTCAGCGCGAGCTGCCGGTTGTCGTTCTTCTGGATGTCGGTGCCCGCGCCGTTCGCGTTGAAGAACGTGTTGCGGTCGAAATATCCCGCGATTCGACCGCGCCCGGCGTTGGCCAGGACCAGCGCCGCGTCGCGCGACGTCGTATGCCGGATCGAGCCGGCGAAATTCTCCGCCGGGTCGACGCCGTCGTTGTTGCGCGTGTTGTTCCGCGCCGCGACGACGCGCGTAATCGTCACGCCCGGCGGCGGCGCGGCGGCGGGCATCACGATCGGATTAATCCCCTCGCCGTCAAACGCTTCGACACTATTGAGAATCGGGTGACTCGGCACGATGAAGTGCCCCAGCGCGCGCGATACGGCATAGGTGCTCGTGTCCTGATTGACGACGAGCCCGTAGCGCGCGAGGAACGCCTGATCCGAGTCCGGCGAATCGCGCCAGTGGGATCCGAAGTTCGCGTCGGAGATGAACAGCGCCCCGCCGCCGCCGCGGATGTAGTTGTCGATCGCGTCGACCGACGCCCGCGGATAGCGCGCGTTGTTCGAACCGAAGACGATCGCGTCGTACCTGGTCAGGTCGAGGTTTTCGAAGCGGATCGGCCGACCGTTGACGACGTCGCCCGCGCTCGGCTCCTTCGGCTCGGTCATCTGCTCGACGACGAAGCCCGCACCGCGCAGCGTCTGTGCGAGCGTCGCCCATCCGTGATTGCCGGCGGCGGTCGACGCGTTGTTGATGTCCGCAAGCTGATCGTCGCGCTGCGCGGCGGCGCCGCCGTCCAAAAATCCGCCGGAGCGCGTCGCGCCGCGGATGAACAGGATCGTGCCGTTCATCAACATCCGGCGTTCGAGCGGCTCGACGCAAAACATGGTCGACGTCTCCTCAGATCGTGAAGTCGAAGCGGATCGCCGTGGTGCGGACGTTGCCGGAATCGTCGTTGATCTTCCCGGCGCCGATCTCGAGCTGATACGCCCCGCCGGGCTGCGCAGTGCTGATCTTGATCGTCAGGTACGTGCGATCCGGCGCTTCGGCGAGACTGAACGTCCAGCGATCGCCCGGAATCAGAGCGCCCGTCGTGCGGTTCTTCAGCACAATGTCGCCGCGCACGAGCGAGCCATAGAGGTTGTCGTCGAAGGTCATCCGCACTTCGCGCGTCGTCGGGCGATACTGCATGACGATCGCATTCGGTGGCGTCTTGTCGGCGGACCACTTGAAGAGGTTTAATGCGAGCTGGCGGTTGTTGTAGCGGTTGATGTTCGTGCCGGCGCCGCCGGCGTTGAAGAAGGTGTTGCGATCGAAGTAGCCGGCGACGCGGCCCTTGCCGGCATTGGCGAAGACGAGCGCGGCGTCGCTGCTCGTCACGTTCCGCAGCGTGCCCTGGAACTTGTTCGCCGCGCTCGTGCCGTTGTTGTTGCGCGTCTGTGTTCGCGCGCCGACGATGCGCTCAATGCGCACGCCCGCAGGCGGCGTCGCGGGGACAACGAGCGAGCTGACGCCTTCGCCGTCGAACGCATCGACGCCGAACAGCACCGGATGCTTCGGCTTGGCGAAATCCCCGCCGGCGCGCGTCAGCGGATAGACGCCGTTGTCCTGCTGCACCTTCAGCCCGAAGCGGCTGAGGAATGCCTGATCGGAATCCGGCGCATCGCGCCAGCTCGATCCAAAATTCGCATCGGAGATGAAGATCGCCCCGCCGCCGCTCTTGATGTAGTTCTCGATCGCGTCGACGGATGCCTTTGGATATTGCGCGTTGTTGGACGCGAAGACGATCGTTGAGTAGCGCGACAAGGTCATCGTCTCGAACTTGATGGGCGCGCCTTGCGTCTGCCCGGTCGCCGGCGCGTTCGCTTCGAGCGGCTCCGCCATCTGCTCGACGACGTAACCCGCGCCGCGCAACGTTGCGGCGAGCGTCGCCCAACCATGATTTCCGGATGCGGTGGAGGTGTTGTTGATGTCCGCGAGCTGCTCGTTTCGTCCCGCGTCGTTCTTCGCCTCCAGAAATCCGCCCGAGCGGTCGGCGCCGCGGATGAAGAGGACCACCGGCGCCGCCATCAGCGTGCGGCGTTCGAGCGGTTCACAGGTCGGCAGGTGCAGCATGGCGATGACTCTATCACCAGTGTCGCAGGTCGCGGAGCGGTTATTTCACCTCCGCCCAGACTTTCTCGCTCGCGTAGTCGAACGTGAGCCGCAGATGCGAGAGGAGGCGGACGCCGACGATGGCGGAGGAACGGTCGCGCGGGAGGTTGTCTTCGATAAGCCCCATCGCACTGTCGATGTTCGTGAAGCGAACGCCCAGCGCATCGACGCGTTCGACGTTCGCGCCGACGAGGCCACGACCGGCCAAGCCGACCGCGCCGCCCGCCCCCGCCGCCCGCGCGACCAAACGGTCGCCGCGCACCCACTGCGGACGCTTGGCGACGAGCCGGGGAAGCAGCACGATCGAACCGCCCGACCCGGTGTCGAGCATAGCATCGGCCGGCTCGCCGTTGATTGTGATCGGCACGAGTGGCGCGCCCGCGTGCGGGTTGGCGAGTGAAAATGGCGACGGTGCTTTGAGTGCGTGGCGGACGAGCAGCGGCGAGCACGCGGCGCGCTTCGGCGGCGGCGGCCTGAAGTGCTCACGCGCGTGGAAGATCACTTGGCGCGCGCGGTAATCGACGGTGAAGGGCATCATCGCCCAGACATCCGCGCCGAGGACGCCCGCGAGGTCCGGGTGGCCGTGCTGGCGAACGCTCGAGAGGTCAACGACGGCAATCACGTGGTTCCGCACGCCTACGCCGCCGATGTCGATGGCGTCGATGTGATACAGGCCGTCCGGTCGTCGCAACCGCGACGTCTTGAGATCGCGCAGCCGCTTGTTCGGCATGAGGCCGAGCTTCTGCGCGGTCTCGCGATCAAGGGCGCTGCACATCGCGCCGGTGTCGATGATGAACGTGCCGACGTGCTCGCCGTTGATCTTGACGTCATCGGTGATGAGCAAGGCGCCGTCGAAGCGCAGCGGCAGGACGATGTCGCGCTCATTCCGCGGGAAGATCAGCTCCGACACGACTCGACCGCGCTCGTCGAGCACGATCGGACGCTCTCGTCGGGTGTTCGTGACGCAGCCGGCGGCGAGGACGATGAACAGCGACAGCGTTGCGAGGGTGCGACGATTGAGCATGTCACACCACCGGCAAATGCTGCACGAGTTGCTCCGCCAGCGCGACCATGCGCCCCAGCTCGATGCCGTCGAACGGGCGCGTGGAGAAATCGAGCACCACGTGACGCCCGTGCAGCAGCAGGCCGACGTCCGGCGGGAGCAGCGCGCGGGCGTGGCTCTTCGAGAGCGCGCGGGCGGCGGCGGAGTCGGTGCCGAAGACGATGAAGCGGTCCGTCTCGCCCATGCGCGGATAACTCGACAGTGAGAACTGATCGAGCAGGCTCGCGGGCTGATTCGCGGGACGCAGTCCCGTCG
>JAXDMN010000040.1:0-2965 GCA_034666045.1 Phycisphaerales bacterium | reverse complement strand
ATACGCGTTCTCGCCCGGCTGGTTCCAGATGTTGACCGCCAGGCTCTTGTCCATTTGCTTCAGCGCGCCTTCGCCGGCGGCGGAGACGGTCTCGGGCGAGGCTTTGACGAACTTGCCGTCCTTGTTCTTCAGCGTCGCGAACGGAATCTTGTTCTGGATCGCGTAGGCCAGCTCGATGTAACCGACTGCGCCCTTCGTCTGCTGTACGATCTGGGTGACGCCTTCATTTCCCTTGCCGCCCTGACCGCCGGGCCACTCGACCTGCTTCGCGGCGCCGATTTTTTCCTTGAACTCATCGCTCTGTGTCGCGAGGTAGCTGGTGAAGACGTAGCTCGTCCCGCTGCCGTCCGTTCGATGGGCCGACGTGATCGGCATGTCCGGGAGCTGCGTGCCTTCGTTGAGGGCGGCGATCTTCGGATCGTTCCACTTGGTGATCTTGCCGAGGAAGATGTCGGCGATCGTCAGGCCGTCGAGTTTCAACTCGCCTTGGAAATCCGGCAGGTTGTAGGCGATGACCACCGCGCCGGCGACGATCGGAATCTGAAGGATCTTGTCCTCGCCGCCGACGGCCGCGAGTTCCTTCTTGTTCATCGGCGCGTCGGATGCGCCGAAGTCGACGGTCTTTTCCGTGATCCCCTTGATCCCGCCGCCGGAACCGATCGACTGGTAGTCGATCTTCACTTCAGGTTTTTTCGCCTGATACTCAGTCACCCACCGCTGGTAGAGAGGCGCTGGGAAAGTCGCCCCCGCGCCCTGCAGTCGCACGTCCGCCGACGCAACTGTCGCCGACACCATCACTGTCGCAGCGGCGACGGCCGTGAACAATCGTTGAATCATCTTGACCATGAAATCCTCCGGTTAATTGACCGGATGGAATCTTCCACACATCGGCTAAGCGAACGTCAGCGGCGTGTGAAGATTGCGCTCACGCGCCATTGATTTCGTTCTCAACGTCGCGTCCACGATTCATTACCGTCAGCTGCGCTAGGACGACGTCAATTCTGCATTAAGACTGCGCTAAGACGGCAGGGCGATTCCCGCTTGCCCGCGGCGGGTGCGCGACTTACAGTCTTACTCGTTCGCTAGGGGTGCCCGACCAGATTCGTGCAGAGTCGGCGCTGAGAACACACCCTTAGAACCTGGTTCGGCGGCACGTGCGCGTGCGCCGGCGTAGGGAAGCGACGCATCTGCCCGCCCATCCCACGTCGTCGTCAGCCGATCCCGCCGAACGCGTTTCGCGCCTTCGTTTGCCCCTTCGGAGAATGACCATGATCTTGCGCAATACTGAAGACAACACCGCCGCGTACGACCTGCCGCCGATCGGCGATAATCCTTCGTCCGCCCGCGAGGGGACGACACCCGGCTCGTTCGCGCAGTGCGGCCGCATCGGCACGCCATGGACTTTTTCCTCGCCTGACACGCCTGGCATGCCGCAGCCTTCGGACAAGACCGCGTGGGACTTTCTCCCCGCGGATTGGGAGCTCGAAGTGATTGCACCCGCTGAAGCGGGGGCGGCCGGTGGGGCGACGTACGCGTCGTCGCCGTGTGAAGCCTGCGCCGCCGCGCGCGTTTTCACGGATTCGACCGGCATCACGCGTCGCATCACGCCGCCGCCGGGATTTGAACCGATCACGCAGCTCGAATCCGCGCGCCTGGGCATCATCACGCCGCAGATGCGCCGCGTCGCCGAGCGCGAGCCGCATTTGACCGCCGAACAGGTCCGCGACGAAGTCGCCGCCGGTCGAATGGTCATCCCGGCGAACATCAACCACCTGAAGCACAAGCTCGACCCCATGGCCATCGGCCGCGCGAGCAAGACCAAGATCAACGCCAACATGGGCGCCTCGCCCGTCTCCTCCGGCCTCGAAGAAGAAGTCGAAAAACTGAAGTGGGCCGAGCGCTGGTCCGCCGACACCGTGATGGATCTTTCCACCGGCGGCGATCTCAACGCAACGCGTACTGCAATCGTAGAAAACGCGACCTGTCCAATTGGAACCGTTCCCCTCTACTCCATGATTATTGGCCGGAAGATCGAGGACCTCGATTGGTCCGTCATCGAGGCGGAGCTGATCAACCAGTGCGAGACCGGCGTCGACTACATGACGATCCACGCCGGCGTGCGCAAAGCGCATCTGCCCTTCGTGCGCAACCGCCTGATCGGCATCGTCTCGCGCGGCGGATCGCTGCTGGCGAAATGGATGCTCGTGCACAATCGCGAGTCGATCATGTACGAGCGCTGGGACGATATCTGCGAAATCCTTCGCAAATACGACGTCACCTTCAGCATCGGCGACGGCCTCCGCCCCGGCGGTCTCGCCGACGCCACCGATCGCGCCCAACTCGCCGAGCTGGAAACCCTCGGCGAGCTGACCGAGCGCGCCTGGCGGCACGGCTGCCAGGTCATGATCGAAGGCCCCGGCCACGTCCCCTTCGACCAGATCGAATGGAACATGAAAATCCAGCGCACGCTCTGCCACGGCGCGCCGTTCTACGTCCTGGGCCCGCTGGTCACCGACATTTTCCCCGGCTACGACCACATCACGAGCTGCATCGGCGCTACCGCCGCCGCGTATCACGGCGCGAGCATGCTCTGCTACGTCACCCCGAAGGAGCACCTCGGCCTGCCGAAAAAGGACGACGTGAAGCAAGGCTGCGTCGCCTACCGCATCGCCGCCCACGCTGCCGACATCGCATTAGGAATCCCCGGCACGCGCGACCGCGACGACGAGCTCACCAAAGCTAGAGCCGCCTTGAACTGGCAGCGTCATTTCGATCTCAGCTTCGACCCCGAGCTCGCCCGCGCCTACCACGACGAGGATCTGGATGTCGACACCGATTTCTGCGCCATGTGCGGCCACGACTGGTGCAGCGTGAGAATCTCCAAGGAAATCAACGAGTTCATGTCCGGCAAGGACGAGGAAGCGCAGCCCGCGAAGGTCGCGATGAAGTCGCCGGGCATCACCGA
>JAXDMN010000039.1:0-20293 GCA_034666045.1 Phycisphaerales bacterium | reverse complement strand
GCTCGGTAATCGTGGTCAGGCCGTCCGGTTTCTGCATATCGGCTGCCACCTTGGCCAGGAGTCGGTTGGGGGCAAGTCCGATCGAGCAACTCAAACATGAGCCGACGCCGTCGCGGACGGTTTGCTTGACTCGATGCGCCAACTCAGCCGCGGCGGAAGGCTCGGATTCGTCCGGGCTGAGACGACAGGACATTTCGTCGATCGAATGAACGGCATGAACGGGCAGGCACGATTCGACAACCTTGATAATCTCGTGATGGACGCGGACGTAAACGTCCGGCCGCGCTTCGACGATTCGTACTCCCTTGCATTTTCTCGCTTTCCACACCGGCGTGCCCGTGCGGATGCCGAGTTGCTTGGCTTCATAACTGGCGGCGATGCAACACGTGGAATCGACATCGACTGCCGCCACCGCCACAGGTCGGCCTCGAAGCTCCGGGCGAAGCTGTTGCTCGACCGAAGCGAAAAACGAGTTCATGTCCAAATAAAGCACGCGAAGAGGCATGGTTCGTTATCTCCGGAAGACTTCTGGGGTTTCATGTTCCTGATCGAACAGACGCATCTGTCCATTCAATTCCGGCCTGCGGAAATGGGCCGTTGAGAGCGGTCGGATGTCGCGGTTCAGGCCGTACTTTCGCGTGAAGACGTCGAACGTCTGGGCAAGTTGTTCCACGATCGGCCCGCGTCCGCGGTGGCGATTTTTTGACGCGTCATAAAGCTTTCCGCCGCGCGCCTGGCGCAGGAGCGATTCGATTTTCCGCGCCCGATCGGGATGCACGGATCGCTGGAGCCAATCGAGGAACAAATCTTTGAGCTGATAGGGCAGCCGCAGCAGCACCCACGCCGCCCGTTTGGCGCCCGCCTCCGCGACCGCCTCGAGGATCTGCGGCAGTTCCGTGTCCGTCAGCCCGGGAATGATGGGAGCGACGTTGACCGTCACCGGCACGCCCGCCGCTGACAGTTCGCGGATGGCGCGCAGCCGTCCGGCCGGTGATGACGCGCGCGGCTCGAGCTTCTGAGCCAGGTCCGCATCCAGCGTCACCAGCGTGACCGTGACCCGTCCGGTATTCATCGCCGCCATGCGCGACCACAGGTCGGTGTCGCGCAGCACCAGGGCGCTCTTGGTCATTGTCGTCACCGGCTGCCCGCAGTCGGCCATCACCTCCAGGCACTGGCGGGCGATGCGCATTTGGTGTTCGATCGGTTGGTAGATGTCCGTGATCGCCGACATCACGATCGGTTCCGGCCGCCAGCTTGGCGCGGCGAGTTCCTGTTTGAGCAGCTTGGCCGCATCGGGCTTGGCCATCAGCTTCGTCTCGAAATCCAATCCGCAACTGAAGCCGAGGTACTCGTGGTACGGCCGGGCAAAGCAGTAGATGCATCCGTGCTCGCAGCCGCGGTATGGATTCACCGTCCAATCGAACGGCACGTCGGCGGTCTTGGAAACCTGGTTGATGATGCGTTGCGTACGATCGAGAAACACTTGCCGCTCGACGCGATTGGCCGATCCGTCCTCGTTCTGCCGTTCGATCCATTGCCGATCGATCTCTTCACCCAGAACGTGCAGCCTGACGGTTTCGAAACGATTGCCGGGATTGATGCCCGCCCCGCGCCGATGGGCGGGGCCGTTGGGCAGTGCGTCGCGGTAGGAGAACTCCTCTTCGTCCATACCGAACATTGTGCGAACTTTGGCGCGACGACGTCAACGTAGTGCCGGCGTAATTGTTTGTTGTAAAAGCTGTAAACGAAACTTCTCGCTCGCTACGGCTGTTCGTGGCCGTTGCAGGCCCAGAAGATTTGGAAGCCGCCGCCGGTCTCGACGTGCTTCACCGTGTCGATGCGGAAGCCATCGACGTCCGCGTAGGCCATCCAGAATTTGTAGCACGTCGTCAGCGCGCGCAGTAAACGCAACACAGCACCCGCCGCGTGATCAGATCACGCGGCGGGTGCGGGTTGTTCATCGGCGTTGTCGTTGCCGAACTGGAGCGCTAGGCCTTGTACATCTGCTTGTGGGCCTGGTGCTTCATCACCTTGAGCTTGTGCGCCTTCTTGGCCATGTGGGCCTTGTGAGCCTTATGCGCCATGTGCGCCTTATGGGCCAGGTGCGCCTTGTGAGCCTTGTGAGCCTTGTGAGCCTTGTGCGCCATCAGAGCCACGCGCGCCTTGTGCTCTTTATGCTCCTTATGCTCCTTGTGCTTGTCCTTGCCCGGCTTTTCGGGTTCAGGGGTCGGCGGCGGAGCGGGGTCCGGAGTCGGGTCCGGCGTTGGCGTCGGATCCGGGATCGGATCAGGTTCCGGCGTCGGATCCGGAGTCGGATCAGGCGTCGGCGTCGGCTCGGGTTCCGGCGTCGGCTCGGGTTCCGGCGTCGGCGGCGGAGGCGGCGGTGGCGGTGGGGGTGGCGGTGGGGGTGGCGGCGGCGCCGGGGGCGGCGTCACGTAGGCCACGTCCGTGCCGTCCATCACCATCACGTCCGTCGCGTCCGGATCGATGTAACGGTCGGTGCCTTCGCCGCCGTCCATGTTGTCGTCGCCGGCGTTGCCGTTGAGATCGTCGTCGCCGGCGTCGCCGCCGAGCATGTCGGCGCCGTCGCCGCCGGAGAGGACGTCGTTGCCGTCGCCGCCGAAGACCATGTCGTCGCCGGCGTCGCCGTTCGCGACGTCGTCACCGGCCATGCCGGCGATGAAGTCGGCGCCGTCGCCGCCATTGAGCGTGTCGTTGCCGCCGTAGCCGAAGACGTAGTCGTCACCTTCGCCGCCGGAGAGGACGTCGTTGCCGGCCGCGCCGTCGACGAAGTCGTTGCCCGCGCCGCCATCGGAATGGATGGGCGCGAAGAACGCCCCGGCGTCGTCGAGCACCTGGAGCGTGTCATCGCCGGCCATGCCGGACATGCTCACGCTCGTGATGCTCGCGCGGTCGAAGTCGTAGGTCACGCCGTTGTCGTTGACGTGGACGAACGAATCGTCGTAGCTCAGGGAGATCGAGTCGTTGGCATCGGTGCCGGTAACGACCAGCACGCCATCGACCACCGCCGCAGACAGCAGGCGGCGATTCTCGAGGATCTCGAACACGGCCAGGGGAACAGGGGCACGTCGCATCACGGCTGCAACTCCTTCATGCGTAAGATTGCTTCTCAGACGTACGATTCACTGATTAATCAGGCAAACCAGGTGAATGTTTGATGCGGCGGGGCGGTATTACAGGACGCAGATCAGCGCGCCGGAGAGATGCGGAATTTGGAGAAGATGGCGGCGCCTCGAACTTTGCATCCCAACTGCCGCAGCCAGCAGGCGGTGAGGTGGTTGCAATTGTGCAACGCGTTATAGGGCTCGCGCGAGCGCACGAACCACATGCTCGAGGCGGGGTTATATGTGATCGTGTCGTAACGGGCGAAATAAGCGGCGTCGAGCTCAGCGATCAACGCGTTCACCTTGGCGCGCGGCGCTTCGATGCGAATGACCTTTTCCGCCTGCACCTTCGCCGTGACGGCGGCGACGTTGTCGGTCAGCTTGAGCTGCCGCCGGCCCATTGTCGCGCCGGCGGACCAGAGCATGGCGCGCGCTGCGTCGGAGCCCTTCGTCTTGCTCAGCGCGAACCAGTTGAAATCCCCGAACGCGTATTCGTTGTAATGGCCCGCCGGATCCGGCAGCAGAATACTCGAGTGCCGGCTGTAGTCGGTGATGAAGACCGGGACATCGTCGCCGCTCGGCGGCGGGGGGATGATTGTCGTCGTAACGCATCCCGCGCCGCCGACGCCGGCGACAAACACGAGCAACACAACCAGCGCGGCGCGGCGGATCATCGAGGATTCTCTGTGATCAACTCCCCAACTCGCGGCCGCGCTGCTCGGCGGCCTTGATTGCATCGACGGTGATCTGCGGCCAATTCTGTTTTGTCATGTGCGAAATGGCCGCTTCAGTCGTTCCGCCCGGGCTGGTGACTTTGCGGCGAAGCACGTCGGGCGGATCGGCGGAAGTCGCCAGCATCTTGGCCGCCCCGGCGGCGGTTTTCGTCGCCAGCAGCTTCGCCTGCTCGGGCGTCATGCCGAGCTCCGTCGCGGCCCGGATCATCTGCTCGACGAGGAAAAAGAAATAAGCCGGCCCGGAGCCGCTCACGGCGGTGACGGCGTCCATCTTGTCTTCGTCGACCTCGATCACATCCGCGGCGGCTTCAAACAGCTTGCGGGCCGCGGCAAGATCATCCTTCGTCGCGTTTTTCCCCGCGGCCATCGCAGCCATCCCCTCGCCGACGAGCATTGGCGTGTTCGGCATCGTGCGAATCACGCGCCATGCCTTGCCGCCGCCAAGATGCTTCTCGATGAACGCGGTGCTGATGCCGGCGGCGATCGAAACAATCAGCGTCTTCGGCGAAAGCACGGGCGCGATCGCGGCGAGCGCGGCGGCCATGTGCTGCGGCTTGACCGAGAGGAGGATCATCCGCGCATCACTCGCGGCGGCATTGTCTTCCACCGCTTTGATGCGCAGCTCGTTCGTAAAGAGCTCACGCCGCTGCGGCGACGTATCGGCGGCGATGATTTCGCTGGGGCGGAGGAGTTGCTTCGTCAGCACGCCGCGCGCGATCGCCTCGGCCATGTTGCCGGCGCCGATAATTCCCAGGGCGTAGGGCATGCGCGGGAGTGTACACGAGAGGGCATGAAAACGAGGATGGAGGATGGACAAGGAGTTTTCTCCATCCTCCATCCTCGCTTAGATCTTCCCGCCGAGTTGTTCGTGGACCGAGCGCGGGGCAGTGACGATCAGGTGGCCGTTGAAAAAGCGCACCGAGGCGGTGCCGCCGTTCTCGCGCCAGACTTCCGGGCGGACGGTTTCGGTGATCAATTTGACCAGGCTGTCGGCACGCTGCTGCTTGGAGGTCTGGTCCTGCGCCTGGACGTTCTCGCCGCCGGTAAAGAGGCCGCCGCCACCTCCGCCGCCACCACCACCTCCGCCGGAGACGCTGCCTTGGGAGCTTTGAAGGTTGAACGGCGGCCCGGCGAAGTTGGGGACTTCGGCGACGAGGTCCTCGACCGGGTAGACGCGCGTGAGCATCTTGTTGTCGGCGATTTCTTTAGTCGTGACTTCGAGGACGCCGTCATCGACGTAGAACGTGAGGTATTCCCCCGCGCCGGTTTCGTCGAGCAACGCCTTGAGCGCCCGGCGAGCGGTGACGTCGCGCAGGTTCAACGTCGTCGGCGTCTCGCGCGTGACGTTGAGCAATTCGATCGCGCGCCAGTTGACGTGGATGTTCGCCCCGGTCGCGTCGCGGATGAAGTCGATCGCCTCGGCGAGCGGGATCTGCTTGAATTTCAGCTCCGGGAGTTTGCGCGTGAGCGCGAGCGTCGGACTGATTTCGCCCGCCTTGGGAGCAGGCGCCGGATATCGCGCAGGGGGAATTTGATATGCCGCAGGCTGGGTCGCCGGCGCGGCGGCAATGAGTGGAAGGCAAACGGCGGACAACAGCGCGGGCGCGATGAGTCGATGGTGCCGGATCATGGTGAACCTCCCTTTTCGCGTGCGAACGCGCCGGCGGGCCCGCGATCCCGGAACAACCTTTGCCCGAGAGCGGTCAGGCCGGCTTGTTTTCTTCGATCGGCTTGCCGGTGTACGGATCATACTTGTACGTCGGCGCGGCGGTCTGCTGGCGACTGTCGGGAAGCGTCGGCGTCTCGGCGACAACTTCCGTCTCCACTTCCTTCAGGCCGCGCTTGAACTCGACAATCCCCTTGCCGATGTTCCGTCCGACTTCCGGCAGACGTTTTCCAAAGATGAGCAGACCGAGCCCCGCGAGGAGCATCATCTCGAACGGACCGGGCCAAGTAATCGCAAGGGTGTGAAGCATGGTTCCTCTGGTTGGTCGATTATATGCCCTGGCCGCGCAGGATCGAGAGCAATTCCGTCATGTCGGGCGGCAGGGGTGCTTTCAGTGTCATGGTGGACAGTTTCACCGGGTGCACGAAGGTGATCTCGGCGGCATGAAGGGCTTGCCTTGCGAATTCGTAAGGCTCGGGGGCGTCGGGAATGCCTGGCGTTGAAGCCCCGGGCTTGGCCTTGGCGTAACGGAAAATCCGGCCGCCGTACATTGTGTCGCCGATCATCGGGTGGCCGATGGCTGCCATGTGAACCCGTAATTGGTGCGTCCGGCCGGTCTTGGGCGAGAGCCTGATGAGCGAAAACCGCTGCGGCGGCGTCGGGAGCTTGCGATCGTTCGGAAACTCGCTGTCGCCAAAGGTCATACCGGCGGGGGACAAAAATGTTTCCTGCGTTTCGTACAGCGTCACCGCCGGTTTACCACCGGCCTCGAGCTTGCGGACCGCCTGCCGTTCGCGGACGTAACGATCCTGCCCGATCGGGCGGTCGATCACGTCCGCCAGCAGCTCCGGCACGCCGTGGCAGATGGCGATGTAGGTCTTCTGAATCGTGCGGTTCTCGAACTGCCGCGCGATCCGCCAGTGCGCCTCTTCGCTCTTGGCGACGAGCATGACGCCGGTCGTATTACGATCGAGCCGGTGCAATATTCCCGGCCGCCACGACCCGCCCGCCTGGCTCCATTTCGAGCCGTAGTGAACGAGGCCGTTGACGAGCGTGCCGGTCCATCGCCCGCGCGCGGGGTGGACGATGAGGTCCGCCTGTTTGTTCAGCGCGAGGAAGTCGTCGTCTTCATAGATGATGTCGAGCGGGATCGGCTCCGGGACGAGCTCGTTGACCGGCTCGGGCGGCGCGACCATGTCGATCTCATCGCCTTCGCGCGGACGATAGCTCGCCTTGATTACTCGGCCGTTCACTTTGACCAGGCCGTCGCCGATCACGCGCTGGACGCCGGCGCGGGAGAGGTAGCCGATGCGGTCGACGAGATACTGATCGATCCGGCGCGTGAGGTTCTTGCTGACGCGCCAATGGAAATGCTCGACGTCCGCGCCGTCGGCGTCTTCGATCTCGATGGTTTCGGACTTGGGGTCCGTTTCCTCGGACATGGGAAACGATTCTACGGTCGCGTGGTGGCGGTTGTCGTAGCAGCAGGCGCGGGTGAGGGGGGCTTTGCGCTCGTCTGAGTGGTTGAGGGCGCGGCGATGGTCGGGGGGAGGTTTCGCTCCGCCGCCAGCGTCGGGATCGCCGGTTCGGTCGCCGGTTTGCCGGTGATGAGCGGCTGGCGAAGCGTCGGCAACAGGTTCAGGCGAGTCTCGGCGAGCTGCTTGTATGGCGTGATTTTCGCCGTGTCGGCGACGATCTTCTCGTAAACCGACTTGGCCGCGTCCCATTCGCCGCGCTGTTCATGGATGGCGGCGAGGCCGAAGCGGGCGGCGATGTCGGCGTGGGTGATGTCCGGATAATTGCCTGCGACCGTCTGATACGCCTCGGCGGCCGTCGAGAGGTATTCTTTCTGGCTCTTCATCTGAAGCGACGGCTGGGTCGCCGCGCCCGGCAGTTCGGGCAACGAAGACGCCGTCCAATTCAGATCGCCACGAGTGAGGATCCCTTCCGCTTCGACGCGGCGATCGTCGCTCAGCCGCAGGGCGGAATCGATGGCGGCATTGGCCTCGCTCATCGCCTGCTTGCGGCGCAGTGCAACATCGTGCGGCGGTGCGAACATCCAGTACATTTGCGCGGTTTCGGCCTGCAATTGTTCGATGAACCCGCGCGCCAGCGTGATCTGCTCGTTTGCCTGCGCCAGCCCCTCGCGATTCGAGCGGATGCGGTACTGGATCAGGATGACGATCAACAGCACGACAATCAGGCCAAGCAGGAACTTGCCGCCGGACTGCTGCCAGAAGGTCGGTGCACCTTTGATGACCTTGGCCAGCTCATTTTCCGCCAGCTCGTGACGCCGCTCAGCTTTCATGGGACGCGGGAGTGTAGTGACATCAGATGGCTGTGGCAAACGGGACGGAGAAGGGGATTGAGTCATGGAATCATCGGGTTAGTGAGCCATTGGAAGAGGGGCTTTTTTCTATTCCATGACTCAATGCCCCGATGACTCAATGGCTCAATCGAAATTCCTGCAACCTGTGTCGAGTTCAGGAGTTTCTTGACTATACCCCCGGTCGATTTTAGCATCGCCGGACAGTGGATATTCTCGCCGCGCCGTCCTTGCCGACTCAGCACCTTTGGAGGCCATCCCCATGACGCGCCTGCCCGCCCGTTTCGCTGTCGTTGCGCTCGCTTGTTCCGCGATCGTCTTTTCGTCCGCCGTCTTAGCTCAGGATGCGCCCGCGCCGAGCGATGCGGCCGCTCCCGCGCCTGCGCCCGCGCCGACACCGGACGCCGCTGCGCCTGCGCCCGCGCCGACTCCCGATGCCGCGGCGCCCGCCCCTGCTCCCGATGCCGCAGCGCCCGCCCCTGCCCCGGCGCCCGCGCCGGATGCCGCCGCTCCCGCTCCCGCTGCTGCGCCTGCACAACCTGCCGCGCCGGCCCAGCCTCAGGTCGACGAGCAGCTTCGCAGCGCGGTCGAGAATTTCTGGCACTACGGCAAGATCGCCCGCTACGACCTCGCGCTGGGCGAGGGACAGAACGTCCTTCAGAAGAAAGATCAACCCGCCGCCGTCCTCGCCGCGTTCGAGCGCGTCGCCGATGAGCGGAAGGACAACCTCGACGAGTGGTTGCTGCGCTGGCAGGGCACGCAGCAGCTCAAGGACATCTCGAGCCAGATCATCACCGTGCTCAATGAAGGCCGCCGCCTGCGCCGCGCCGATCCGTACGCGATCCAGCGCAACGTCGAGCGGCTGATCAACGTCGGACGCGGCTATCAGCTCGCGCTTCGCGAGCTGCGCGACAGCGGCGAGCTCGCGGTGCCGGTCATGATCGACTACCTCCGCGATCCGGCGAAGGCGCGCTATCACGATGCGATTCGCAACGCGCTGCGCGACATGGGGCGACTCGCGCTCAGCCCGCTCGTGACCGCGACCGAGACGAAGAACCAGGAGCTGCTCATTCCGGTCGTGAACGCGCTCGGCGAAATCGGTTACAGCGCCGCGATTCCGTACCTCGATCGCCTGGCCGTCAGCCAGGATCACACGCCCGCCGTCCGCAGCGCCGCCTCGCAGGCGATCGCGCGCATGGGCGTCAACCCGCAGCAGCTCAATCCGTCCGATCTCTTCTACGAGCTGGGCGAGAAGTTTTATTACGACAACGCCGACATCACCGCCGACAAGCGCGATCCGAACGCGCCCGCGAACGTCTGGTACTGGGACGAGCAAAAGGGCCTCGTTCGCCTTCAGGTCCCGCAGGGAATTTTCAACGAGATCATGGCGATGCGGGCGGCGGAGTACTCGCTCAAGCTCGGGCAATCGCAGGGCGACGCGCTGAGCCTGTGGCTCGCGAGCAACTACAAGCGCGAGGCGGAGCTTCCGGACGGCGTGAAAGATCCGACGCGGGCTGAGAATCAGCCGTCGGCTCACTTTTATGGCGTCGACTCGGGCGCGTCATACCTGAACAACGCGCTGGCGCGCGGGTTGCGCGATCGCAATTCGCAGGTCTCGCTCCGCGTCATCAAATCGCTCCAGGAAATCATCGGGCGGACGAACATGTTTGCGGCGCAGCAGGGCGTCGGCGGCGCGCCGGCGCTGATCGCCGCGATGTCGTCGCCGGACCGGCTTGTGCGCTTCGAAAGCGCATTTGCCATCGCCGCCGCGCTGCCGCAGCAGTCGTTTGAAGGACAGGACCGCGTCGTGCCGCTGCTCGCCGAGGCGATGAGCCAGACCGGCGTGCCGAGCGTGCTCGTCGTCATGCCGACACAGGACCGCGCCAATGCGGCCGTCAACGAGCTCAAACAGGCCGGTTACGCCGCGGTCGGCGCGACGAATCCGGAACAGGCGGTCGCGGGATCGAATCAGCTCCCGGCGGTCGATGTCATTCTGATCTCCGAAGAGCTCGGCCCGCCACAGGTCGATCAGCTGCTCTTGCTCGCGTCGCAGAACGCGAAGCTCGCAGGATCGGCGAAAGTCGTCGTCGTGCGCAGCGGTGCGTCGCCCTACACGGCCCGGGCGATCAACACGCCGCTGCTGAGCGTCACGCAGGCCGCGGACGCGGGTGGCACGAAGACCGCCATCGAACAGGCCCGCGCGAAAGCATCGGCCCTTCCGATCGACCAGGCCGCCGCCGCCACCTACGCGTTGCGTGCCGCCGATCTGCTTCGCCAGATCGCGCTGACGCAGACGCAGGCGCAGAACCCGGTGCTGAACCTCGCCGCCGCGGAGCAAACGGTGCTGGCCGCGCTGAATGACTCCCGTCCCGACGTCGTCAAAGCCGCCGGGCAGGTGCTGGCGTATCTCAACTCCGGCTCCGGTCAGGCGGCGGTGCTTCAGACCGTGCTCGCGCAAAACACCGCGGACGACGTGCGCGTCAGCCTGCTGAAATCCGCGTCGACGAACGCGAAGTTCTACGGCAACCGTCTCAGCCCGCAGCAAGTGCAATCGCTGGATCAGATGATCGAAGCGGCGACGAACCCGGACGTGAAGAACGGCGCCGGCGAGTTCCGCGGCTCGCTCAATCTCCCGGCGGACCAGGCAAAGACGCTGGTCGTGAAGCAGTCGCGCGTGTGAGGAGCGCGGTGGATCGCGCTCATTCGCGCAAGGGACAGAGCCGGACTCTGTGAGTCCGATTCGTCGCGCAGCGACGAGCTTCTCTTCGGTTCAACATAAAAACATCACGCGCCTTCGTCGCGTTCCGGACTCACAGAGTCCGGCTCCGGGTGAAGTCGCGACAAAAGTCGCGACTCCTCCTACCATCCCCGCTCCATGTCCCAAGTGATCGACCAGCCTGCCGAGCCCACCGGCGACGAGGGCTCCCCGCCACCGCCGCCGCCTTTGCTCCGGCGATTTTCCCCGGACGATCGCGCGCTGCTCTGGCAACTGATCCTGCTGTCAGGGCCGATCGCGGCGGAGCACCTGCTGCACATCGTCGTCGGGGTGAACGATACAGCGTTGGCGAACTATCTCCCGCAGCACGCCGCCGAGGCTGCGTCGGCGGTCGGCAATGTCGGGTATATCTTCTGGTTCGTCGGGCTGTTCTGCGGCGCGATCGGGACCGGCTCGACCGCGATCATCGCGCGCGAAAGCGGCGCGCGCCACCGACGCCGCGCCAACAGCGCCTGCGGACAGTCGATGCTCTTCGCCGCGGTCGTCGGTGTGATCCTTGGCGCGTTTTTCTACGTCTTCGCGCGCGACATCGCCAACGTGATGGGCCTGGAAGGGATCGCTTACGAATATGCGTACAGTTACCTGCGCATGCTCTGCCCGGCGGTGCCGTTCGTCACGGTGATGTTCGTCGCCAACTCCTGCCTGCGCGGCGCGGGCGACACGCTCACGCCCGCGATTGCGATGATCGTCGTCGACGTGCTGAACGTCGTGCTCTCGTGGGGCTTCACGTGGGGATGGTTCGGCCTGCCGCGCATGGGGTTCACCGGTATCGCCGTCGGCACGGTGATCGCGTACATCGCGGGCGGCGTGTTGCAGATCATCGTGCTGCTCGTCGGGCGCGGCGGAATCCGCCTGCACCTGCACCGCCTTCGCCCGCACTGGCGCGACATGAAGCGCATCCTGCGCATCGGCGTGCCGAGCGGCATCACCGACGCGATCAACTGGTTCGCCAATTTCGCGATGATCCACATCATCAACCGCACCGAGCCGCTCAACATCGCGACGGCCGCGCACATCAACACCGTGCGCATCGAATCGATCAGCTACATGTTCGGCTTCGCGATCGCGCTGGCGGTGGCAACGATGGTGGGGCAGTCGCTCGGGATGAAGGACCCGCGCCGCGCGCAGCGCATCGCATACCTCGGATTCCTCGTCGGCGGCGGGTTCATGGCGTTCGTCGGTGTGCTGTTCATCCTGTTCGGGCACATTCCTGCGTCGATCATGATCAAGGACCCGCAGGTGCGCGAGCTGACGGCGACGTGCCTGCGCATCACCGGCTTCTGCCAGTTCGGTTTCGCGGCCGCGATTATCTTCGGCGGCGCACTGCGCGGCGCGGGCGACACGCTCGGCGTGATGCTCATCACCATGATCAGCATCGTCATCATCCGCCTCGGCGGCGTGTACGTGATGGGCCGCCTGCATCAGCCGCTGCCGATGATCTGGATCGTGCTGGCCATCGATTTATTCGTCCGCGGGCTGCTGATCTACGGCCGGTTCCTGCACGGGAGCTGGAAGCGGATCAAAGTTTGATTCCGCGCTATAATGCCCGGCAGGTCGTTGAAGAATGCCGAGGATGCGATTCAGGAAGGCTTGCGGCGTCGTACGCCACCGTTGCCATGACACTCTCACCCCCGATGCCGGATCTCCACCAGGTCGCAGCGCAGATCAAGCAGCGCGCGCGCGAGCTTGGCTTCGATCTGGTTGGAGTGAGTGACGCGACGCCGTCCAAATATCGTGCGTACTACCGCGACTGGCTCGATAGCGGGCAGGCGGGGACGATGGATTATCTCGCGCGACGATTCGATGAGCGGACGGACCCGGCGACGTATGTGCCGGGCGCGCGGTCGGTCGTTTGCGTGGCGATGAATTATCACGTGCCGCTCGAAGCGCCGCCCGCGCCGCCCGCGCCGGGCCCGCATGGAAAAATCGCGCGGTATGCGCTCGGCGACGATTATCACGAGATCATCAAGCCGAGGCTTCACGTTCTCGCCGATTACATCCGCGAGCTTGCGCCGGGCACGACAACGCGCTGCGGCGTCGACACTGCGCCGATCGCCGAAAAAGAGCTCGCCGCCCGCGCCGGCGTCGGATGGATCGGGAAGAACACCTGCGTCATCAACGAATCGATCGGCTCGTGGCTCCTTTTAGGCGAAGTGATCACGACGCTCGACCTGCCTCCCGACGAGCCGGCGGTCGACCGTTGCGGAACGTGCCGCCGCTGCATCGACGCGTGTCCGACGAGCGCGATCACCGCGCCGTACCAGCTCGACGCGCGGAAGTGCATTTCCTATCTCACCATCGAACATCGCGGCGACATCGCGGCCGAGCTGCAGGAAAAAATCGGCGACTGGCTTTACGGGTGCGACATCTGCCAGGACGTCTGCCCGTGGAACAGCAAGGCGCTGACGTCAACGAATCCGGCGCTGTCGCCGCGATTTCCGTCCGGCACATCGGATGTGCGGCAATTGTTTTCCTGGGATGACGACGACTACCGCCAGGCGTTGCGCGGCAGCGCGATGAAGCGCGTCAAGCTGCCGGTGTTGCAACGCAACGCACGCATCGTCGCCGAGAATCTTTCGTCAAATTCGTCACATTAGTCATGTCACTGGAGGAAATCATGCGTCTTGCCGCTGTGCTGGTTGTGTTGATGCTGTTGTCCGGATGTGCCGCGAAACAGCACGAACCGGGCGACCAGGTCGCAGATTCCGACCGCTGGCGGAAAACCGACGAAGCCGTCGTCAAAACGCTTTCGGAAGGTGTGCGTAATCCGCGCAACCACGCCGGCATTACGCACGTGGTTCTGCTTTGGCTCAAAACGCCCGGCGACCCGGCGGCGATCGAGAAAATCGTCCGAACCTCGCGCGAGTTCCGCGAGATCCCGGGCGTGCTGGCGGTTCATGTTGGCCGACCGGTCCCGTCGACTCGGCCCGTGGTTGATTCGAGCTTCGACGTCGGCCTGGCGATGTCCTTCGGCGACGAGGCCGCCCTGCAGGCGTATGAGGCGCACCCACAGCACGTGAAGGCGGTCCGTGAGGTGCTCCGTCCGCTGGCGGCGAAGATCCAGGTCTACGACATAAAAGAAGCGGTCGCCTCGCCGGCGCCCGCTTCGAAGTAACACGCGGAGTTGAACGAGAAAGCGGTCAGGAGACGGAAATTTTCCGCGGCTTGGTCTCTTCGCGTTTGTTCAGCGTGATCGTCAGCACGCCGTCTGCCAGCTTCGCGTTGACGCTCTGCTCATCGACGGTAGGCGGCAGAGTGAAGCTGCGCAGGAAGCGCGTGTAACGGCGTTCGCGCAGCAGGTGCTCGCCCTTGTCGGCGGCGCCATCCTTGCGCTCTTCCTGGCGGATGGCGGCGATCGTCAGCGTCTGGTTTTCCAGCGTGATGTCGATCTCCTCCTTCTTGAAGCCGGGCAATTCCGCCTCGACGTAGATGTGATCGCCGTCTTCGCGGACGTCGACGGCGTAGGGTGCGAGCGCGCCGCCGCCGTTGGTGCCGTTCGCCTGCCGCTCGCCGAGGAATCGGCCGAGCATGGAATCGAATTCGCGCTGGGCGAGCTCGAACGGATCGTATTGCTGCCCGCGCTGGACACGTGTCGGTAGAGCCATGATGAAACCTCCTCGCATGAATCGTGTTGGTGATGTTGCAGAGGAAACCATTCCTCGCTTGCGTTAGGCTCTAGAACAAAGTGTGTGCCAGTTGTTGTACGCGCGGCGCGTGCTGTAAGTGCCCGCTAATGGGCCACTTGCGGAATGCGATTTCTCGGACGTTCGCTCAGGAAAACTGCAAGTTTGGCATTGGGTGTCGTGATGGCAGTCGATCAGAAACAATCCATGCTCGTGATCATCGGTGCGACGGCGTCGGGAAAATCTGAGCTGGCGCTGGAGGTCGCCACACGCGCGGGCGCGGGCGCGGAGCTGCTCAGCGTCGACTCGATGCAGGTTTATCGCCACATGGACATCGGCACCGCCAAGCCGACAGCTGGCGAGCGCGCGAAAGTTCCGCATCATTTGATCGACGTCGTCGAGCCGGATGAGACGTTCACCGTCGCTCGCTTTGTCGAGTTGGCCGACGCGACCATCGCCGATGCAGCAGCGCGGAACGTGCCGCTGGTCGCGACGGGTGGGACGCCGCTTTATTACAAGGCGCTTTTTGAAGGCATGTTCGAGGGCCCGGGCGCGAGCGCGGAGATTCGCGATCGTTTGCGGCTGCTGTCAAACGATGAGCTGCATGCAAGATTATCCGCGATCGATCCGCCAGCGGCGGCGCGGCTGCATCGCAACGACACCAGGCGGCTCATCCGCGCGCTGGAAGTGCACGAGCTCACCGGGCAGACGATTTCGTCGCTGCAAAAGGAGTGGGGCGAGTCGTCGCAGCGTCACCAAGCGGTCTGGGTCGGCCTTGATTGGGATCGCGACGTGCTCAACCGCCGCGTCAACGCGCGCGTCAAGGCGATGATCGAGGCCGGCTGGCTCGACGAAACGCGGCAGCTCCTCGCGCACCACCACGAGCTGTCGAAAACGGCCGCCGAAGCGACCGGTTACGCGGAGCTGATCCGCCATCTTCGCGGGCAGATGTCCCTCGACGACGCCATCGAGCAAATCAAAATCGCCACGCGCCAACTCGCCCGCCGGCAGATGAAGTGGTTCCGGCGATTCCGTAACGTCACGTGGATCGCGGGCGATCGCCCGCTGGCGGAGAAAATCGAGCTGACGATGCGCGCATGGGCGGTTTGAATCGCGCGCAGCGTTGCCTTATCGTTTCCGCAATGAAAATCGCAGTCATGCCCGGCGACGGCGTCGGGAAAGAAGTTATCCCGCAGGGCCTGAAAGTTTTAGCCGTCGCGGCGAAAAAGTTCGGCTTCACGTACAGCACGACGGACTATCCGTTCGGGGCCGAATATTACCTCGAGAAGAAAATCACGCTTCCGGATTCGGCGCTGAAGGAGCTGGCGGCGCATGACGCGATCCTGTTCGGCGCGGTCGGCGCCGATCCGCGCGGCAACGCGCTCATCCCCCAAGGCCTGATCGAAACCGAGATCCTGTTGAAAATGCGTTTCGAGCTCGATCAGTACATCAACCTGCGGCCGACGAAGCTGCTGCCGGGCGTGCCGACGCCGCTCGCGAACGTGCAGCCGGGCGACATCGACATGGTGATCGTTCGTGAGAACACCGAAGGTCTTTATTGCGGCAACGGCGGATTTCTTTACAAGGACACCCCGAACGAGGTCGCGAACCAGATCGAAGTGACGACGCGGCGCGGCGTCGAGCGCGCGATCCGATATGCGTTCGAGTACGCGCAGAAGTTCAACCGCAAGAAAGTCACGCTTGTCGCGAAAACGAACGTCCTGCGCTTCGCCCACAACCTGTGGATGCGCGCGTTCGAGCAGGTGAAGGGCGATTACAAGGGTATCGAAACCGATTACCACCACGTCGACGCCTGCACGATGTACATGGTGACCAAGCCGAAGATTTACGATGTCATCGTCACGACGAACATGTTCGGCGACATCATCACGGACCTGGGCGCGGCGATTCAGGGCGGCATGGGGATGGCGGCGTCCGGAAATTTGAATCCGACACGACAGACGGCCAGCATGTTCGAGCCGGTGCATGGCTCGGCGCCGGACATCGCGGGCAAAGGGTACGCGAACCCGATCGCGACGTTCCTGTCGGTGGCGATGATGCTCGACTTCCTCGGGCAGAGCGACGCCGCCAAGGCGATCAACGCCGCGTGCGCGAAGGTTGTGCTCGACAAGAAGAACCAGACGCGCGATCTTGGCGGGACGGCGAGCACGTCGCAGGTCGGCGACGCGGTCGCGGCGCTGATCTAGCCGGGTTCGCTCGCACGATTCCTGATGGCCGGTTCACGAGGTGCGCGCCTACAGTTCCGTCACCATGCCCGACCTCTTCTCTCCGTTCACGCTTCGCGGCGTGACGCTGCGCAATCGCATCGGCGTCTCGCCGATGTGTCAGTACAGCTACATCGACGGTTTTTCCAACGACTGGCAGCTCGTTCACCTTGGCTCGCGCGCCGCAGGCGGGGCGGGGCTGGTGATTGTCGAGGCAACCGCGGTCGAAGCGCGCGGGCGGATTTCGCCGCGCGATCTTGGGATTTGGAGTGACGCGCATGTCCAGCCGCTGGCGCGCGTGGCGCGCTTCATCGCCGAGCAGGGGGCGACGCCGGGGATTCAGATCGCGCACGCGGGACGCAAAGCATCAACCGCCATTCCCTGGGAAGGCGGCGGGCCGCTGACTGATGAGCAGGGAGGCTGGGAACCGATCGGCCCCAGCCCGATCCCGTTCAACAAGGGTTGGCGGGTGCCGCGCGAGATGTCGAAAGACGACATCGACATCGTGAAGCGCGAATTCGCCGACGCGGTGAAACGTGCGCTCGTCGCGGGCTTTACCTGGCTCGAGCTTCACGCGGCGCACGGCTACCTGCTCCACAGTTTTCTTTCGCCGCTGTCGAATCACCGCCGCGATGAATACGGCGGATCATTCGACAACCGCATTCGCCTGCTGATGGAGGTCGCGCGCGACGCTCGAAAAGTCTGGCCGGACGACAAGCCGGTCACGGTTCGTCTCTCGTGCAGCGACTGGATGGAAGGCGGGTGGACGATCGAGGATTCGATCGAGGTTTCGCGCCGTCTCAAGAGTGCGGGCATCGATCTGATTGACTGCTCATCGGGCGGGAACGTGCCGCAGGCGAAGATCGAGGTCGTGCCGGGATACCAGGTGCCGTTCGCCGAGGCGATCCGCGCGCAGGCCGGCATCGCGACGGCGGCGGTCGGGATGATCACGCTGGCGAAGCAGGCGGACGACATCATCCGCAACGGCCGCGCTGACGTCGCGCTGCTCGCTCGCAAGATGTTGCGTGACCCGTACTGGGCGATTCATGCGGCACGCGAACTCGGTCGTGTCGACGCCGTGCCGGTTCCGCCGCAGTATGCCAGGGCGTTTTGAATCTCGGGCACGCTTCCCTAGAATCAGTCGCAGCATGGCAGCAGAGAAATTGGTCATCATCGGATCCGGCCCGGCCGGTTGGACGGCAGCGATCTACGCGGCGCGGGCGAACCTTCAACCTGTCGTCTTCGAAGGCGCGATCACCTTCGAAAATCAACTCGCCGGCACGCTCCCGCTCGGGCAGCTCAACTTGACGACTGAAGTCGAAAATTTCCCCGGCTTTCCGGAAGGCATCAAGGGTCCGGACCTGATGGTGAAGATGCGCGACCAGGCCGAGCGATACGGCACGCGCGTGTTGACCGTCGATGTTGTCGATGTCGATCTCAGTCGCCGGCCGTTCGTGTTGAAAGATTCGGACGGAAACACGACCGAGGCTCACACGGTCATCATCGCCACGGGCGCGAGCGCGAATTATCTCGGGCTGGAATCAGAAGAACGCTTCAAGAACAAGGGCGTCTCCGCCTGCGCAGTCTGCGACGGCGCGCTGCCGCGCTATCGCAACAAGCCGCTCATCGTCATCGGCGGCGGCGACTCGGCGTGTGAGGAAGGGTTGTATCTCACAAAATTCGCCAGCGAAATTCACCTCGTCCATCGCCGCGACAAGCTGAGCAAGGCAAGCCCGATCATGGCGGAGCGATTGCTCGCGCACCCGAAGGTCAAGCCGGTCTGGAACGCGGTCGTCGAGGAAGTTTTAGGCGACGAAGAAAAGGGCGTGACCGGCGTGCGCGTGAAGAACCTGCAAGGCGGCGCCGACGCGAAGATCGACGCGGCCGGCATGTTCCTCGCCATCGGTCACACGCCGAACACGAAATTTTTGAAGGGCCAGGTCGAGACCGACGCGCAGGGATTCATCGTGCTGAAGGATCCGTTCCGCACCTTGACGAGCGTCGAAGGCGTTTACGCCGCGGGCGACGTCGCGGACGCAACCTACAAGCAGGCGATCACCGCCGCGGGCATGGGTTGCAAGGCCGCGCTCGATGCCGAACGCTGGCTGGCGGCGAAGAATATTCACTGAGCGCGCTGTCGCTGTTTTCGGATCACGATCCACGCGACCAGCGCGACGGCGATCACCACCAATAGGATTTTCGACGCCGGCCCCAGGAAACGCTCTACCTTCTCGTAATTCTGCCCGAGCAGGTGCCCCGCAAACGCCAACACACCCGCCCACACGCCCATGCCGAGCGCGGAGAGCAACAAAAACTTTGGCAGGCCCATCCCGCAGATGCCGGCCGGGATGGAGATGAGCGATCGCACGCCCGGCACCAGTCGGCAGATCAGCACCGCGGTCGACCCGCGTCGCCCGAACCATTTCGAGGCGTTCTCAATGTCTGCGCCGCTGACCGTCATCCATTTCCCATACTTGTCCGCCATTCGCATCAAGCGGTCCTTGCCGAGGTAGTTGCCGAGATAGTAGAGCGGCAGTTGTCCCACCACGGAGCCGATGGTGCCGGCGGCGATGACCAGCGGCAGCGACAGCTTTCCCTGCGAGGCGACGAATCCGCCGAGCGGCATGATCAGTTCGGACGGGATGGGCGGGAAAATGTTCTCGAGGAACATCATCAGCGCCAGCCCCGCATAGCCGAGCGAGTCAATCGTGTTGACGATCAGATCCTTCATGTGCGTGTTCGCCGGGTATAGTTGGAGATGAGCGGATTGCACAACGGACGAAGAGCAACCGGATGGCGGAAAAGCGTTACACGTTCCCGAAATCAAAGCGCGTGGGCGGCCGAGTCGAGTTCTCGGCCGTTTTCGACGCGAAAGTCCGCCGCTCGCGCGGTCCGCTGACGGCGTATGCGCTGCCGACGACGGCGAAATCCGCGCGCCTCGGTCTGAGCGTCTCGCGCCGGGTCGGCACCGCGCCGCGGCGCAATCGCATCAAGCGCATGCTGCGCGAATCGTTCCGCCTGATGCAGCACGATTTTCCGCGCGCCTATGACCTCGTCATCGTCGTCCGCCCGCACGAGCCGTTGATGTTGGCGGAGTATCAACGCATGCTGACCGCGCTGATGATGAACCTGCACGCGGCATGGCAGGAGCGCGAGCCGAAATGAGCCGGCTGTTGATCTACTTCGTGCTCCTGTACCGCGTCACGCTCGGCCGACTGCTCGGCGGGCAGTGCCGGTACGTGCCGACGTGCAGCCAGTACGCCATCGACGCGATCAACAAGCACGGCGCGTGGCGCGGCGGATGGCGCGCAGTGAAGCGCATCTGCCGATGCCATCCGTGGGGCGGGCAGGGGTACGATCCCGCGTAACTTGTGTGGGATACCATACATACGCCGTGCATATAAAGCGGCGTCCACTTCGTAACGCCGGCGTCATCGCCGGATCGCGTAACAATTGTCGAAATGAACTTTTCGAAGCGAGCAGCGGTGTTTGTCATCGGTTGCGTCGCGCTTTGCGCGGGCAACCTGTGGCTCGACCACGCGGCGATGCCGCGGCAGGCGGCGAACGTTTCAGTGGAGTCGCTGAACGGCTCCAACACCGCCACCGAGCGCGCCCGTGCGTTTGCGCCGATTCGATCCGCTACGGACGACGCGTGCGTTGTGCTCGGCGTCGTCCTCGCGGTGGCATGCTTCGGAAAACCGCTGGCCAACTGTCTTACCAGTCGTTGTCAGAATCCATCGAAAGGAGACTGTCGTGCGTAGCGCGGCGAAGTTCGCGTTCTGTACCGGCGTTGCGGTTGTATTGGCGTCGTCGATCTT
>JAXDMN010000038.1:0-7657 GCA_034666045.1 Phycisphaerales bacterium | reverse complement strand
TTCGGCGTCGTCATGCGCGCGCGGCAAATGCAGGTGCAATCGTTCGAGGATCACGCAATCCAGGAATATCTCTACGCGCAGCAGCTCGAGCAGCAGGGATACGTCTTCGACGACGACGCCGCACACGCGGGCAATCGTCCGGCCGCCGAGGCGTCCGCCTTTGGCAATTGGTATCAGCCCAATTAAGCTCACACGTCGCGCTCGCGAGCAAAAGAGGAAGCACCCGTTGAGTCCGAAGATCACCGTCGTCACGCCCAGCTATAACCAGGCGAAATATCTGGAGGAGACGCTGCGCTCGGTCCTCAGCCAGCGCGACCAGATTCACGAATACCTTGTCCTCGACGGCGGCAGCACCGATGGATCGGCCGACCTGATCAAGAAATACGCCGACGAAACCGGCGGCATCGACTACTGGCATTCGCAGAAGGACAAGGGCCAATCCGACGCGATTCACCAGGGTTTCCAGCGCGCGACGGGCGACTACATCGCGTGGCTGAACTCCGACGACGTCTACCTGCCCGGCGCCCTGCGGCTCGTGCGCGAAGCGCTCGAGCGCAACCCGACGTGGGACGCGCTGACCGGTTACCACATCCGCATCGACGGCGATTCGCGCATCCTCACGCAGCATCGCATCCCGCGCGAGAGCGGCGCGATGGTCAAGTGGGGCGTCCAGCACACCGCGCAGCAGACCTGCTTCTTCCGCAAATCGCTCTACGAAAAAGTCGGCGGCGTCGACCTGAAGTTGCACTGCGCGATGGACACGGAGCTCTGGCTCCGCATGTTCCACGCCGGCTCAAAATGGGGACACATCCCGCAATATCTCGCCGCGTTCCGCATCCATGAGACGGCCAAGGGCAGCGCGTGGCTCAAGGAATACGCGGAAGAGAAGGACGTCGTACACGGGCGTTGGCCGCAGTATCTCGAGTCGCCGCGGCGGCACGTGGGGATGCCGTTTTACCGCCTTTCGCAGATGGCGAGCCTGCGGCATCCGCGCGCGTGGTGGGAAACGCGCCGCAATCGCGGGCGGAAGATGACCGACGTGTTCGGCGACTGGGGCCCGCCGGTGACGCGGGCGCGTCTGAATGATTCCGCGGCTGCTGCCGCCGCCACAGTGGCGGTGAACGCGTGAGCGACGATGCTGCCTTGGGTCAAATCGCACCGTCGGTCGAGATCGCGCCACAGGGACTACCCGACCAGGTTGATGTGACCACCGCCGCCGCCGCTGCCCAACCCGATCACCGCGGCGAGCGCGCCCGCCGGCTCAAGTGGTCGATCATCACCTCGCTGATCACCAAGCCGCTCGCATTCGTCACGCCGATCATCACCGTGCCGCTGTTCCTGCATTATCTCGGCAAGGAACGGTACGGCCTGTTCGAATCGGTCGGCGCGCTGGCGATCTGGCTGACGCTGACCAACGGCGGACTCTCGCTCGGCTTGCTGAACCGCCTGACCGATTGCCACGTGAGCGGCGATCGCGTGCTGGCGCGCAAGTACACGTCGTCGCTCGTGCTCGTTCTGCTTGCGATGACGATCGTTTTCACGCTGATCGTCAGCGCGATCGTGCCCGCGGTTGACTGGCAGCGCGTCTTCCCGGTCGGCGACCCGGTCGCGCGCCGCGAAACGCCGATCGCCGTCTGGACGGCAGCGATGATCACGCTGTGGGGCTTGCTCTTCGCCGTCGCGCATCCGATTTACGCGGCGTACCAGGAAAACCATCGCAACAACCTCTGGGACGGCGCCGCCAAGGTCTTCACGCTGATCGCCTGCCTGCTCGTCGTGCTGACGAAGTGGGGCGTGGTCGGCGTCATCCTCGCGGCCGCCGGCGTGCCGATGTTGGTCCGCTTCATCAACACGATGGTCCTCTTCGGTTGGGAAAAACGCTGGCTGCTCCCGAGTCCGCGTTACTTCGATCACCGGCTGCTGATGGGAACGGTGAAGCAGGGCGTCGGGCTGTTCATCATCGCGTCGGCGGCGATGGGGATTTTTCACGTCGACAAGCTGATCATCGGGCACATGCTCGGGCAGGACGCGGTCGCGGAATATTCCGTGGTCGGGCGGCCGTTTACGATCGTGTTCGGGCTCTATTCGTTGCTGCTGTCGCCGCTTTGGCCCGCGTTTGGCGAAGCGCTGCGGCGCGGGGACGTGGAATGGGTCCGCCGCACGCTGCGCTGGAGCATTCTCGCCGGCTTCGGCGCGATCGTCGCGTGCGGCGTGGGGATGTTCTTCTTTGCGGATCGCATTCTCTCGGTCTGGACGCGCGGGGCGGTCGCCGACGTGTCGCGGTCGCTCGTGATCGCGATGACGGCGCTGTTCGCGATGTGGATCTGGATGTCGAGCCTGTCGATCGTGCTCAACTCGGCCGGCGTGCTGCGCGCGCAGATGAAGTTCATGGCGCTGCACGCGGTGCTGAACGTGCTCCTCGCCTTTGCATTGGCCAAGCCGTTCGGTGTGACGGGTGTGGCGTGGTCGATGTCAATTACCGGGCTGCTCACCAGCGCATGGGGCTATCCGTGGATGGTTCGGAAACACATCCTTCAGCGCGCGTGGACGACGCCCGCGCCAGCGCCGCCGGCGGCGACGTGAGCTGCCCGGTCTGCGGCGGCGCGGACGTCTCGATCATCGGGCCGCCCGTCCATCGCCAGCCGACGCGCGTCGCGGCAACGCCGATCGACCTCTCCGATCTCGCGCTCACCTGGCGGCGATGCGACGCGTGCGGCTATCAGTTCATCCATCCGCCGATCCCGCAGGACCGATTGCTCGCATGCTACGCCCAAGCCGCCGCCGGGCACTGGGGGACGGACGAAAAGATCGGCGAGTTGCGCTTTTACTCAGCAAAAACGCGATTGCTCGAACGATTCGCGCCGGGGAAGCGCGTGCTGGACTTCGGCTGCTTCGACGGCGGCTACCTCGCGTCGCTCGGACCGGCGTACGAGCGATTTGGAATCGAGCCGTCCGTCGACGCCGCCAGAATCGCGCAACAGCGCGGCGTGACCATGCTCGGTCCGACGGTTTCCGCCGCGATCGACGCGGCGCAAGCCGGCGGCGTCGCGCCGATGCACGCGATCGTCTGCTTCGACGTCTTCGAGCACCTGAGCGACCCGGTCGCCACGCTGCGCGACCTTCGCCGGCTGCTCGCACCGGGCGGCGTCACCCTGATCGAGACCGGCGACACCGATTCGCCATCGTTCAAGCGGCACGGCGTTCGTTACACCTACGCAGGGCTCGTCGAGCACGTCGGATTGTTCAACGAATCATCGATGCGCGCCGCGGGCCGGGCGGGCGGATACGAGCTCGTGCACTTCGAGCGCGCGTGGCACCACATCATCACCGCGCGTCAGCAGGCGGAATATCGCCTGTACAACGCCGCGTACCACGTGCTGCGCGGGCTCGATCGGATGAAGGCGCCGCTTCCCGCGCGACTGAAGCGCGTCGCGCGCGGGCCGCTGCCATGGGGGACGCAGGCGGATCATTTCCTCGCCGTCCTGCGCGCGTAGACCGCATGACTCAAGATAACGACAGCGCCGACAGCACCGCCTGAGCGTTTTTCTCCCAACTGAAGCGCTCCTCGACCAGCGCCTGTCCGCGCTGGCCCATCGATTCGAGGTCCGCGTGGGTCAGCGCATCGAGCAACGCCGCCACCAGCGCCGCATGATCCTTCGGCGGAACGATCCAACCGTGCACGCCCGGCTCGATCTCCGCCGCCATGCCGCTGTCGCTGCTCAAAATGATCGGCGTCCGCGCCGCCATCGCTTCGAGGTAAACGAGCCCGAACGCCTCCCACCATGACGGCAGCGCAAAGAGGTCCGCCCAGACCATGTATTGCTGCACCTGTTGCGGCCCCATGCCGCCGATGATTTCGACGCGATCGCGCGCGCCGCTCGATTCGATCACCTTCATCAACTCCGCCGGCGGCTCGCCCGGCGCGATGATGACGAGCAAGGCGTCCTTCACGTCGGCTGCCGCGAACGCGCGCACGAGCTCCGGCCGCGCCTTGCGCGTGATGTACGAGCCGACGGACAGCACGATCTTTTTCCCCGCCCATTTCCCCGGCCGCGGCGCGGACCATTGCTCGGCGGTCGGTTTCAACGTGCCGTTGAGCACGAGCTTCGCCTGCGGGAGGTTCAACTTATCGCGCAGGTACGCGGCGGTGGGGCGGTGGACGGTGAAGACGTGCTGCGCGCCGCCCATCGTGCGCGTATAAAACCGCCCGGCGGGCGAGTCGGGGGCGAGATCAATCGGATCATGCTCGATCACCGCCCACGGCACGCCCAATCGCCGCGACAGCGCCGCCGCCAGTTCGCCGAGGATCACCCCATCGTGCACGAGCAGCACGTCCGGCGCGAACTCCGCGATCCGCCGCGCCATCCGCCCGATCACCGCCCGCTTCACCCACGCAGCCGCGAGCGCCGGCGCGCGCGGCGTCACCTTCCAGCGCAGAAACACCGGATGCGGATACGGCCCGCGCACGACGTGGATCGGCACGCCCTCGAACTGATACTCGCTCGGCCGCGAGCGCAGCCGGCGGAACGACGCGTGCACGCGGTCGAGCAGCGGCGGGATGAACATCATCGGCGCGAAGATTTCCGTCTCCGCCCCGAGCTGGCGAAGCGCTTTCGCCTGGCTGATGTTGAACGCGCCGAACAGCTCGTTGCCGGCCCACGGGGCGGCCTGCGTGATGAACGCGATCTTGCGAATGTTCATTCCACTGACCGCCGCGCCGCGCGCCAGCGGCGTGATCGAAATTCCGCGACTCGACGTCCTGATGCTCGTTCGCGAACCGGCTGCATCGCGCGTACTATACCGGCTCGTCCGCGTAATGGAGGTCCGAGCCGCGCATGGGCATCGCCACTTCACTTCAGCAGCACCTGCCGCCGCCGATCACACTCGCTCTCATGCGGACCAAGCGCCTCGTCGCGCCGTCCCCCGCGTTCCGCCAATTCCGCCGCATCCACCAGCGCATCGGCAGCCCGGATCACATCATCGCCGGGCCGTTCAAGGGCATGCGCTATCTCGATCCGCCGGCGTATCTCTCCAAGCTGCTCGGCACCTACGAGAACGAGCTGCACGACGCGATCGCGCGGCTGCCCGGACTGCGGCCGGACGTGATCGTGAACATCGGGTCGGCCGAGGGATATTACTCGGTCGGCCTGGCGCGACTGCTGCCGGAGGCGCGCATGCTCGCGTACGACATCTCCGCGCTGGCGCGCTATCGCACCGCGAAGCTGGCGGCGCTGAACGGCGTCTCGTCGCGCGTCGAGACGCGCGGCTACTGCTCCGTCGAGGAGCTCCAGCGCGTCTGCGGGCAGTGGAAGCGCCCGCTGGTCCTCAGCGACTGCGAAGGCTTCGAGTGGGATCTGCTCGACCCGGCGAAAGCGCCGAATCTCCGCCACGCGATCATCCTCGTCGAGACGCACGAGATGTGCCGCACCGGCGTTCACCAGGAGATCCGCAAGCGCTTCGCCGACTCGCACGAGCAGACCGAAATCACCTGCCGCCCGCGCACCGCGGCGGATCTGCCGCCCGGCGTGACGCTGTCGCCCGAGGAGGCGGCGCTGGTGATGGATGAAGCCCGCATGGCGCAGCAGTCATTCCTGCTGCTGGTCCCGCGCGCCTGAGCAGTTCAGATCGCATACCTGCGCGCGGCGAGCAGCTCTAGCATCGTGCGCACGCGCGCATCCCACGTCCCGATTTCCATCAACCGCTGGTAGTTCCGCTCGACCAGCGACGCGTACGCGCCCGGGTCGCGCAGGATCGCTTCGATCTGCCCGGCGGCGTCGTTCATGTCCGCTTCGACCACCGGGTTGTACCCAAAAAAATCCTGCAACTCCGCCGGCGCGTGGCCGACGATGATGCACCGCGAGGCCATCGATTCGAAGTAACGGTGCGTGACCGTCTCCACGTTTCCGCTGCGCAGCGGGTGCGTCATCGACGACGGAAAGCAGATCGACACCTTCGTATCGCCGAACCCGGCGACCAGCTCGGCGACCGTCGGGAAAATGATGTGCCCCGGCGCGGACTGGAACTTGTGTACGCGCCCGCCCTTGGCGAGCGGGACCACGATGCGGTTGTGATAATCCTCCGACCGCCGCCCCAGCTCGAGCACATCGATCGATCGCTGCTCGATCGGCTTTTCGCCGCGATAAACCGACGCCTCGACCGCCTCCGGGAGCCAGATCGATTCCATCTCCGGGATCCGCTTCTTGAAATGCTCCGCCGAGTCGCGCGCCGAGAAAAACGCGACGCGCATGCGATGTCGGCGGAAGAATTTCTCCCACCGCCCGTACAACGCCGGCCAGCAGTCGAAGATGTAGACGACCGTCTCGGCGAAGTAGCACTTCGGAAAGAGCCGGGCCTCGGAGAGGAGCATGATCGGAACGAAGTACGCGTTCTGCGAGAGGTCGATGATCTGCCGCATCATGCCGGATCGCGCCAAGGCGCGGGCGAACAGCCTGACCGGGCGCGACGTCGCGTTGAAAACGGCGGGCACTCCGGCGGCGTCGAGCGAACGCTGCATCGAAAGGATCGGATATTCGCCCGGACTGCCGCGCTCGTGCCGGGCGAGATATTTCAGCCGCTTGGTCGTCATTTGCGTCGCCGGGGGCGGACTGTAACCGGCGCGCGCGCCCGTGTCATTCCGGGGAATGCGAAGGTACGATGCGCGGCGTGCGAAGCGTATCGATCCTCATGACGATTTGTTGTGCGGCCACGATCGCGTGCGGTGCCGCGGCGCCGCCGCCCGCGCCGACATCGACCGCGCCGACGACTGCCGCCGCCGCACCCGAGCCCGACCGCTCGTCGCCCAAGGCGGCCGCCGTGAGCCTGTTCAATGCGATCACCGCCGGCGACCGCGACGCCGTCGCCGACAGCTTCTATGCCGACACCGACGAGCGCCGCGCGCTGGCGACGGCGATGGCTGACGTGGTCGTCTCAGGGAAAAAACTCGGCGACGCGGCGAAGGAGAAATTCGGCAAATCCGGCGACCCTATCGGCCGCGGCATGCTCGACCCTGCCGACCTCTCGAAGATCGACGAAGCGACCGTCATCGAAACCGCCGCCGACGCCGCCGTCATGACCGTCCCCGACCAGCCGCGCCCGATGAGTTTCCGCAAGCAGGACGGGCAGTGGAAGCTGGTTGTGACCGACTTCGGCGCCGCCGCCCCGCAGAACGTCGCAAAGCAGACCCGCCTGGTCCGCGCGATGGCTGATGCGATCAGCACCGCCGCCGCCGACATCGCCGCAGATAAGTACAAGACCCCCGAGGAAGCCGCCTTCGCGATCCAGCAGTCGCTGCACCAGGTAATGCTCAGCTTTTACCGCCCGTCGACCACGCGAAGCGCAACCCAGCCGGCGACGACGAACGCGAAGGCGCAAGCGACAACCACACGACCAGTTTCCCCTTGAGCACTACTGCCGAACTTCAGCGCATTGTCATCCTGAGGTATGCCGAAGGATCTGGCATCGATCGACAAGTGACGCAGATCCTTCGGAATACCTCAGAGGGTGTTTAAGAAGTCCTGTTGCGCCAAAAAAGAGCATTTTGTCATCCTGAGGTACTCCGAAGGATCTGCGTTCCTCGTCGTCAAACGCAGATCCTTCGCGAGTACGCTCAGGATGACAACGCTTGGGTCTCTGAGGTGACGGACTTCTTAAACACCCT
>JAXDMN010000037.1:0-5242 GCA_034666045.1 Phycisphaerales bacterium | reverse complement strand
GCCAAGTGCCGCATCTGGCGCGGACAGGACATGTCATCCGCCCCGACATGGCAGTTCGCCGGCCGCGAGCCAAACCCGTATCAGCTCGAGTGGGACCACCTGATGGAGGCGATCCGCAAAGACAAGCCGTTCAACGAGGTGCGTCGCGGGGCCGAGGCGAGTCTGATCACCAGCATGGGCCGCATGGCCGCTCACACGGGGCAGCTCATCACGCGCGACCAGATGCTCAACTGCGAGCACGAGTTCGCGCCAACAGTCGACAAGCTGACTGCGGACAGCCCCGCCCCCCTTGTCGTCGCCGCCGACGGCACTTATCCCGTCCCCAAGCCGGGCCTCGTGACGACGCGCGAGTATTAGATGACCGTGCGATGACGCCGCCGGGCATTCATCTCCTTCACAAACCCGTCGGGCCGACGAGTTTTTCGGTCGTCGAAGCGGCACGTACCGGCGCCCGCACGAAAACCTGTCACGGCGGCGCGCTCGATCCGTTCGCCAGCGGCTTGCTGCTCATTCTTGTCGAGCCGGCGACGAAATTGTTCGATCATCTGCACGCAATCCCGAAATTCTATGAAGCGACCGTGCGCTGGGGCGTCGAAACCGACAATGGCGATCCGCTCGGCAAAGTCGTCTCCGAGGGCGACGCGACGAATCTCTCGCCCGGACAGCTCGATGACGCACTTAAACATTTCATCGGCTGGCATGATCAGACGCCGCCCGTAACGAGCAACAAGCGCATCGACGGGGAGCGCGCGTACGCGAAGGCGCATCGCGGCGAGACGTTCGAGTTGCCGCCGTCGCGCGTCTACCTGCATGAAGCACAATGGATCGCCCACGACCTGCCGCGCGAAAGCCGTATCCGAATGGTCGTACGCGGCGGATATTACGTCCGCGCGCTGGCGCGCGATCTCGGACGATCGCTTGGCTGCGGCGCGCACCTGACCGCGCTGCACCGAACGGCGATCGGGCCGTGGAACGATCCGGGGCCGGGCCAACAAGTTGAACTGCATGGCCGCGAGATCATGCCCTGGGCGCCGACGAGAATTCTGACCGATCAGGAAGTCGGCGAACTGCGAGGGGACCGTCCGATCGCCGCGGGCGAATTGCTTGCACCCGATTGGTCGCCGCCGCCCGGTTGGCCGGATCCGCAGGCGCCGGTGCGCGGGTTTCATCGCGATCGGTTTGCGTTCCTGCTGCAGCGCGAGGAGGACCGGCTCCGCGTTCTCAGCGCGCTGCCCGGCAACATGTGACGGCGACCAAGGCGGGCGCGGTCGCGATCATTCCTTCGGAAAATCCCGCCACAGCCAGCGCATCGTCTCCGGGAAAATGCTCCCGCCGTGTTTGAGATTGTGCCCGCCTTCGCCGAAGACGAACTGGAAATCGTACTTCTTGAAATTGAGCGACGACGCCATGTCCTGGTTGGCGATCGGCCAATTGCCACGTTCGTTGTCGTTATCGTTCGCTCCGCTCTGAAGGAAAACGCGGATCGGCTTCTTCTCGGTCGTGCGGATCAGCGACGGATAGGCGTTGCCGCCGCGGATATTCGTGAAGCTGCCGCAGTGGCTGACGACCTTGCCGAACGCGTCCGGGCGCTGCCACGCGACGGTGAATGCACAAATCCCCCCGGAGCTGTGCCCACAGATCGCCCGGCCGGCGGGATCTTTCGTGATCGCGTATTTCTTCTCCACCTCCGGAATCATCTCCTCGAGCAGGAAGCGCGTATAGGCGTCGCTGAGGGTGTCGTACTCGACGCTGCGCTGCTGCTTCGCCTGCTGCGTCGTCGCCGTCGACGATAGTTTCCCCGGCATGATGAACAGGCCGATCGTCACCGGCATTTCTTTTTGATGTATCAGGTTGTCGAAGACCGTCGGCGCCTTGATGTCGTTGCGCAGGTAGGCTTGACCATCCTGAAACACCATCAGGCAAGCGGGCTTCTTCGCGTCGTACTGCTTCGGGACGTAGATCCAGTACTCGCGCTCCGTGCCGGGATAAACCTTCGCGCTCTTCCACGAATACTTCGTCACCTCGCCCTGCGGCACGCTCGGCTGCGTCGTCGAATCCGGCCCGAGCTTGTACGGTTCGGCGGCGAGGGCACGGGTCGCGAGCGTGGTCAAAACGACAATCGCTAAAATCGAAACGGTGGTGTTCATGTCATCCTTCTGTAGCCGGCGCGGGCTGCGGCGTTGTCAGCCGCGGCGAGATGTGCGTAAACACGCGCACCAGCTCCGGGTCGAACATCTGGCCCGCGGCTTCGACGATGAATTCCGCTGCCTGCCGCGGCGTCCAGGCGGCCTTGTAGACGCGCGGGCTGACCAGGGCGTCGTAGACATCGGCGAGATGGACGATGCGCGCCTCGAGCGGGATCGCTTCGCCGCGCGTGGCGTCCGGGTAGCCGCTGCCGTCCCAGTTTTCGTGATGGCTGCGCGCGATTTTTCGCGCGGCCGCGAAGAAAGGCTTGTCACCGAGGATCCGCTCTCCCCAGATGGTGTGCTCCTGCATCGTCTTCATCTCGTCCGGCGTGAGCGGGCCGGGCTTTTTCAAGATGTCGTCCGGAACGTGCATCTTGCCGACGTCGTGCAGCACGCCGGCGTAAGCGAGGCGGTCGGCCTCGTCGTCGTCGACGCCCAGCTCCGTCGCGAGCGCCTTCGTGTGACGGTAAATCCGCCGCAGATGTTCGCCGGTGTCCTGGTCTTTGGCTTCACTGGCGACGGCGAGCATGTAGATCGTGTCGACGTGCGCTTCGTGCAAATCGGCCGTCCGCTCGCGCACGCGGCGCTCGAGCTGCTTGGAATAATCCTTGAGATCCAGCGCCGAGTTCATCACGGTCGTGCTGAGATTGGCGATGATGTCGTACTGCTCCTTCATCGAGCGCTCGGCGTCTTGAAGCTCGCGGGCGCGCGCGAGATTCGCGACGGCCTGGCCGAAGAGCGTGCTGACGAGGACGATGTCGCGGAAGCGGTCCAGCGCGAACGCGGCCGGCTCGTGGTGAAGATAGAAGATCATGTCGGCGGGCTCGCCGGCGCGGAACTGCGGGATCGCGGCGAGCGAGCGCATGTCGCGCAGATACGCTGCGGCGGGATCGCGGTCATCGATCGTCAAATCGTCGATGAGCCGAGGCAGGCCGGCGTGGAGAAGCTCCGAGAGCAGGCCGTCCCTGATGGGCGGAAATTCGTCTTTGCCGGTCGGATCGTGAAATGGCGTGCCCGGCGCGTCGCAGCGCGTGACGCGAATCTGCGGCGGCGGAAGCTCGCGCCGCGTCGCGGCGATACTCCGGTCGAAGCGAATCACTCGCCGACCGTGTGACATCGCAAGACGCATCACCTGCGACGGGTCGTCGAGCCGGCTCATCTCGCGGGCCGCTTCGAGCACGAGCGACAGAAGCTCCCGTTCATCACCGTTGCGACCATCGCCCATGAAGCCGCGATTATAGGATCAGCGGACCGCGGGCGCGCAGGTATCATTTCGCCGCGATGAGCGCAGACGACGAGCGAGACCCGATCGCGGCAAGCGGGGAAGGCTACGCTGACTCTGCCGGCGTGCGGATTTACTACCAGACGTTCGGGGAAGACACGAACGCCGACGCGACCCAGCAGCCGCTGATGCTCTGCCTGCACGGCTTTCCGGACGACCACCGCACCTGGCGGCCGATCCTTCCGGCGCTGGCCGAGCGATTCTTCGTCGTCACGCCTGACCTGCGCGGCTACGCGAAATCCGACAAGCCGGACGGCGTCGACAACTACCGCATGCAAAAACTTGTCGGCGACGTGATCGCGCTGATGGAGCATTTTCGCCGCAAGACGATGATCCTCATCGGCCACGATTGGGGCGCCGCGATCGCCCAGAATGTGGCGATTCATTTCCCGCGGCGCGTCGAGCGATTGATCCTGCTCAACATGCCGCACCTGAACGGCATCCAGCGCGAGCTGGCGATGAATCGCCGCCAGCAGGCGGCCAGCGCGTATGCACGGTTGGCACAGAACGAGCTGCCGCTTGGGCCGTTCGATTTCGACGTTTTGCGGCGCCAACTGCGCGGCGGGCGCGGGCTGCGCGGCACGTTCGACGTGCTCGCCAAATCCAGCATCACGGGGATGCTCAACTACTATCGCGCGAATTTCCCGCGACCGCCCTACCGCTTCGATGGCGGCCCGCCGCGCAGCATCATCACGATGCCGACGCTGATCCTGTTCGGGCTCGACGACCCATTCGTGCTCGCGGACGGGCTGCGCGACAACGGGCGGTGGTTTCGCGAGCCGCTCAAGGTCGTCACGGTGCCGCGCGCGGGACACTGGGTGCATCATGACGAGCCGGATCTTGTCGCGGGGACGATCCTTCTGTGGCTAGGCGCGTGATCGGCCCGGCGACTAAGCTGCGATGCGATGGCGTTGGATGCGGCGATCGTGCGGCTGGCGCGGGCGGAAGATTCTCTCGCGGCGGCGTTGCGCGCGCGGGGATTGAAGGTGTTCGACGATGAGCCGAGTGATCTCTCGCCGGCGCAATGCGTGCTGATCACGGATTCGCTCGATGCCGTGGAATGGTCGCGCGGCGCGGGTCTGGTTTGCCTCGCGGTTTCGTCGGATTCTCGAGCATTTCATGCCGCGGGCGCGCGTGCGGTGTATCGCGATGCGCTCCAGTTGATCGGCTGCCTCGACGACGCACTGAGAATCGCCTCGCCCGGATCGGCGCATCTAACACGCGCGATGATGGAGTCGTTGATGCGCCGCGCCCTCGATGTCGCACGGGATGGCATGGACGCCGGCGAAGCGCCGATCGGCTGCGTGCTCGTCCGCGGCGACGGCGCCGCCATCGCCAGCGGGTACAACGAGATGAATCGCACGCAGAACAAGACCGCGCACGCGGAGATCGTCACCTTCGCCCGGGCCGCGGGAAAATCGCCGCTTGATGCGCGCGATCTGATCCTCGTCAGCACGCTCGAGCCGTGCGTGATGTGCACCGGCGCCGCGATGGAAGCGGCGGTCGACACGATCGTCTACGCGCTGCGCGCCCCGGCGGATTCCGGGACGCAGCGCGTCGCGTGCCCGACGAGCCCGGAAAGCCAGATGCCAAGAATTGTCGGAAGAATTCTCGAGCGCGAGAGCCGCGCGCTGTTTGAAGAATTTTTGAGGACAAACCCGCGCCCTGAGCAGAAGAAGTTCGCGGAACAACTGCTCGCGTTGACGAACTCATGATCACGCGATTCCAACATTTAGCCGCGTCGCTTGCGACGCGCGAGCGTTCGAAAAGAATC
>JAXDMN010000036.1:0-15728 GCA_034666045.1 Phycisphaerales bacterium | reverse complement strand
CGTCTGGTCGCGGCGCTGCGACAACTCGGTTTCCCGCTGACCGAATCGCAGGCGGATGAGATCATTCGCGGGAAGGACTTCGTTCAACTCAAGGATGGCCCGTTCGATCTCGATTTGGTCTTCGCGCCCGACGGCATCGAGTGCTTCGACGACGCGTGGCAGCGGCGAATCGAAGTCGATGGCTTTCCCGTTTGCCATCTGGACGACATCATCGCCAGCAAAGTGGCCGCGAACCGAGCAAAAGATCGCGAGTCACTTGCGCGGCTTCGATCCTTTCGCGAATACTGGATGAGACGAGGCCCGCACTGAGCCAGCCGCGATGCAATCCGCCGTCTCCGTACGCGGCGGGCCGGTGTCTTCGACTTCGTCCCCTCCTTGGCTCCCGCGAAATCCACAATGAAGGGGATGCTGGCGGTGCGCTCCTCGCCTATCCGCATGTTCCGAAGTGCGCAGTCGGGACTCCGCCCGCCCGTTCTATCGTGCTAGTGGCGGCGCTCATCGTCACGGCCCATGATTCCGTTCGCGACCCCTATATAGATCCAGCATTTTTGGCGCGGATCGTCACGTCCGTCAGCCCACCGCTTTAAATCCTCGAACGCACCTGCCCTTGCAGCAGCCGCCGCAAGCGTTAAGTACGCGTCCTCGTTCGACACCGATTGAAGAGCGGGCGAGCCCGTGATGCGTGCTGCTGCCAGATCGCCAGTGGCGGCTTGGACGTTAGCGATGGCGAGCGACGCCTTCGCCTTTGCATAATCATCTGTCAACTCTGCCATGAGCTTCTTGGCGCCCACGATGTCGCCTGATTTCGCCTGTGATCGCGCCAAATCAGCAGCGAGATATTCCCTCATTTTCACGTCGTTCATTTGCGAAAGCGTTGCCTTTGCTTCACTGCTGTCTCCCAAGGCCGCCTGTACTCTCGCAAGCCCACCGAGAAGTTCTTGCCGGGCCTTCGCGTCACTAATCTTCGCTGATGCAACCTTTGACTGCTCGAGAGCTTCGCGGGCGGCGCTGGTACTCCCCATCTCCGACAACAACAGCGCCACTACTCCGGAAAACATAGCGCTGCGTGCGGGATCGGCAATTAAAGACGCGGCTGACTTGGCAGCTTCCAAGTCACGCATCGCCCCAGCTTTGTCGCCTGATTTGATCCGTTTCTGCGCAATGGCCCAGTACGCGGTACTCTTGGACATCGGATCAGACAATTCCGATGCCATCGCCATGGCGCCGGCAAAGTCGTTGGCCGTAGCACGGGCGCCAATCAAGCCGACGAATGCTTCCAGTTGCTGTTCCGGATCAGTGATCCCAGCGGCGACGGCTCGCGCGCCAGTGATGTCGCCTGCCTCGGCAAGTGAAGCGGCGATTCGTGCATAGGCTCGGCCGCGCTTCGCGGCATCACTGATGCGAGAAGCAGTATCCTTAGCACCGCCGGTGTCGCCGGCCTTCGCCTGCCCCTCAGCCAACTGGACCATCGCATCAACCTGCTGCTTCGCATCGGAGATCTCCGATACGGTCTTCTTCGCGTTCGCGATGTCGCCCGCTCTTGCCTGCAACCCCGCAATCTTTTCGTAGGAATACCACTTGGAGAATCCAATCTCCATGTCGAATGCGGACGACTTAGCGAAGTCCAAAGTCTCGCGAGCTGCATTCTTGTCCGCCGCCTTCAACAAGGCCCTAGCGAGAGAAATATACAACTCCGGCTTGGCGATGGCTTGGTGGGAGTCTACGCTGGAGATCGACTTCTGGGCGAGGTCCAGCGTCTTTCGCCCACCGGCGGTATCTCCTGCGTCAAGTTGAAGGTCCGCCATCGCGAGATACGTCTCAGCTCGCTCCTTCGGGTCGGCTATGTCTGCGGCGACCTTGAGCGCGATTTCGATCCACACTTTTGCAGCAGCGCCACTGGGCTCAGTGCCACTCACGCTCGCAGCGGGCGCGGGTGACGCGGACGCGTCGGAGTTGCTGCCGATCGTTGGCGACGGTGCCTTTGAATCGTCATTGCCGCAACTGGCGGAAGCCAAACAGATCACGAAGAGCAGCGGAACGAGGATGAATCCCGCCGCACACGAATTGCAGCAGCGGGAAGAAGAAGCCCAACGCAACAATCGCCAACAGCGGAAGGTTGAGGAAGTCGCAGAGCGAGTAACGCGAGCGATTGAAACCGTCAAGCTTTCCATGTCTGATCCTCCTTCATACGTGCGGCCACAAGGCGCCCGCCCGGCGCCGGCATGTGAATGAACAGCAGAATCAAAGGGGCCGAAAAGATATGACGCGACCCCGATCCCATTCGCAGTTCGGCTACCGGTTCGATTCCGGCGACGATCGCGTTATCAGACACGCATTTGTGATCGAAGTTTGGCATTACTGAGGCTTGCTGTCAAAGTGCGCACTCGATAAACACAGAAGGTGACGGTCACTCCGCCGTATCCGCCGGTGGTGGACCGACGTCTTCCACATCCCCGGCTTCCCGCGCGCCCTCAAAGTCCATCAGAAAGTGAATGTTCTGCATCCGCTCCTCGCCGATGCGCTTGCGGAGGAGTTGCTTGGCGCGGCGCATGCCGGTGCGGCGGGTGACGTGGGTCACGACGATGTCCTGGTTCTTCAAATTGCCGACCAGGTCGACGAAGTGATCGAGGTGCAGGTGCCGGCCATGCTTCGCCTTGAGCTTGTGGTCGGCGTCGAAGAAGGTGATCTCGGTGATCAACACTTCGGCGTTGACGACGTCGGGATGGGAGAAGACATCGCCGGTCGCGGTATCGCCGAGAAACGTGACGAGCGGGACTTCGATGCGGTACTGGATCTCGACGCCGCTCTTGCGCATCTTCGCCAGCTCGGGTCCGGGCGTGCCCGCATATTCGGGCTTTAACTTTTCGCGCACGCTGATCAGCGAATAGCCGAGGCTCACGCCGCCGTGGTGCGTTTGCAGCGCGCGGATGTGAAAGTCACGCCGCACCTCGTACGTCTGCCCGGCGGACATGGGCACGAGCGTGTACGGCGTCCCCTGACGCTCGACGTCGCGCCAGCATTTCAGCAGCGAATCGATCGGCCGCTCGAGATCGCGCGGCACGAGGATCGTCCCCGGCTTCATTCCCTGGAAGTAACGCTGCGACAGGTAGTATGGCAGCCCCGCAATGTGATCCATGTGACCGTGCGTGATGCAGACGATGTCGCTGGTCAGCGCAAAGTGGGGCGATCGGCCGATGTCGAAGCAGACGTTCAGCTCCGGGATCTGACAGACCGTCTCCTCGCCCGCGACGCTGTACCCGATGACGTGAATCGAGCCGAGCGGGAGCTTGGCGAACCGCTGGACAAGAAATGACTTCTCGGCTTCCGCCATGGCGGGAGGGTAGGGGGCGGATGACAAGGTGACAAGGTGACCGGGTGACAAGGTGAAAAGCCCCGGTGGAGGACGGGAACAATTATAGAAGTCTGGCGGTTTTTGTGGCAGAATAGGTGCCCAAGGGCTCCGGGTCGTTTGCAGCAGGATTTACCTCATGATGCTCTCCGGTCGTCGTCTTCGCCGTCGTCACGCCTTCACGCTTGTCGAGTTGCTCGTCGTCATCGGCATCATCGCGATTCTCGTCGGGATTCTCCTGCCGACGTTGAGCCGCGCGCGCGAGTCGGCGAACAAGACTGCGTGCCTCAGCAACATGCGTGAGCTCGGCAACGCCTTCCGTCTCTACGCCGCGGGCAACAAGGACGCGATCCCGATCGGCTGCGTCGGCACCGTCACCAGCCCGAGCGGCGCGGAGAAGCAGTTCAGCTACGTCGTCAACTGGAATCCGCTCAGCGGCGGCAGCTCACCGATCCCGAAGGTTGTGCAGATGGGCAACCTCGCCATCGCCGGCCTCGCGAAAAGTCCGAAGACCTACTTCTGTCCCAGCGAAAATTCCGACCCGCAGTTCATATTCAACTCACCGGAGAACATCTGGCCGTTCGATAAGACGCCGACCGATCCGCACCTGACGACCATCGGGCTGGGGCACACGCGATTCGGATACAACTCTCGCCCCATGTGCGTATGGGACGTTCGCCCGGATTACCCGCTCCCATACATTTTCAAAACGCCCGACTACCAGTCCGGCGTGATTGGCATGCCGCGACAAGCCAAGTTGAAGAACAAGGCGATCCTCGCCGACACCGTCCTCGGCCCCGGCTCGATCAAGATGCGGCACAAGAAGGGTATCAACGTGCTCTACGCGAACGGCTCGGGCCAGTGGGTCGATCTGAAGGCGATCGAGAATTCGCCGATGCCGACCGGCTCGAGCTGGAAAAGCATCCCGGGTACGACCGTCAACTTCGCATACAGCCCGCTGATGCTGGATGAATCGGTCAATCCGCCGACCGGCGTATGGGTTGGAATGGATCGCGAGTCGCGCTGAGGGCGGCCGCAGCACTGGCGCGGCGGCTTGCTCGAATCACATCAGTTGGGCTGAAGTAAAAACGCAGGAAGTTCTGCATGCGCTCACGTCATCGTCATCCCCACGCTTTCACCCTCGTCGAACTCCTCGTCGTCATCGGGATCATCGCCATCCTGATCTCCATCCTCCTTCCGACACTCAACCGCGCCCGCGAGGCCGCCAAGCGGACCGCGTGCCTCAGCAACCTCCGACAGATCTCCGACCTCTTCAAGCTCTACGGCGTCCAGTACAAGGACGCGACGCCCATCGGATATTCCGGCACCGCCAAGCAGGTCAGCTACCTGATGAACAACAACGGAACGTCCACGCCGCACACGGTGACGGCGCTGGGGTTCCTCGCGATGGCCGGGCTGTGCAAGAGCCCGCGCGTGCTCTACTGCCCGAGCGAGCAGGACATCCTGTTCCAGTATGACACGTCGCAGAACGTGTGGTGCTTCGACAAGACGCCGCCGCACCCGCAGCTCGAGACGCAGGTCGGCCCGAACCCGGGATATAACAACGCGTACACGCGAATGGGTTACAACTCACGCCCGTGTCAGGGATTCGGCACCTTCGGGCCGGCGCCGTATCTGATCCCGCGCATCGAGTACAGCCGCACCTACCGCTCGAGCGCTCCCAACTTCAACCCGGTGATCTACGGCTTCCTGAAAAACTCACAGCTCAAGAGCAAGGCGATCCTCGCCGACACGGTCAACTACGGCCCGCAGTCGGTCGTCGTCCGCCACGTCCGCGGCGTCAACGTGCTCTACGCCAGCGGCATGGCGCAGTGGGTCGAGCTGAAGGCGTTCGAGCGGAAGAATGATCCGTCGCCGTTGCAAAACCCGTGGCACAAGATCCCGCCCGGCATCGGCGCGGATATCAACTCCACGGACGTGAAGTACAACGACGCGCTGCTGAACGAGGCCGGCGCGGGCAGCCTGGGCGGCCCGCCGGTCGGCGTGTGGATCGATCTTGACGCGCAATCGCGCTGAACAGTGGAGAACAAGGAGTGAGAGCTATGCGACACCGCAAGGCATTTACGCTGGTCGAGCTGCTCGTCGTCATCGGCATCATCGCCATCCTCATCGGCATGCTCCTGCCCACGCTCAGCCGGGCGCAGGAAGCCGCGCGAAAGACCGTCTGCCTCAGCAACATGCGGACGCTCTCCGATTATCTCAAGCTCTATTCCGTCTCGTACAAGGACGCGATCCCCGTCGGCTTTATGGACCAGAAGGCCTTCAGCTACCTGCTCAACTGGAACAACCCCAACGGCACCAAGCCGTCGCAAATGGGTCTGGTTATCGTCGCCGGACTGTCGAAGGATCCGAAGGCGTTCTTCTGTCCCGCGGAGATGCGCGACGACTACGCCTACGCCCCTAATCCCGTCGGCGGTTTCAGCGACAACCCCTGGCCGTTCAAGACCACGCCCGGCGGGCCGCACACTGCGACCGGCTACGTCTCGCGACCCATCGCGAACTGGCCGTCGCACACTCCGGCGATGACCAGCTCCAACACCGGGGGGCCGCTCAAAACGCCGGCCGATACCGGCTTCTGGCTCCCCGGCGACGGCAAAGGCGGCATCGCCATGCCGCGCTTCTCCAAGCTCAAGGGCCAAGCCCTCCTCGCCGATTTGATGGAAGACAAGACCGCCATCCTCCAGCGCCACAAGAAGGGCCTCAACGTCCTCTACGGCCACGGCGGCGCGCACTGGGTCGACCTGAAGGCGATCGACAAGAGTCCGTGGCGCACGTTCCAGGGTGGCAGCCCGCAGTTGCCCAACTGGTCCTACAACGTCATCTTCAACCTGGCTTGGCTCGATGACGGTCAATGGCCCGGTGTCCAGATCCCCGGCACGAAGTACGAAGCGAAAGGCGGCGTCTGGTACGACCTCGATAAGGCCGACTGATCGCCGCCGAAACGAGCTTTGAGGGCACGCAGGGTCGGGCTTCCTCGTGAAGCCCGACCTTTTGCGTTTTTCTGCCCGTGTGGTCGGGCTTGCACGGCTATCGTAGGAAATAATACAATGGGCCATGGTTGAAGTGCGTCTTCGTCCAATCCTCCGTATTCACCGACGACTGGGCGGCGCTGAACCTCGACGATGACGACCTGCGGGAATTGGAGATTCTGATCATGGAGCGCGGCGAGACGGCGCCCCGAATTCGTGGTGCCGGTGGCGCGAGGAAGATCCGATTTTCGCCGAGCCGAACGCATCGCGGAAAGAGCGGCGCGTACCGCGTGATCTACGGCTGGTTTCCTGACGCTGCACAGGTGCACCTTTTTCTCGCGTACGGAAAGAACGAACAGGCGGAATTGAGCGCAGCGGAACGAGCGGCGTGTCGTGAATTGACGCACCGGATCGCGACTGTGTTAGCTACCCGACCGGAGTAATTTGATGAGCAGCACCAGGAAGGCCTCGAAAACCAGCCGACGCAGCAGCCGAAAGCCAGTCGGCCAGCGGCTCGTTCAGAGCATGCGTGAAATCGTGGATGCGCTGGAATCCGGCCGACCGCTCGAGGAGCAGTTGACCGTCCGCAGCGTCGAGATCAACGACCCCGGCACCTACAACGCGCGGCAGATCCGTTCTTTGCGTGCCAAGCTCGGCGCCAGCCAAGCCGTTTTCGCGAAAATGCTCGGGGTTTCGACCGTGTTGGTCCAACATTGGGAGCAGGGACTGACGGTGCCCCGGCCGATCGCCCGCCGGCTGTTGGATGAGGTCAGTCGCGATCCGGCGACCTTCGCGGGCCGCGCTTTTCGACGGGTGCGAGCGTCAGCTTGAGCGCTCTCTGCCGACCCCCGTCTTCTTTTGCGTTTTTCCGCCGAAAACGGTAGCCTGTCCGCCACTTCCGATGCACTGCCCGTTCTGTAACGCCGACAAGGAGAGCTTGAAGGTCATCGACTCGCGCACCTGCGAGGGCGGCCGCTCGATTCGTCGTCGCCGCGAGTGCCTCCACTGCCAGAAACGCTTCACGACCTACGAGCGAATCGAAGATCCGATCAAGCTGATCGTGGTCAAGAAAGACGGCCGCCGCGTGCCCTGGGACCGCGCCAAAATCCTCACCGGCCTCGAGCGCGCCTGCTTCAAGCGTCCGGTGCCGGAGAGCGAGTTGCTCCGCATCGTCGACGAGGTCGAGGAAGAAGTCTTCAAGACGCACGACCGCGAGGTGGCCAGCACGCTGGTGGGGTCGCTGGTGACCGACAAGCTGCGCCGCGTGGACCAGGTCGCGTACGTGCGTTTCGCGAGCGTCTACCGGCAGTTCAAGACGCTCGAAGAGTTGATGGACGAAGCGAGAGCGGTGCTGGACGCGAAGCGTTTCGAGGACCCGACGCAGGGGGTCCTGTTCGTCGAGCCGGCCGGGACGACGACGCCCGCGCCGCCGGGCGCGTCGAATGGCGTGAATGGGAACAAGAATCACGCGGCCGAAGCAACGCCGCCGACGACGAAGAAGCGGCGGGCGAAGGGAACTCCCGAGTCGGCAACGGCGCAGACCGACGCGTAACCATCCTGGCGTGGCTTGGGCGTCTCGCCCGAGCATTTGCCGCTCCAGCGGCTGGCCGCCGCGACTGCTCGGGCAGGATGCCCAAGCCACAAGAGAGACCACGAATACTCAACCGATCGCCCGCAAATGTCCGATAAGTCCTTGAGGCACACCATGATGTCACACCTTCGATTCTCCGTCGGGCTCGCGATCTTCTGTTCCGCCGCGGCCTTCATCGTCGCCGGTTGCAGCGGCAAGCCCAAGGTCGACAAGAAGAAGCAGATCCCTTCGCGTTACACCGCGCTGCCACAGAAGAAAGTGCCGGACGTTTTTAAGGACACCGTTTACGAAAAGTGTGACCTCGTCAACACCGAGCCGTTCCTCGTCAGCGGATACGGGTTCGTCTCCAACCTGAACGGCACCGGCGACTCCGCCGCGCCCAACGCGGTGCGCGAGTACATGGTCAAGGAGATGATCAAGCACAAGTGGGACAGCTCGCTGAGCGGCATCCGCACGCCGACCCCGGAGGAGGCGCTGCGCGATCCGCGCAACGCGATCGTGCAGGTCGACGGCTATCTGCCGCCGGGTGTTCGCAAGGGGCAGCGCTTCGACATCCAGGTCTCGGCGATCCCGGACAACGCGACGACCAGCCTCGCGCAGGGCGATCTGTTCCAGACCGAGCTGCGCATCATGGGCGCGAATCCGCACGATCCGGGCGGCTCGGTGAACGTCTTCGCCCGCGCGGAGGGCCCGGTCTTCGTCAACCCCGCGTACGCGCTGAAGACCGACCTCGAGAACGATCCCGGCGCGCGGCGCAGCCTGCGCATGGGCTTGATCATGAACGGCGCGCGCTCGCTGGAAGATCGCCCGCTCGGCCTGCGGCTGCGCCAGCCGTCGATGCGCATGAGCCGCTACATCGAGCAGCGCATCGACCAGCGCTTGCAGGAAATCCGCCCGGACGTCATCGCCGCGGCGCAGGACGAGGGCATCGTGCACCTTTACGTCCCGGCCGGCTTGAACGGCGACTGGGAGCACTTCGCCGGGCTGGTGAATTTCGTCTATCTGAACAATTCCCCGGAGTTCGCCGCTGCCAAGGCGCGCCAGCTTGCCGACGAAGCGATCAAGCCGAAGGCGCCGCTGCTCGAGATCAGCTATGCGTGGGAAGGGCTGGGCAAGGCGGCGCTGCCGGTGATTCGCGAGCGTGAGTTGATGTCGCACGCGAACGCGGACGTGGCGTTCGCCGCCGCGCGCGCGGCCGCGTACCTCGGCGATACGTCGGCGCCGAAGGCGCTGATCAACATGGCCCGCCAGGAGGGGCACAAGTTCCAGGTCAACGCCGTGCAGGTCCTCGGCACGCTCCAGAGCAGCCCGTCGATCAACGAAATGCTCCGCCCGCTGCTGGACAGCAAGGAGACGCTGGTCCGCCTTGAGGCGTACAAGATGCTGGCGCGCAACGGCGACAGCTACGTCTTCGCCATGCCGATCGCCGGCGGGCCGGGCCGGGGCGGATTCACGCTCGACGTCGTTCGCTCGGACGGGCCGCCTATCATTTATGCAACGCAGCGCGGCGAGCCGCGCGTCGCTGTCATCGGGAACCGCATCAGCCTGAATCGACCGATCACGTACTCGACGCTGGGCGGGCGGCTGACGATTTCGTCCGATGAAGGCGCGTCGACCGTGACGATTTTCTACCGCCCGACGATGCCGATCGGCGGCGCGCGGACGCGAGCGCAGGCCGAAAAAATCCAGCCGATCGCGGCCCGCTCGAATGCCGACATCGTCGAAGTCATCGCCCGTTTGGGCGGCGAAGGGTTCCAGGGCGTGCCGTCCAGCCGGGCGTTGGACTTTAATTACGGTGAAATCCTCAGTATCCTCAGCAGCCTGACCGAGAAGCGGCAGATCACCGCCTACGCCGGCGGCGAGCACAAGCCGGCCTCGTTCATTCTGCAGGAGTTGCCGCGGGTCCAGGACGAAATCCTCGACGCCCCGCCAATTCCCGAGCAAGGACGGCCGCAGAAGGACGAGGATCCGAAAGTGGGTTTGGCGAAGTGAGTGGAAGTGATTTGCAATTTGCGAGTTGCAATTTGCGATTGAAGAAGACGCCATTCAATTGCAAATCGGCAATCGCAAATCGCAAATAAGAACGCGGTCATGGAGGACCGGGCACCATGCGTCTTAAAAAACTCATCCTTCAAGGCTTCAAGTCGTTCGCCGATCGTACGGAGTTTTTGTTCGACTCCCCGATCACCGGCATTGTCGGACCCAACGGTTGCGGCAAGAGCAACGTCGTCGACGGATTCAAATGGGTCCTCGGCGAGCAATCGGCGAAGTCGCTCCGCGGCGACGCGATGATGGACGTCATCTTCAATGGTAGCGGCGGGCGGAAGCCCGCCGGCATGGCCGAAGTTGTCCTCATCTTCGAAAATCCGAGACGCGAAGACAACACGCGCCTGCTCAACCTCGACACCGACGAAGTCTCCGTCGGCCGCCGCCTCTTCCGCGACGGCACCAGCGAATACCAGGTCAACAACCAGTCGTCGCGCCTCAAGGACATCAAGGAACTCTTCCTCGACACCGGCGTCGGCGTCGACGCGTATAGCGTCATCGAGCAGGGCCGCGTCGCCGCACTGCTGGAAGCGAATCCGGCCGAGCGCCGCCTCATCTTCGAAGAAGCCGCCGGCATCTCGAAGTACAAGCTCAAGAAAAAGGAAGCGCAGCGAAAACTCGAGAAGGTCGATCAGAACCTGCTGCGCGTCAAAGACATCACGGACGAAGTCGACAAGCGCCTGCGCAGCGTCAAGATCCAAGCCGGGCGGGCGCGAACGTTTCAGGAATATTCGACCCGCCTCGCTGAGCTGCGGCTGACGTACTCGATCCACGATTATCACACTCAGTACCAGCAGTCGGCGGAGCTGAAGTCGAAGCTGGAAGACGCGCAGTTCCGCCTCGACGATCTCGCGCAGGACCTGGCGCGCAAGCAGAACGAGCTCGCGGAAAAACGCCAGCAGCACGACGACCTCACACAGAAGCGGCAGAAGCTCGAGTACGAGCTCGTTCAGGCCAAGGCGGCGATGCAGTCGGCGCAGCAGCGGCAGCAATACGCCGCGGAACAGCTCCAGCAGATCGCCGAGCAGATCGCCGCGTTCGAGCGCGATCGCGCGGAGGCGCAGGCGAAGCTGGAGGAAGTCACGCGATCGCTCGCCAGCGAGTCCGAGTCGCTCCAGCGCCTGACCGAGGAGCTCGCGGCCCAGCAGCGCCACATCGAGCAGCGGCAGGAATCGTTCCGCGACGGGCAGCTCGAGCTGAACGAGCTGACCAAGCAGATCGAGCAAAATAAATCGGCGATTCTCGATCTGATGCGCAAGCTGGCGAACACGAACAGCCGCATCGGCGCGATCGAGATCGAGCGAAAGAACATCGCCGCCCAGCAGCAAAAACTGACCGAGCGGCGGCAGATCATCCTCGGCGAAATTTCGGCGCTCGACGCGCAGCGGAGCGAGGCGAGTGAGAAGCTGCAAGTCGTCCTCGCCGCCATCGAAGAGCAGCAGGGACAGCTCGAATCGAAGCGCGGCGAAGCGCAGCAGCTCAGCAAGCAGATCCAGCAGGTCGGCGAGAACCTCGGCGCGGCGAAAGAGCACCGCTCCGGTTTGATTTCGCGCCAGAAGCTGCTCAAGGATCTCGAAGCGCGCCGCGAAGGCGTCAGCGAAGGCGTGAAATCCGTCCTCCGCCAGCGCGACCAGAAATTCCCCTTCATCCGCGGCCTGGTCGCCGACGTTCTTCGAGTCGACGTCGAACACGCCCACGCCATCGAGGCCGCCCTGAACGGCCGCGATCAATACCTCGTCGCCGCGGACGTCGATGCGACGATCGCCAGCCGCGAAGCCTTCGACGACCTCGAAGGCCGCGTCAACGTCCTCCGCATCAACGGCAACGGGGCAGGGTTTTCACGTGGCACGGGCGCCTCGCCCGTGCAGCAATCGCGGAGCGACGAATTTGAAGATCGCTCCGCTCAAACGCATGGGCGAGGCGCCCATGCCACGGATGATGCAGCCGGCTACGATTGGAACCAGCATCCCCAGTCCATCCGCCTCGCCATCGACCTCGTGAAATTCGAACCCGCGGACGAACCCGTCGCGCGTCACCTGCTCGGCCGCACCGTTCTCGTCGATCGCCTGGACGACGCCGTCGCGCTGCAAAAATCCGGCCCGAAAGAGTATCGCTACGTCACCCGCGCCGGCGAAGTGATCGAAGCGGACGGCACGCTCCGCACCGGTCCACTGACCGCCGCGATGGGATTGCTCTCGCGCCGATCTGAGCTCGAAGCGATCACGCTGCAAGTCGCCGACGTCGATCATCGCATCCAGGTGCTCTCCGGCGAGCTTTCGCATTCGAATGCCGAGGCGAAAGCGCTCGAAGAGCAGATCGGCGAGTTGCGCAACACGATTTACCAGTCGAACACGAGCAAAGTGGAGCTGACGTCGCAGATCGCGCAGATCGGCGACAAGCAGTCGTCGCTCCAGCGCGAGCTCCCGGTCGTCGAGCGCGAGCTGAGCATCCTGCTCGACCAGGTCGGCAAGTTGAAAACCGAAGAAGACGAGCTCGCCGAGCAACGCCGGCAGTTCGAGGCGGATCAAGTCTTCCATCAGCAGGTCGTCGCGGACACGACCGCGCGTCACGCGCAGGTCGCGGAAGACTTGAAACTCTGGGGCGAGCAGCTCACCGCCGCCCGCGTCGCGCTCGGGCAGGTGCAGGAGAAGCAGCTCGCGTCGCAGCAGCACGTGCAGCGGCAGACGGCGGCGCGGGCCGAGCTCGAACAGCAGATCGCCCGCATCATCAAATCCGCCGACTCCGTCGCCGCCCGCCGCGGCGGCGTCGAACGCGAACTCCAGGAAGCGCAGCGCGTCGAAGCCCAGCTCCTCGAACAACAACAAACCCTCGCCACGCAAGTCGAAGAACTGGCCTCCCTGCTTCAGCAGGGAGGCGAGGTCCTCAAACAACTCTCCTCCAGCGTCGACTCCCTCCGCGGCGAGCACGGCGAAATCGAACAACAAGTCCACCAGCTCCAGATGCGCGAAAACGAGCTCCGCATCCGCCTCGAAGCCCTCGTTCAACGCACGCAGGACGAGCTCCAGCTCAACCTCCCCGAAAAATACGCCGAACACGAAGCCGCCGGCGGCTACCAGGCGGCCGACATGGACTGGGACGCCGTCGCAAACGAAATCAAGGAGCTGCGCGAGAAGATCCAGCGCCTCGGCAACGTCAACCTCGACGCCATCGGCGAGTTGGATGAGCTCGAGCAGCGCAGCACGTTCCTCGCCAACCAGGTCAACGATCTCACGACCAGCAAGCTGCAACTCGAGCAGCTCATCGAGGAAATGAACATCGAGAGCGGGCAGAAATTCGAGGAGACCTTCAACGCCGTCCGCGAGCATTTCCAGGGAATGTTCCGCAAACTGTTTGGCGGCGGAAAGGCCGACGTCTTCCTCGAGCTCGAAGTCGAAGAAAAGCAGAAGATCGAAACCGAGGACGGCAAGACCGCCTACCAGACCGTCCTGCGCAAAGTCGATCCGCTCGAAGCGGGCATTGAAGTCATCGCCCGTCCGCCCGGCAAGCAGCCGGTCAGCATCAGCCAGCTCTCCGGCGGCGAGAAGGCAATGACCTGCATCGCGCTGCTCATGTCGATCTTCAAATCCAAGCCGTCGCCGTTCTGCATCCTCGACGAAGTCGACGCGCCGCTGGACGAAGCGAACAACCAGCGCTTCGGCCTGATCGTCCAGGAGTTTCTCGAGATGAGCCAGTTCATCATCATCACGCACCACAAGCGCACGATGCAGATCGCGGATGTCCTGTACGGGGTGACGATGCAGGAGCAGGGCGTGTCGAAGCGCGTCGCGGTGAAGTTCGACCAGGTCGACGCGCAGGGCCGAATCAGCGAGCACGCGGCGGCGTGAGAAACGGGTGGGACTTCGTCCCGACCGTTACGCGCTGAGCCTGGGAGTCGCCGGCGTCGCCGCCGATGCACGGTTGATTCGAAGATCTTCACCTGCCCGCGCATTTGTCGCGGTTTTGCCTTCCGCGCGGTTTTGCGCCAAAATGCGCCGCGGGAGCGCCGGATCGAGTGTGGTATTTCGCCTACGGATCGAACCTCAACACCGCCGCCGTCACCGAATGGTGCCGGCACTACGGTCACCGCCCGCCCAACCTGCGCGGCGGACGCGCGGCGGTCCTCGATAATTACCGCCTCGGCTTTCCGATCTTCAGCGAATACTGGGGCGGCGGCACGGCGGACGTCGTGTATGACCCAGGAAAATACGTCGCCGGCGCGTTGTTTGAATTGACGCCCGCCGAGATGGCCGTGCTCGATGAAAAGATCGGCCGCAAGCTCGACCACGCCGGCCGCGACATCGGCATCTACAAGCACATCAAGGTCAAGGTCGCTCCCCTCGGCAAGGGCGAGCCGGTCGAAGCAATCACCTACACCGGCGTCACCGTCGAAAAGTATGACATCCCGCCGACCAAGCATTACATGGACGGCGTCATCGCCGGCGCGTACAGCTACGGGTTGTCGATGATGTGGATCGCGTACCTGCAAAGTTTCAGCACGCAGGCGGGACGCAAGCCGCGGCCGCCCGGATCCGGAGACGCGGCGCCGCGGTTGTGAAAGCGTTCCTTAGGTCGGTCACACCCGCCGCGCGATGATTTGCAGATGTCCGGCGCGCGCCGCGGCGGCGGGGTCTTTCGACAGCTCTTCTTCGAGTTTCAAAAGCCGCTCGACCGCGCCTTCGTGCGTGAAGAGGTGCTTGTTGCTGCGGACGGGAATGATCGTCTTGCCTTCGACTGCGAGGACTTCAAAGCCGCTTTTTTCGAAGAGTTTTCGCAGCGCCCCCGGCGTGAAGGTCGTCAGCTCGAACTGCTCGCGCTCGTCCGGCGTCAGCCAGCGCGTGCGCGAGCTGTGCACGAATTCTTCCAGCGCGTCGAGGTTGCCGCGCTCGACGAAGTGATCGAGGGCCGCGAGCTTGTTGTCCGCCGTCGCGATGATGACGCCGCCCGGCTTGCTGATGCGGTGCATCTCGCGCGCGGCGCGCAGCGGGTCGGAGCAGATCGAAAGCGGATCGCCCATCGCGACGATGAGCGAGAACTGCTCCGGCTCGAGCATCGGCATGTCGACGATGTCGGCAACGACGAGCGTCGCCTTCTTGGCGCGCGGGTTGCTTTCGAGTTTGACGCGCACCTGCTCGATCATCGCGGCGGCGTGGTCGACGAACGTGGTCGCAAAGCCGCTCTTGAGCAGCTTTAGGCCCCACTTGCCGGTGCCGCAGCCGAGATCGCAGCACGCGGCGGTCATGTCGCGCGGCAGGTGCGGCTTGACGCTTCGCCAGGTCAGTTCGTCGTGAAAATGCCAGTACGGATCGTCGTAGATCGAGTCGTACTGCCGCGCCACGCGGTCGTGGTAGCGACGGGAACGATCGTGCGAATCGCGCGTGCGGCGGGCCATGGCGAGGCGATTATAGGGAGTTCGCGGCGCGCGTGTTGTGCTGCGCAATGGAAAGAGGCGCGCTCGTAGTTCGAGCGCGCCTCCGTCTCTCCGTGCTTCCGTGGAGACAATTTTTACGGCGCCGGCGGGGGTGGCGGCGGCGGCGGCGGCGGGGGCGGCGGCGGCTGGTTCGGGTGTTCGATGCTGTTCAAGACGTCGATCGCGTCGTTGGCGGATCGGTCATCGCCGTCGCCGCCGTTGAGGGAATCTTTGGTGTTGTCCTTGGCGAAGAAGGTGTCGTTGCCGGCGTCGCCGTTGAGGAGATCGCTGCCCGGCCCGCCGTCGAGGAAGTCGTTGCCGGCGCCGCCGTAGAGCGAATCGTTG
>JAXDMN010000035.1:0-4887 GCA_034666045.1 Phycisphaerales bacterium | reverse complement strand
CGAACCCTCCGGGATACGAAGGGACGCCGCCGGCGAGGAGGTCCTTGAGCATGAAGGTCCCGGCCGCAGTCCCATCGCTGCGCCACAGCTCCGCTCCGTGCACGCCGTCGTCGGCGGCGAAGTAGATCACGCCGCCGCCCGCGTCGAAGATTGCGGCGGGGTCGGAGGAGTCAGTGACGGCGGCGAGCAACTGCCTTGCCTCGAGCTGCTCCATCGTCGCGTCAATCATGCTGCCTCCTAAATGCGGGTGGAGATTCGAGGGGTTGCATGGTGACGGCCTTCACAACCTGATTTCGATGCTCGTGAGCAGGTCGGATGCATCGACGAGCGCCGAATCGCGCCCGCCGTCGCCGAAGAGATGGTCGATCGAGCTGTCGCGCGAGATAAGGACGTCGTCGCCGGCGTTGCCGCGCAGGGTGTCGGCCTGATCGAGGCTTTCGTCGTCGTCCGCGTAGAGGCGGTCGGCGCCGCCCTCGCCGAAGAGCTGGTCGCCGCCGTCGCCGCCGTAGAGCCAATCGCCGGACGCCCCGCCGTAGATACGATCCTCCGATTCGCCGCCGAAGAGGCGATCGCGCCCGCCATTGCCGGCGACGCGGTCGTTGCCCATCTGGCCGTAGCAGCGGTCGTTGCCGGCGTTGCCGGAGAGCGAGTCGTCGCCGTCGTTGCCGTTGTATACGTGTGGCTCGATGACGTAGGTGTGTCCGCCGTACAGGTTGTCGTTGCCGGTTCCGCCGGCGACCGAGTCGTTGCCGAACTGGCCGTAGCAGCGGTCGTTGCCGGCGTCACCGAAGATCGAGTCGTCGCCGTCGTTCCCGGAGGTGTATTCGCCCTGCTCGATGACGTAGGTGTGTCCGCCGAACAGGTTGTCGTTGCCGTCGCCGCCGGCGATCGTGTCTCGGCCGTACTCGCCATAGACGCGGTCGTCGCCGGCGCCGGCGAGGATCGAGTCGTGGCCGTCGTCGCCGAAGACGAGGTCGCGTCCGCCGCCCGCGTCGACGGTGTCATCACCGTCGTCGCAGTTGATGCGGTCGGCGCCGTCGCCGGTGACGATCGAATCGTTGCCTTCGTCGCCGTCGATGGTGGCGGCGAAGTCGGCGGCGGACAGATCAATGCGGTCGTCGCCTCCGGCGGCGCTCACGCGGAAGCCGCCCACGCCGCCGGCAGCGAAGGTCGAGCCTTCGCCGTTGATCGTCACCGTAAGCGTGTCGCCGGCGACCGAGGCGGTGATCGTGTCGGCGCCGCCGGTGCCGTCGATGTGGACGACTCGGTCGGACCCGAGGTCGACGCGCTGCTGGCCGTCGGCGAAGCGTGACACCTGCATCCGCCCGCCGAGCAGCACGTTGCCGGACGCATCCATCGCCACGTGCGCCCGGATGGGAAAGGCGAGGTCGTCGGGCGGCTGCGGAATCGTGGTGAACCCGTCGTCGTCGAACGTCGGGTCCTGCGCGCCGGCGGGCGTGAGACGGTAGAGTTCAGCGTTGCCTGCGATGCCCACGATCCGGCCGAAGGAGTCGAGCGCGATCCCGGGCGGATTGAACGAGCCTTCCTCGCGACCGCGGGTGACCGTGCCGGCGTCGCCGAACGACGTGTCGCGCGTGCCGTCGGCGTTGATGCGGACGACGAACCCGTAGGAGTAGTCGAGCGAGATGTCCGCCGACGTGAGCGAGATCACGAGCTTCCCGTCCGGCTGGACGATCATCCGGCCGAACGAGACGTTGATGTTCCAAAACGGCCCGTCGTCGAGCGGGAGGACGCCCTGGTCGCCGAACGTCGTGTCGAGCGAGCCGTTCGCGTTGAAGCGCTGGAGCGTCGCATTGTTCTCGCTGCCCCCAATCAGGACGAAGCGGCCGTCGAGGTAAGCGGCAAGATGCGCGCCGGCAAGGTAGTCAAAGCTCTCGGTGAGCGTGGCGGTGACGACGCCCTTGTTGCCGAACGTCGGATCGAGCTTGCCGGCAGCGTCGAGCTTGTGCAGGACGATCGCCTTCGGGAAGCTCTCGTTCGGGTAGTTGCCGACGCGCAGGTGCTGGGTCACCGCGATGATCACGCCGCCGTCGTTCGTCGGGATGATGGAGCCGGGGCCGACGTTGTCGACCCGCGCCCCGGCGACGGCGAGGACCGGTTGGAACGCGACGACGCCACCGGCGCCGAAGCCGGCATTCGTGGCGCCGGTCTTGAGGTTCAGTTTCCGCACGAAGATCAAATCGATGGTGCCGCCCTCCTCGAGCGGCGCGTTTTGCATGACGCCGGCGACGAAGAGTTGCTGGCCGGCGACGACCGCCATGCTGGGCGGCCGCGGGACGTCGCTGCGCGCGCCGCGGTCGACGAAGGCGGTATCGACCGTTCCGTCGGCGTTGAGGCGGACCGCTCCCGACTCGCCAACAGCCAGAACCTTGCCGCCCGGCAGCGGCGCGACGAGCAGCGAAGCGTCGACCGGCGCGTAGCCGGCCGCGCCGAAGCTCAAGTCCAGCCCGACGTGCGCGAGCAATCGCCGTCGCTCGAGCGCTTCGAGAAATCGAAAACGAGTTGACATGCTTCCCCGGAAGAAAGGTGGCGCACCGTGCGCGCGTTCCCCGCGCGACGATCCTATGTGAAAGACGCCGCCCGACCGCATCGATAACACGCCCGGGTCAATTTGGCGCAGATTGCCGGCTGCTGAACGTCTCTTCGCCACGCGCGGCCGCCGACACGAACTCCCAGCCAGTCCAGCACTTAAACGACGTATCGTGCGAAAAATAGATGAACGCGTCGGCCTGAAATGATCGCCCGGCCCGCCTTTCGCTTGGTTTGCGGACTCACTCTCATTCTTCGGAAAGGAATCGACATGCCTCACGTAAAACGCGTCGTCGTTCTGTGTGTAATCCTGGCCGCCGCGCTGATCGAACTGCCCGCCGTCCGCCCCGCCGCCGCTGCCGCCGCGCCGGACGGCGAAAAGAAAGCCGCCAGCTTTGAGGTCTACAAGGACAAGGCCGGCGAGTTCCGCTGGCGGCTGCGCATGCAGAACACCAAGGTGATCGCATCATCCGGCGAGGGATACAGCTCGAAGGAGTCGTGCCTGAAGGCGATCGAATCCGTCAAGCGCGTCGCCGCCGATGCGCCGGTGAAGGAAATCGAAGCAAGCGAGAGCGCGAAGGACGCGGACGCCAACAAGCCTGCGAATGAGTGAGCCGCGCGGGCTTCGTGATCCGCACAACACTGATTCGCGCGCAGGCGCGTTGCGGTTTTCTTCCTTACATGTCGCGGCTTCCCCTCGCGCCGTGCTTTTCGTACCTTTGCGGGCATGTCCGCAGACGTTCACGGCACAACCAAGCCGTCTTCATCGCCGACGCAGCCGCAGCCGACTGACAAGCCACGGGTGACGACCGCCACCGCTGCGCGACGCGTGAGCGACGACTTCGCCGGCGATCTCGAAGCGATCGCGCGGATCGGCGCGGTCGACAAGATCCTCGAGATGGTCTGCCACACGACCGGAATGGGATTCTCGGCCGTCGCGCGCGTTACCGAAACGCGCTGGGTCGCCTGCGCCGTGCGCGACAAGATCGCGTTCGGCCTGCAGCCGGGCGGCGAACTGGAGATCGCGACGACGATCTGCGACGAGATCCGCGAGAGCGGGCAGCTCGTCGTCATCGACGATGCGTTGATCGACCCGCTCTTCTGCAACCACCCGACGCCGAAGCTCTACGGCTTCCGCAGCTACATCTCCGTGCCGATCACGTTTCCGGACGGGCGATTCTTCGGCACGCTCTGCGCGATCGATCCCAAGCCCGCGCGGCTGAACACGCCGCAGGTCATCGGCATCGTCACGCTCTTCGCCGAGCTGATTTCGATGCACCTCGCTTCGCAGGAACGAATGGCCGCGGCCCAGCAGGCATTGCTCGGCGAGCGCGAGCAGGCGCAGTTGCGCGACCAGTTCATCGCCGTCCTCGGCCACGATCTGCGCAACCCGCTCGGCGCGATTCAGTCCGGCGTGCAACTGCTTCAGATGCTGCCGCACGACGAAGAGGCGGGCGAGACGCTGACGATGATTCAGCGCAGCGTGAATCGCATGGCCGGCCTGATCGGAAACGTCCTCGATTTCGCCCGCGGCCGACTCGGCGGCGGGATTCCGGTCCATCGCGTCCCCGCGCCGAAGCTCGCGGCGGTTCTCGAGCAAGTCTGTGCCGAACTTCAATCCGCTTCGCCGCAGCGCGCGATCCGCTGCGAGCTGTCGATCGCGCGAACCGTCACGTGCGACGCCGCGCGAATCGCGCAGATGCTCTCGAACTTGCTCGGCAACGCTCTGACGCACGGCGATCCGTCGGGCGACATCCACGTCCGCGCAATCAGCGCCGGCGGCGATGATGGCGATGGCAACGGCGACCGCGACGTCATCGCCCATCGCAGCGGCGAAGCGGACGGTGAAGTTGCCGCCGCCTTCGAACTCTCCGTCACCAACCGCGGCCCCGCGATTCCGCCGACGGTGAGCGCGCAAATGTTCCAACCCTTCTCCCGCGGCAGCGCCCGCGCCGGTCAACAAGGTCTTGGCCTGGGCCTCTACATCGCCTCCGAAATCGCCCGCGCCCACGGCGGCACGCTCGGCGTCGAGTCGGCGGACGGCGAGACGCGCTTCACGTTTCGAATGCCGAGTGCGGGGTGAGCGAAGGCAGCCCGCGCGGCGCACGTTGTCGCGCGGCGCGGATCAAACCGAGAAGCACGAAATCCGAAATCCGAAATCCGAAACAAATTCGAAGCACGAACAGGAAATGTTGCAAACGGAGACGTCTTGCTCTGTCTCAACCCTCCGCCAACAGCATGATGTTGTGCGTGAGCACGCGAAGCAATAACTCGTGCCGCCGGGCGACGGCCGTGCGGGCGCGCATCGCCGAGCCCAGGTTGCGCTTGATCATGGAG
>JAXDMN010000034.1:0-22087 GCA_034666045.1 Phycisphaerales bacterium | reverse complement strand
CGCCAACCTCGACGGCTTCATCTCCGGCGACGATTACAGCTCGATCGACTTCAACGCCGGCACCAGCGCCGACGGCTACTACAACGGCGATTTCAACTACGACGGCATCATCAGCGGCGACGATTATTCGACGATCGATTTCAACTTCGCCGCCCAAGGCGCTCCGTTCGCGACGTCGTCCCCTCTCGTCGCCGTCCCGGAACCGGCCTGCGGCTTTGTGATCGTCGCCGCCGCCATCGCCATCGTCGGAGTGCGCAGGCGCCGCATCGCATGACGCCGCGTCACCGGATCGACTTCTCGAAAAACACGCTGTGTTCGATCGCGCGCGGCGGCATCGCCGCATAAGCGCCGAACGCGGCGCAGCGCGTGAAACCCACCCGTTCATAAAAGCGAATCGCGGCGTGTCGCTCATCGCCGGTCTCAAGCGTCAGCCGTGTCACGCCGCGCGCGCCGGCTTCGTGCTCCAGACGCGCGAGAATGGTTCCCGCCACGTCGCGGCCCCGGGCTCGCGGGCGCACGTACATTCGCTTCACTTCCGCAAAACCCTCTTCAAACGCAATCCCGCCGCAGCCGACAGCCTCGCCGTCCAGCCGCGCGATGAAGAACATCATGCCCGGTCGGAACAGCCGATCGATGCTCAACCCATGCCGCTGCTCCGGCGGATACGGCGCACTCAGCTAACGCGTCCAACTCACCGATCAAAACGCGCGCATCATCCGTCGCTGATTCAACACGTTCGAGCACGATCGACATCGCTCCTCCGCCTCACGAATCAGGCCACGCCGCTGATGAACGCAACATGCGGGCTCGCCGCGAAAACCTCCGGCGAGCGCTCGGCGAGCCGCGATAAATCCATGATGTGCTCGCGCTGCTGCGGGTTCTCCCAGGCGCAGTCAAAATCGTGACACATCCACGCCGGGCCCTCGATCGCCGACCAACTGTCAAACTTCAAGCCCGCATCGCGAACCTCGCTTTGCAAATCGTCGAGGTTGTGGAAGAAGCCGTCGACAAAAAGGTTCGGCCACGACGCCGGCCTTGCGTGGCGGCCGGTTGTGATCTCCTCGTGAACCATCGCCGCGTACGCGTCGTGGTAAATCCAGCCGCGCAGCATCCCCACGAAGGTCGAAGCCCAACGCGGAATGACGACGCCGAACAACACGCCGTTGTCACGCAGGACACGTCGCGATTCCATCAGCGCCGTCACGCGATCGTGCCGGTCAGTCAGGTGGTAGAGCGGTCCCATGAACAGCACCACGTCCGCGCTTTTGTCCGCCCACGGAAGTTGCCGAGCGTCGCCGACGTGCGCCGACGCGAGCGGCGGACAGTTCTCGCGTGCGGCGTCGACGTGTGACGGAACCGCGTCGATCAAGTGAACCGCATATCCCCGTTCGCCCAGCCACCGCGCGTAGAACCCGGTCGCACCGCCAATGTCGTAGACGACCGCCGGCGCGGCGGGCAAATATCGCGACAGCAGTTCGAGCGTGCGCGCGGCCTCGAGCCGGCCGATGCCGCGCGAAAGCCGCTCGCTCTCCCCGCCGTCCCCATAGAAATTCGCAATGCTCTCCGCCGTCGCCATAACCATCATTCCATCGCACTCGGCGCCGCGCACCCTGGCGTCAGCAATAATACCGGCTCACGTGCCAAATCGCGGGATATTGGCGGTATAGTGACATGCGTGTCCGCCACACGCACCCGACGATCGCGCTTTGTCGCCGCCGCCGCGGCGGGGGTCGTCATCGGCGCGATTGCATCGTCCGCCCGCGGGTTCGATTACCGCTTCGACGTCACCACCTTCTACGAATCTCCCGAGTTCAGCCTCAACCATCTCCGCCAGGCACACTTCGATCGCCTGAACTGGTCGAGCCCCAACGGGCACCAGCTCATGATGGGCACCGATGCGCATCGCAGTGAGCTGACGACGGCCGGCAATGTGCTCGGCGTTTATCACAACTCGCTCACGCAGGTTTACACCGACAGCGCGCATGATCCCGTCGTCGCCGCCAACATGTTCCGCAGCTACGCGGTCACGAATCACGGCAACACCGGCGCCGTGCCGCAGTGGATTTCGCTGAACGAGATCTCCTCGTCGCTCTGGCAGAACAGCCCGGAATATCGCGAATGGCTCAAGGCGACCGTCGCGCGCCTGCACGACACCTACGGGCACGAGGTCATCGTCTTCTCGCCGTTCTCGAACCCGCTGAATCCCGACCGCGCGCCGGACTGGCAGGCGATCGCCGCCAAGGCATACATCGGCGTCGAGAATTTTCTTTCCGGCGAAGAAGTGCGAAACGCCGGCTACTCGCTGAGCTGGGCGCAGGATCAGTACAAGGTCTCGCTCGACTCCTACACCTCGAAAGGCGTCGATCCTTCGCGCTTGATGCTCCTGGAATATTTCGCCCACACCGTCGCCGGCACCGGCTACGGACGCGCGGGCGTGCCGATCGACGAGTGGGTGCGCACGATCAACCTCCGCAGCGACGCGATCCGCAACGTCGGCTTCGCCGGGTTCATTGGATATGCGTGGAGCAAGAACAACATGCTCGTCTCCGACGCCGAGATGTACCAGGCGATCGAAGCGTACCGCTCGCACATCGTCGTCGAATCGGAAGGCGCGCAGTGGAACAAAGACGCGAACGGCGCGTGGATCACCGGCGCGAATTGGACGAGCCCCTTCGCGCCCGTGCCGCCGGGCGGCGTCGGCGACGTCGCAAACTTCGTCAAGCCGCTCACGGCCGGGCGGACGGTTTCGATTGACGGGCCGATCACGATCGGGCGCATGACGTTTCGCAGCGCGTCATCGTACACGCTCGCTTCCGGCATCGCCGGCGGCGGGACCCTCACCCTGGCGAACAATGGCCAGCCCGGCTCGATCACCGTCAGCCAGGGCTCGCACTTCATCGCCGCGCCGCTCGTGCTCAGCGACGCAGTCAATCTCAAGATCGCCGCCACCGGGCTGTCGATCGCCGGGCCGCTCGACAACTCCGCCGGCAAGACGATCACGAAATCGGGCGCGGGGCAACTAAACATCAGCGGCGCGCAGACGCATGGCCCCGGCGCGATGTTCATCGCGGACGGCGGCGTGACCAGCTTCAATTCCAACGGCGGCGCGAATCTCGCCGTCAACGCGCGCGCGACGGTCAACTTCAACGCCACGCAACGCCTCGGCGCACTCACGATCGCGTCCGGCGTAAAGGTGACGCTGTCGCCCGGCGGCGCGAAGACGCTCAGCCTCGCCGCACTCACCAACAGCGGCACGCTCGATCTCGGCGACAATGACCTCATCATCCGCGGCGGCGGCGCGGCGATCGCCGGCACGTGGAACGGCTCGGCCTACACCGGCGTCACCGGCCAGGTCCAATCCGCCTACAACGCCGGCGCGTGGAACGGCCCCGGCATCGCCACCACCCGCAACGAAGCCAAAACCGGCCTCACTACGCTCGCCGTCGCGCTCGCCGGCAACGTCCTCTCCATCAGCGGATCGCAAACGACGATCTGGAACGGCCAGACCGTCGGCGCCAGCGACGTCCTCGTCATGTACACCTACGGCGGCGACGCGAATCTCGATGGCTTCATTTCCGGCGACGACTACAGCGCGATCGACTTCCACGTCGGCACCAGCGCTGCCGCCTACTACAACGGGGACTTCAACTACGACGGGATCATCAGCGGCGACGATTACAGCACGATCGACTTCAACTTCGCCGCGCAAGGCGCGCCGCTCGACAGCAGCGGCAGCGCCACCGCGACGGGCGTCACCAGCGTCCCGGAACCCACCACCGCGATCGCGCTCCTGTCGGCCGGTTTCGCCTCTCTAATCTCCCGACGTCGCCAAAACCGTCGTTGCTAGCGAAAAACAAGCGCCGATCGGCACTTGCGCGCACTTCATCTGAAGCCACAAGACGTTATAATCGCCGTTTTCATCCGAACTCGACCCCCGCGTGCCAGCTCAGCAAAAGACAATCTCCCGCGAAGTCGCCCTTAACGGGCTCGGGCTCTTCTCCGGGGAGCCCGCAGAGCTCACGTTCGCGCCCGCCGAGCCGGGGGCCGGCATCACCTTCATCCGCGAGCAGGACGGCAAAACCGCGACGATTCCGGCGCTCGTCCACAATGTCCTGAAAAAACCCCGCCGCACCTGTTTGCGCAACGGCACGCTGTTCGTCGAAACGGTCGAACACTGCATGGCCGCGCTGAGCGGCATGGGAATCGACAACGCGACCGTGAAAATCACCGGCGGGCAGGTCGGCGAAGTGCCGGCGTTCGACGGAAGCTCCATGCCGTTCGTCGATGCGATCCGCGACGCCGGCATCAAGGAACAATCCGCCGATCTCGAGCCGCTCATCATCACCAAGCCGGTGCAGGTCATGCACGGCGACGCGACGCTCGCCGCCCTGCCGGGGCCGAAGGACACGCTCGAGATCATCTACGAATTCGAAGCCGGCCCGCCGATCGGCCGGCAGACCTTCAGCTTCCGCCTCGGCGACGACGATTTCATCAAGCAGCTCGCCCCCGCGCGCACGTTCGTCTTCGAGCAGGAAGCGCACGACTTGCAGGCCCGCGGATTGGGCAGGCACCTGACGCCGAAAGACCTGCTCGTCATCTCCCCCACCGGCCCGATCGATAACAAGTTCCGTTATGCCGACGAATGTGTCCGTCACAAGGTGCTCGACCTGATCGGCGACCTTTACCTTGTCGGCCGGCCGATCCGCGGGCGGCTCGTCGCGCACAAGAGCGGCCACGAACTGAATCACCAACTCGCCCGGCGGCTGCTCCAGCAGCAGGATTCGGTCTCGCGCGAATCGCTGCTCAACCGCGACGCCGTGATGGACATCCGCGCCATCCAGCGGATCCTGCCGCACCGTTATCCGATGTTGCTCGTCGATCGCGTGATCGAGATTACGCCGGATGAAACGCGGGCCGTCGGTATCAAGAACGTGACGTTCAACGACGTCTTCTTCCAGGGCCACTACCCCGGCCAGCCGATCATGCCGGGGGTATTAATCGTAGAGGCAATGGCTCAGTTGGGCGGTATCCTGCTGAGCCAGAAGCTCGAGCACACGGGCAAGCTTGCAGTGCTGCTCAGCATGGATAAGGTGAAAATGCGCAACCCGGTCGTCCCCGGCGACCAGTTGCTGCTCGAGGCGATCGCCGTCCGGGTCAAAAGCCGCACCGGCCACGTCCGCTGCAAGGCTTTCGTGCAGGACAAATTAGCGGCGGAGGCCGATATTAAGTTCATGCTCGTCGACGCCGAGCCCGTGTAATGCCGTCTTTTTCCGGCGCGTAGCGGTCGGGCCGAAGGCCCACGTTCCCGTGAATCGTTTGCAATCTTCGTCACGATGGAAAACCACGCCCTCCAACCCGAACTAACCGCCACTGCGCCGACGCCACCTCTCGGCCCCCCCGATCACGCCGGCGCCACCGCCGCCGCCCCCAGCGAGCCGCGCCGCGCCTGGTTCCGCCACCTGCTCAAGTTCCGCATCTTCTCCGGCGAGCAACCGAAGATCAGCCCGCACGCCGTCGTCGATGAAAAAGCGCAGATCGCCGACGACGTCGAAGTCGGCCCCTTCTGCGTCGTCGGCCCGGACGTCCGCATCGGCCCCGGCTGCAAGCTGCTGAACAACGTCACGATCCTCGGCCACACCACGATCGGCCGCGACAACATCTTCTTCCCCAACGCCGTCATCGGCGCGCCGCCGCAGGACTTGAAATACAAGGGCGGCAACACGCGCCTCGAAATCGCCGACGGCAACACCTTCCGCGAGGCGGTCACCGTTCACGTCGGCACCGAAAAAGGCGGCGGCGTCACGCGCGTCGGATCATCCAACCTGCTGATGATCAACACCCACCTCGGCCACGACGTCCAGCTCGGCAGCCGGTGTGTGATCTCCAATAACGTCATGATCGCCGGGCACGTCCTCATCGGCGACAACGTCTCGATGATGGGCCTCGTCGGCATCCACCATTTCGTCCGCATCGGCGACTACGCCTACCTCGGCGGCGCCGCGCGGATCCATCACGACGTCCCGCCCTTCGTGAAAGTCGACGGCGAAGACAAGATCCGCGCCCTCAACGCGATCGGCCTGAAACGCGCCGGCTTCACCGACGAAGACATCCTCGCCCTCAAGGACGCCGTCCGCCGAATCTGGTTCGGCCGCAAGAAGACCTTCTCCCAATCGCTCGCCGAGTTCGACCTGATGAACGGGATCAACCCGCACGTCAAACGCATGGTCGAATTCCTCCGCGAGCGCGACCTCGGCAAGCACGGGCGGTATCTGGAAAGCTTGCGCACACCCTGACGTTTTCCCGATAAAACTTTTGCCTCCTCATAGCCGCGACGCCACGCGTCGCGCGTCTTTCTTCTGCTTCACACATCGCTCATGCAGAAATGAAGACGCGCAACGCGTGGCGTTGCGGCTAGTAATTCTTGCATCTCGTTCACAGCGCGCGTTATTTTTCGCGTCATCGTGCCCGTTTACCTCTTCACCTTCCACGCGTATCGATCGTGGATGCCAAACCACAAACGCGGGTACACGCAGCGCGGAAAAGGTTATCTCCCGACCGACAAAGACATGGCGCAGAACTACGAACGCCGCGCCGAAAACGACCCCACGATTTTCGACGAAGCACTTTCCCGTGCGCTGATCGAAGAACTCATCGCCTCGTGCGAAAAGATCAAGTGCCGCCTCCACGCCGCCAGCACCGAACCGACGCACATCCACGCGCTCACGAGTTGGAAGCACGAGCGCGGCTGGATGAGCATCCGCACAAGCCTCAAGACGTCGCTCACCAAGCGCCTAAAAACTGTCGCGGAGAATCTCTCCCTCTCTCGCGCCGCCAGTCGCAAGCACGTGCGCGAGCGTCGCCACTTCAACTATCTGATGAACACCTACCTCCCAAAACATCACGGTCTCGCGTGGTACGAAGACCGCGCCTGGGTGACGCAGTCCGGAAGCGCGCGACGAAAACGCCGATAACGCTTCGCAACTCACTGAATCCTTAACCATCCCACGCTCCCGCTCCTCCGCGCGCAAACGCTACGCTGGTACAACCTTTGCCCCCTCTCCATTCGCACGCGGTCATCTTCCGTTTGATGACCGCCTGCGGGCTTCGGGCGCACGTGATTGAGCGATGGATCGCACAACCGCGCGGCACCCTCATTCTTTTCCATCACAGGAGCAACGCGATGTTCGGCTACCTCATCGACATGGACGGCGTCATTTACCGCGAAAACCATTTAATTCCGGGCGCAGAACGTTTCATTGAACAGCTTCAACGCGAAAACGTCCCCTTCATCTTCCTCACCAACAACAGCCAGCGCACACGCCGCGACGTCGCGGTGAAACTCCGCCGCATGGGCATCGACGTCGGCGAAGAGCACGTCTTCACCTGCGCGATGGCGACCGCGCGCTTCCTCGCCGATCAGAAGCCGCACGGGACCGCCTACGTGATTGGCGAGAACGGGCTGCACACTGCCCTGCACACGCACGGGTACTCGATCGTCGACAAGGACCCGGACTACGTCGTCGTCGGCGAAGGGCGCACGATGACGTTCGAATCGCTCGAGGCCGCCCTGAACATGATCATCGGCGGCGCCAAGCTGGTCGTGACCAACCTCGATCCCAACTGCCCCACCGGCAAGGGCCAGCGCCCCGGCGCGGGCGCGATCGTCTCGATGCTCGAGATCGCCAGCGGCAAGAAGGCGTTCAGCGTCGGCAAGCCCAGCCCGATCATGATGCGGGCCGCGCGCAAAGAGCTCGGCCTGCGCGCCGAGCAGACGATCATGATCGGCGACACGATGGAAACCGACATCCTGGGAGGCGTGGAGATGGGCTACCACACGGTGCTGGTGTTGAGCGGCGGCACCTCGGTGAATGATCTCGCGAAATACGCGTACGTGCCGGATCTGGTGGTCGACTCGATCGGAGAACTGACGCACGAGCGGTTGACGGAAGTCTTTTCGCGCGAGCGGGAGGAAGCGATTCCCGCACCCGCGCCGCGAAGGAAGCGCGCGCCGCGCTTGGTCGCAGTGTAGTCACGGAAAAAGCGAAATGGTCATCCTGAGGTATTCCGAAGGATCTGCGCTCCATGTCGCTCAACGCAGATATCCTTCGCGAGTACGCTCAGGATCGCATCTCTTTCCGTCATGCTTTACGCGCAAAGAAAAAGCCCCGGGATTGCAATCCCGGGGCTTTCGTTCGTTGTTGATGACTGAATTCAACCGGAAGCGACTTACTTCCCGTCATACCCATTCTGATACGCGTAGTACGTCTTGATATTACGGTTGTAGTACCCACCCGCTTGCGCGCGGACTGCGTTGAGCACGACGCCCAGGTGCTCCGCCTTGCTCTTGCGGAGATCGTCGCGGAGACGCTGGAGCAATCCGCGGCTGTTCGCCCGGGCGCGGACGACGGTGATGACGCCGTCCACTCGCGGCGCCAGCGCCACCGATTCCGACACGAACAGGAACGGACCCGAGTCGAAGATCACGTGGTCGTACTCTTCGAGCGCGCGCTCGATGAAGTCGATGAGCAACTGACTTTCGATCAGCTCCGTCGAGTTGCTCGGGCGCGGGCCGCACGGGAGCACGTCGAGGTTCGGGACCTGCGTCTGGCAGACCGACTGGCTGAACACCTCGGGCGACTGAAGGGCGGCGCTGAAGCCGGCGTCGTTCGGCAGGCCGAAGATCTTGTGCAGCTCCGGACGGCGGAAGTTGGCGTCGACCAGCAGGATGCGGCGACCGTTCAGAGCCAAACCGGCGGCGAGGTTGCACGCGACCGTGCTCTTGCCGTCGCCCGGGCTGGGGCTGGTCACCATGATGCTGCGGGTCGAATCGAGGCTCGCCGCGTGCTGCAAGCGCGAGCGCACCTGGCGGTACTGCTCGGCCAGCATCGAGTGCGGGGCCTGGAAGATGACCGTCGGCAGCGGCGCGCCGGCGGCCTGCGGGTCTTCGCTTTCGTGCGGAATGACGCCGAGGAGATTGAGCTGCCCGACCCGTGCGATGTCGCGCGGGCTGCGGACGCTGGTGTCGAGCAATTCACGCATGAACGCGATGCCCAGCGCCAGCGCCAGGCCGATGCCGACGCTGAACGACAGCACCAGCGGCAGGCGCGGGAAGCTGCGAACTTCCGGCGTCTCGGGCTGCTGCGCCCAACTGATCGTGCTGGCGTCGAAGTTGCCCGACTGGCTGATCTGCTCGAGCTGCTTGTTCACGTCCTTCAGCAGCTCGATGGTGGTCGCCTCATCGTCCTTGAGCGTGAGGTACTGGTTCATCGCATTCGTGAGGTCGCCGAGATCCGCCTTGGCGGAGTCGACCTTCTCCTGGATCGTCTTGAGCTGACCTTCGGTGGAGTCCTTCTGCTGGCGGAAGTTTTCGATGACCATCGAGGTGGTCTTGGAGCGGACTTCGGCGGTCGCGTCGTCCAGCTTGCGCTGCATGTCCTCGCGGTTCGCCATCAGCGACTTGTACGCGCTGTGGTTCGGACCGAGCTGGCGGACCTGGCCCACTTGCATGTCCATCATCAGCAACTGGTTCTTCAGCATCAGCACGGTCTGATCGCGGGCGACCTCTTGCTGAACGGCCGGGAGGTCGGAGCCTTCATTGACCTGCTCGGCGGCGGCCTTGTAAGCGGCGGCGGCTTCGGCGGCGTTGCGGTTCATGTCGAACTGCGTCGCCAGCAAATCCTGAAGCTCGACTTCCTTCGCGCTCAGGCGGCCGGGCGTGCCCATGCCGTCGATGCTCAGGCGGACCGCCTTCTCGCGCAGCTCGCGACCGAGGTCGTCCTTGCGGAACTGGTAGCGGGTCTTGAGGTTGTTCAGGATGACGCTGCGCTCGAGCTGCTGATTGGTCTTGAGCTGCTTCTGGTTCTCGAGGTGGCGATTGACGATGTCGTTGATGATGATGCGCGTGTCCGCCTTGTTGCGGCACGACATCTTCACGGAGATCAGGCCCGATTCCGGCACGACTTCGGCGCGGAAGTTGTCGAGCAGGTCTTCCTTGGCGGCGTTCCAGTTCCCGCCGAAGCTCGCCCACCAGTTGGTCTTGCGGATGTCGGCATTGGGGTCCTGGAGCACCAGGGCGTAGAGCGCTTCCTGCTTGAGCAGCCACGCCTGTCGGCGCTGCTCGAGGCTGAGCATGTTCACGTCGCCGCCCGACGCCGCCTCGCCCTTGAGCACGTTCGCCATGTTCGTCGGCGGGTTCACCTGCGTGAGTCCGGTCGCGGTGTAGCTCGCGTGGAACTTGACGAGGTATGCGTACAGCCCGACGCCGACGACGATCGACAGCACGAACATGGCCAGGATCAGCCAGACGTTCGAGCGGATGACGCGCCATACGTCGGAGCCGTTCATCTGAAAGGCATTGACGGACGCGCCGCCCATGGAGGCGGGCAGCGCCAGCGGCGTGGCGGGAGCAGGACGCGGCAGACGCATGGGCGTCGTGGTCGGAAGCGTGGTCATGGAAGTAACTCTCCTGGCTACTGCAGAGTCCGCCCGCGTGTGGGGCGGCGAACATTCATTATGCGCTCAAACCGACAAAGTTGCGCAACGAAGCAAAAGGGCCGATAATGGCCGAATTTCAAGGCTGATTCCTGCGATGTTACGCGGCGCAGCGGCGAAAAGTTCTTCGGAACTTTGACCCCGATTATGGGACCGCCGCCCCCGCCGGCGCGATCGCCGTCGGCTTCTTCGCACGCACCGCGATGTTCGCGCGGGTCAGCGCATTCTCGATCTTGGCCTGAAGCGACGGATCGACCGGCTGCTTCTCTTCCTTCATACGCTTGTACAGGTCCAGCGCCAGCTCGAACTCGCGCAGCGCCTGGTCGGCGAACTGCTTCCTCAGGTACGCCTCGCCCAGGTGGTAATGCGCGTCCGGAATCCGCTTGAGCTGAAGCGCGGTGCGCAGCACGTCGATGCCCTGATCGACCTGACCGGCCGACGTGAGCAGCCAGCCGTGCGTATCCAGCACCAGCGGATCGCGACGCCCGCCCTTGAGCATCAGGTCATACGCGCGCTGGCTGTATTCGAGGCCCTTCTTCGGGTCCGGCGGCTGCACGACCTCGGCCAGCAGGCACGCGAGGTTGTTCAACGCCGTCATGTCCTCGGGCGCCAGCTCGAGCAGCTTCTTGTAGCAGTCGATCGACTTGTTCGCATTGCCGACCATCAGGTAAACCGTCCCGCCGAAGCGGTAGGCGTTCACCTTGTCCTCCGGCAGCAGCTCGTTCTCGCGCGCCAGCACGGCTTCGAGCGTCTTGATCGCGGCGGCGGTGTCGCCCTTGGTCTGCTGAAGACGGGCGATCATGATCTTCCACTTGTCTTCCTTCTCGGCGCGGCCGCGGATGCGGATGATCGCCTCATCGGGGCCGATCACGTCGCCCATCGTGCGGATGATGTCATTGACCGCCGCGTCGTTGTTCGACTTGTTGGCGATGTCCAGGGCCGACTCGAAATCCTTCAGCGATTCGTCCTTGCGATCCTGATATCGCTTGGCCACCGCGCGGGCCTGGTGCGCCCACCACGCATTGGGGTCTTTCTGCAGCACCTCTTCCGCCCGCGCGTTCACGTCCGGATAGCGACCGGACTTCAGCAGCAGGTCGAGCGATTTGCGGACGACCGACTGATCGTTCGGATTCGCCGCCAGCAGCTTGTTGATCAGGTCCGCCGCCTTCTTCGGATCGCGATTGGCGACGATGTCGATCTCGCGCTGGAGCAGGTCCGGGTCCTCCGCCATGCCCGGGACGCGCTTGCCTTCGGTAATCGCGCGTTCGGCATCGACGGTGCGCGGCGGTTGCAGACCGAGGTACGCGTCGAGCAGGGCCATGCGGATGCGCTTGTTGGTCGGCTGCGATTGCAGCGCGGCCTCGAGCTCGCGGATGCCGCCGTCGACGTCGCTGCGGCGGCGCAGGCATTCCGCCAGTGCGAAACGCGCGTCGGTGCCCATCGTCGGCGAATTCTTACCCTTGGTCAGGTGCTCCATCGCCTTGGGGATGTCCGCTTTCGGTTGGCTCATCTTCAATAGCCCGACGAAGTAATGCGTTGTCGCGTTCTCCGGTTCGATCTCGAGCGCGCGATTCAGCTTCTGCTCCGCCTCGGGGAACTTTGCCCGCGCGATCTGCACGCTGGCGGCGAGCTGCAACATGTCGAGGCTGCTCGGCGTGCGGGCCAGGATTTCCTCCAGCGCCTTGTCCGCCTCCTCGACACGACTGCTGGTCAGCAGGATTTCCACCTTCCGCCGCGCGACCTTCGAATCGTCCGCGTTCGCCTCCAGCGCTTTCACCGCCTCGTCCACCTTTTTCTGATTCATCAGCAGATTCGCCAGGCGAATCTGGATGTCGGTGTTCTTCGGCTCCTTGATGGCGATCGCGCGCAGCTCCGTCTCCGCCTCGGCGAAACGCTTGGTGATGCCGTAATATTCCGCCAGCAGCAACTGCGGCTCGGTTTTGCCCTTCCATTTCTCGCGTGCGGCGAGCTGCTTGAGCATCTGCTCGCTGTCGCCCAGCTCGCCCGAGCGGGCGGCGGTCTCGGCGTAGTAGGCATAGAACGCGATCTCGTCCGGCCACTTCGTCAGACCGGCGCGGAACTGGTCGCGCGCCTTCGTGAACAGCGGGCCGATCTGCGCCTGCTTGTCCGGCTTGCCGAGGAACGACCGCGCCGTCGCCAGGTACGCCTGACCGAGCGCCAGCACGCTGCCCATCCGCTCCGGATTGCGCTTGAGCTGTTCTTCGCGCGGCGCGATGGCGTTCTCCGGGCTGCCGTAGGTCAACTCGTGGTTGATCTCCAGCTCCTGGAAATAGCTGTTCGACGGCATGGCTCGGCGTGCGTCGCGGATCTTGTTGCGCGCTTCGGCGGGACGATTGAGCGCGTAATAGCACTCGATCGAGCCGCGCAGCGCGTCCGGGCTGTCGCTCTGCTTCTCCAGCGCGGTCCCGTAGTTCTCCAGCGCCTTCTCAAACTGACCGGTCGCCTGCAGCGCCTGCGCCAGCGCCAGCCAGCTCTGCCCGAACTCCCCCATGCGCGTCGTCAACTGCCGCGCGTAGTTCAACGCCGACGGGTACTCCTCTTTCGCCATCGCCAGACGGTAGCGGTACATCAGACCGCCCGAGCGATCCATGTTGCCGCGGCTCAGCGGCTCGAGCATTGCCTCGGCCTTGTCGAACTGCTTCTGCGTCAGGTAGTGATTGAAGATCAGCGTGTTCACGTCCGCGTTGTCCGGCTTGACCGCCTGCGCCGCCAGGAGGTGCTTCAGCGATTCATCCGGTTTGTTGCGCCGCAGCGCGACGTTGGACAGGCCCATGTTCTTGACGAATTCGTCCGGGTTCTTCGAGAGCTCCTCTTCCTGCACTTTTAGAAGCCCCTCGGGCGTGAGGTCGGCGACCTGACGGCTGAGGATCTGAAGCCGCTCATCGGTTGGATTCGCCTTGAGCGCGACCGCGACCGCCTGCTTCGCGTTCTCGATCTCGCCGGTGGTGCGATAGATGCGCACGGCCATCCGCGCCACGTCGAAATCGCCCGGGAATTCCTTCTGCGCCTTGTTCAGCAGCCGCACCGCGTCTTCGGGATTATCGACGACCATGGCGGCGTTGGCCTTGTCGAGAATCTCCGGCTTGGTCGTCTCCGGCAGCCGGGCGAACGTGTCACGGATCAGCTTGCGCTCCGCCTCCTTGCTGGCGTCGCGCATGGTGGCCTTGGGGTCCATCAACTGGATGGCCAGCTTCATCACTTCCGGATTGTTCGGGTCCTTGCGCTTGAAGTACTCGATGTGAACGCGCGCATCGTCGAACGAGCCGTCCTTGATCAGGATCTGCGTCAGCAGCATCCGCGCCGGGTCATACCCGGGGAAACGCTCGATCAACCCGTCGAGCAGCATCTTGGCGCGGCCCATCTGGTTGGTTTCGACGTACGCCTTGGCGAGCAGGTCGATGACTTCCCAGCGCTCGGCGCTGGTGGTGCCGGCTTGTTCGATGTTCCCGAAGCGCTGCTCGGCGAGCTGGCGCGCCTTCTCGAGCGTCTGGATCGCTTCGATGGTTTCGCCCTGGACGCGCAGGAGCTTGCCCTTGAGCCGCAGCGAACGCAGGCCGACGCCTTCCTTCGCTTCGATCTTCGCCAGGCCGTCCTGAATCGGCGCGATCAGCTTCTTGCGCTCGTCTTCCTTGGCCAGCGAGTATTGTTCGAGGCGCAGGTTGGTCAGCGCGACCAGCGTGTTGACCTGCATCTCGCGCGCCATCAGCGCCTTGGGGCCGGTCATCGTGCTGCCGGCGACGGGACGCTCGAGGATCTCCATCGCCTCCTTGCGATTCTCCTTCACCTGCGCGAGCTGCTCGGCCAGCGCCAGGCGAACGTGCTGGTCGTCCGGCATCTTCTGCATGAGGTCGCGAAGGATCTTCTCGGCGGCGGCCGGCTCGTCGGTGACGGCGCGGGCGGCGTTGATGTGGATGATCGGGTAGAGCGGATCGTCCACCTTCGCGACCGACGAAGCCTTCGTGTACATGTCGCGCTTCTTCTGACGCCACACCGTCGAATTCCGCCGCGCCTGCAATTCATTCAGCTCCTGCGCCTGATAAACCTGGGCGGCGGAGAAGTACATGGCGGCGGTGGGCGTGCGCCCGACCGCTTCCTCGACGATCTTTCCCGCCTCGGCGATCAGCGCATCGGCCACCTTGCTCGCCGGGTCCTGCGCGCGCTTGCGTTCCGCGAGGCGCAGCTTGGCCTGGGCGGCGAACATCGGCAGGTCCGGGTTCTCCGGGTGACGCTTCATCAGCTCGAGGAGCTTGGCGACGTGATCCTCGATGTCCTTCTGGTCCTTCTCCACGCCGGCCAGCCACGGGCGGATGATCGACGTGACCATCGCCACTTCCGCCGCCGAGTTTTTCGGGTCCGCCGCGTACAACCGCGCCGCCGTGTCGTGCAGGCGCTCGAAGTACGGCGGATGGGTCGAGTTCATGTTGGCCAGGTCGGACCAGAACGACATCATGCGGTCGAGCGCCGCCTTGTTCGAAGCATCGACGGCCAGCGCGCCCTGCCACATGTCGCTGGCTTTCTTGAGGTATTCCGGGTCCTGCGGGGTGAGCTCATTGAGCGCGTCGCCGTACTGCACCCACAACGACGCATCTTTCGGATTCAGCGCCACCGCGTGCGCGAAGTTGCGCGCGGCCTCTTCGTACTTCTTCTCCGACATCAACTGCTTGCCCGCGTTGACGTACTTCTCGGGCGACTCGCGGATCAGGAACTTCTTGGCCAGCACACCGGTAGCCGCCAGCCCGAGCACCACGCAGGTCAGGATCGTCAGGAACTTCGTATTTACGCGTCGAGCCATGGTTGCACACTCACCGAAAAATTCTCTTCGTGCTTACTTCGCTGCGACTTCCGCCGGCTTGTCCGCCGCGATCACTTTTTGCCAGTCCGGCATGCACTTGTGAACTTCCGGCAGCGCGAAGCTGAGGAAGTTGGCGGTCTTGTCGGCCGACACCTTCGTGTCGGAAATCGTCGTCATCGTTTCGATCTTCGCGTAGTACCCCTTCTTCACGAACAGGTTCGCCAGCTCATTACGCACGCCGAGCGGCGAGCTGATGAACTTTCCGTTCGTGTGGAAGAAGTACGACACGCTGCGCGGGTATTTCGACGAGCCGGTCTGGTCTTCAAAGTTGATGTAACGCAGCTCGACGTCGTCCACCGGCTGGTTGCCGGAATCGACCGGCTTGAACGCCGTCGGCAGATCGCGCGCGATCGGCCAGCGCACGGTCAGGTATTCCTTCGGCTCGTACCCGTCAGCGGTGACGCAGCGATCCGGCACGTGCGCCACGGTGTCGACCATGCCGGTGTAATACGTCACTGACATGCTGATCACCGCATTGGGGAACTGCGTGCGGATGCCGTTGAGCAGCTCGCGGCGCTTTTCCACCGGCTGATCGCGGAAGCGATCGGCGGCGCCCGGGACGTCCGTTTCGTTCACGTAATCGCGGAAGATGTATTCCTTCGTCCCGAGCACGTCCTGCATCTCTTTGTCGAGCGGCTGATCCTGCGAGACCTGCACCCAGCTCCCGAGTTTTTCCGGGATCGCGCCCAGCGGACGCGCCAGAGGCACCGCTTCTTTCTTGAAGTGCAGCTTCATCGCGCTCACGGCCACGTTCAGCCCGAGCGCGGCGGTGAGCAGGATGATCGTCAGGATCATGAACGACGGCTGCCGGAGCGCGCGCAACAGCACGACGCGCACGGCCGGGTACATCGTCAGCACCGTCACGATCGAACAGACCGCGCCGACGAGGATGATGATGCCAATCAAGTTGTTCATGCGTTCTCCTGCGTCGTCGGCGGCGTTTGCGGTGGGCGCGGCGGTTGTGTCTGTTGCGGTCGCGGCGGCACAATCCCGGGACGCGGCGGCACAATCCCCGGTCGCGGCAGCGTCACCGGCGGCCGCGCCGCTTGCTCGCCCGCCGCTTGCCCCTTCGCGCCCTTCCCCTGCGCCGGAATCGCCCGCGGCGCCATGTGCGTCTGCGCTTCCGCCGGAACCGGCTTCACCTTCGGCGCCGACTGCCGACGCGGAATATCAACCACCAGCCCCGCGTCCCCACCACCGACCGCCGCCGGCGCCGGCGACGCGGACGTCCCAGTCGACTGCCCGCGATCCCGATCGTCCGCCTCTTCCACAAACAGGTGATCGAGCAACCAACCCACCATCAAAATCATGAAGAAAGCCGGCACCAGCATCACGATCCCGACAAACTGGTGCGCGAACGACTGCGAAAGCTCCTGGCTGATGTAATGATCGAGCAAACCCTGCCCGGCGACGCGCATCACGTTGCAAAAGATCGCGATCGGAATCGCCGACACCGTGATGATGATCTTCTGCCACAGCGGCCGCGCGCTCAGGAACGCGACGGCGACGCCGACCGTGATGAAGGTCATCAGCGAGCGCAATCCCGCGCACGCCTCGGCGACGTTGAGCGTCCGAATCGGATCGGTGATGCTGCTGCTGGCCATGTTGATCTTGGTGCCGCTGCGGTACGCGGTCACGCCGGTGAAGCGCAGCGTCACCACCGCGACCTTCGCCGCCAGCGCTTGCAGCGGGCTGGCGATGTAGGAGTAAACCAGCGGCGGCCAGGGGATGCCGCAGATCAGGTACGCGATCGGGAACCACGCGTACTTCATGATCTTCCAGCCGCTCAGCATCAGCACGACGCCGAACAGCGTCAGGATCATCGCGCAGCCCTGCACGAACTGGTTCTGTCCGGGCCAGATGCCGTAGGCGAACATCACCAGTCCGAAGATCAGGCTGGCGATCGCCCAGTCGAGCAGCAGGATGAGCGCCCCGAAGATGCCCATCGCCGCGCCCGCGGATTGGACGAAGCGGCTCGGATCATTGCCGAACAGCCACGCGCACCCGCCGATGACAATCATCGCCAGCGCGGGCCCGAGCCGGTACCACGCCGTGAAGCGCCCGAGCACCAGCGGCTCGACCGGCTGCTTCAGCAAGTCGTCGCGATTGATATAAAGGTAATAGAGTCCGACGATCGGGATGCAGATTGCATGACCCCAGTTCGCCTCGCCGGTGAGCGGGTTCGTTTTGTCCCACAGCCAGCGGATGACCAGCCAGTAGACCGCGCAGAACAGCGGCGCCAGCACGCCGAGCTTCACCCACGTCTCGAGCGTGAGCCCGAAGTAGATGGCGTCCGGCTGCAGCGCTCCCTGCGAGAGCGGCGACTTGGGCTCGGGCTCGTTGCTGCCAACGAGCGAAGCTTGAGGATTCAACTCTGTCAAAGCGGCGCCCTCCCACGGGGCAAATAAAGCATCCGGTCGGTCGAGACGCGGTCCAACGCGATCACAGTCTCACAGGCGATCAGTCCAGTCGGTCGGATCGTCGAATTGATGTTGCCTGCGGCGACGGCGGAGTCAAAACTGCCCGCCCGACACCGTGCCGCGGATCATGTAACGTACGCCCCGGCCTTGCCGGCTGTTCTGATTATGCGAGCACTGCCCTGCTCGGGTGCGCGAGTCCGTGCGCGGTAGGACAACCCGTGAGAAGTAAACCCGTTACACCCGGGTCCGCTTCCCTGTTTCGCGAATGCCATACCCTATCAACGCGCAACGGCCCCATAAAGGGGCCGTGCGCTTGATCAACTGAATTGGAATCCGTCTCGCCGCCGCCGCAAGGCAGCTTCACGAGGCGACTATCCCTGATTCCGCTGCTGCGGGGCGTAGTTGCGGTCATACAGGAACCCGAAGCCATAGGTCACGCGGAACGCGTTGCGGAACGATGCGATGAATGGTGCCAACGCATTGGTACCCACGCGCACCACGTCATTGGGTTTCAGGTAAATATCCGGCTGGTGGCCGGCGAACACTTTGTCCAGGTCAACCCGGGCAAAGACTTCCTTATCGTGCCCGATCCGGCGGATGATTTCCGTGCGGGTCGGGATCGCCAACTGGTCAAACCCGCCGGCCGCGGCAATCGCCTGTTTCAGCGTGATATTGCGGGCGGTCAGGCTGTACACGCCGGTGCGATTCACGTGCCCGTCGATGTAGTACTCGCCGGTCGTCGGCAGCGGCGCGATGATCATGTCCTGCGGGCGGACCACGATGTTGTAGCGCAGATCGCCGTTCTTCAGTTGCGTCACCGGGACGCGGATGATGCGGCTGTTGGTGCCACTGTTGGGGCCGTTGAAGGCGAAGGTGTTGGCGGTCTCGGCGGGTCGCGCCGGGGCGGCGGGCTGAGCCGTCGTCGCCGTATTCGCGCTGGGACGCCCGGCGGGCGGGACTGCGGCGGGGTTGGGTTGAGCGCCAGCGGGAGCCGCGTCGGCCGCAGCACCCTGGTTGCCGACGAGCACCGGTTTCCCATCAATGATGATGTATCGCCCGTCGCTCGACTCGGTCTTGCCCGCGGGCGGCGTCTGCTGGGCGGCGGGCTGAGCCGTCCCAGTCTCCTGAATTGCCAATGAAAGCGTGCGATATCGATCGGGATTCCCCGCATCCGAGCGCGGCGTCAACGGATCCGCCGGCGCTGCGGGCGTCGTCGGTACCGCCCCTGTACCGCCGCCGGGCGCCGTCGTCGTCGCCGGCTTGGTGCCTGCGTCTTCGCGACGAATCACATAAAGAAAGTCCACGCCCTGCGTGTTCACATCGCCGGCCGTGACCAGCGCGTCGAGAATCCGGAAATCCGACTGCGTGATCTGATAAACGCCGGGACGCTGCACCGAGCCGAGAATGCTGAAAATGCGAGCCAAAGCCTGCTGAACCGTCACGGAAACCTGTGCATTCGGCATCAGGTTCTGCTCTTTGTACGAGCGGATGATTTCCTGTTCGAGCTGTGCCTCGGTCAACCCTTCGGCTTTAACCTGCCCGATCAGCGGCAGGCTGACGCTTCCGCTCTCGCTCACGCGGGCCGTCTTCACCGTCTCCACGCCCGGGCCGACCAGATCCGTGATCGAAATGCTCAGCAAATCGTTCTTGCCGATCACGTAATCCTGATTGGCGGACTGAAGATCCTCGGCCGAGACGTCGCTCGCCTGGGCGAACTGGTCGTTCGGCTCTTCGATGCCGGTCTCGCCGGAAAGGCTGTTGACGATCGGCAGCAGGAGCGGCTCATGCTTGAACCGCCCGACTTCGCCGGGGTTGAAGAAGCTCTTCATCTCACACCCGCCCGCGACCATCGCCACCGCAACACAGACGGCCAACGTGATCCTGGGTGACACGCAACTCGAGAAGCTGGGCAAACGCAAGGCGGGCTCCTTTCCTGGGACTTTTACTGGCTTTATTAAGCTTTTACGGGCAACCCGGCTCATTTCCAAGCCGCGCGCCGCCGGTCACACTGTCAGCCGACCACAGATTATCGGCAATCACCTTACTTCTAGATTCGCCGACCTATCGAATTTCGACCTGACCGCTCATCTTGCAAGAGAACCGCGTAAAAGGCAACGCACGACGAAGCCGGCGCCCGGTTCAATTCCCGCCGGGCGCTTCGTGTCGTCAGACCCGCATCCTCAACCCGCGGATGGGGCTTTTCCGATTTTTCAAGCGAATGTTGCGCCTCCGCGAAGTGCGATACTTGTTAGACCAAAATACGTGGAGGAGGCAAGAGTTGCATGGTGATGGGAATTACCGACCAGGAGTCGACGCGGGGTTCTCGGTAAGCCAGGCCCAAGCCCCCCTTTCCCGTTCATCCGTGTATCATTCAGCGCCATTGATGGCGCGCCCCGGACTGGAGTGACACGGATGTCGATCGAAGTTTGCGTTCTCGCTTCAGGTTCCTCCGGAAACTGCACGGTTCTTCGCACGCCTGCGGGGGTGCTGCTCATCGACGCCGGGATCGGGCCGCGCATCACTGCCAAGCGCCTCGACGGAACCGGCGTGCTGCTTCGCGACATTCGCGCGATCTGCCTGACTCACCTCGACAGCGATCACTTTCGCGCGAGCTGGCTTGGGACGATTCTCAACAACGACATCAAAGTTTTCTGTCACCGATCGCGCGTCGCCGACGTGCTCGAATCACTCGATCACGACGCCGCGGAGAAGCTCGTGGTTGGGTTTGATGATGAGTTCCACCCGCTCGACGGCTTGAAGTGCACCGCGCTCTCGCTCGCACACGACCGCACCGGCTCCCACGGCTTCGTCATCGACGGCTTCCACTGCCGCATCGGTTGGGCGACCGATCTCGGGCGCGTGCCGCGCGAGTTTCACGAGCATTTCTGCGACCTCGACCTGCTCGCCCTCGAGAGCAATTACGACGCCGACATGCAACTCAATTCCGCGCGCCCCTGGTTCCTCAAAAACCGCATCATGGGCGGCGCCGGCCACCTCTCGAACGACCAGGCCTACGAAACCATCCGCACGATGCTCGACCGCTGCGACCGCAAGCGTCGCCGCCTACCCGCCCACATCGTCCTGCTCCACCGCAGCCGCCAGTGCAACTGCCCGAAGCTGCTGCGCAAGCTTTTCGAACGCGACGAAAGAATCACCGCCCGCCTGACGCTGGCCGAGCAATTTCACCGCTCTGACTGGCTGCGCATCCGCCCCACGCCGCCGATTGTCGGGGAACAACTCGCGCTGGCATTCGCGTGAATTCCTAGAATTGATACCCCCCCAGCACGCGCACCTGAAAATCCGCTTCGTCGTCATGGTTCGACAACTGAACCATCGGCGTCACCGTGAACCAGAAGCTCTCCGCGCCCCAATAGCTGAAGACCGGACCCGCGTAGACCGCCGTGTGCTCGTACGTCGACCAGTCCGGGTAGATCGACTCGATGACCAGCTCGCCGCCGACGCGATAATCGCCGCGGCCGATCGCGTAGCTGGCGCCGAAGGTGTGCTCGACGACGCCTTCGACTTCGTTCTCTTCCGCCGCGTCGAACACGCCTTCGAGCTCGGTCTCGAGCACGAGGTTGTAGGCGAAGACCCAGTTGCCGATGTCCTTCTGCACGAGAAGCTTAGTCTCGAATTCCAGCGCGTCTTCGCCGACGGAAATTTCGTTGTACCACCCGAGGCCGATCGCGTCGGTGACGGGGTTCATGAAATAGACCACGCCTTCGACGCTGACCGAATCGAAGTTCGGCCCGTCGTGTCCGTCGGTGCTTTCATAGCTCCAGTTCGGCAGGTAGAACGCGAGATCGAAATTATCCGCGACGCCGAACTCGAACTCGTGGCGAAACTGCAGGACGTTCTCGTCGCCGCTCTGCTTCCATGTCGCCCACTGCTCGTACTCCCAGTTCCCCTTCCCGACCGGGTACGTGTCGTTGGTAAACGCGAATGGCCGCGGATCCGCCGAGGCGACGGACGTGGCAACGAGTAGCACGATTGTAGAAAACCCAATCAGACGAGACATTGACGATCCTCCGGTAAAGCTTTTCTCACTCCGCGTCAGCCGCTCGATCTGCGGTGTCGCTTCCGACGCCCCAACAATTGAGACTGCGTCTCAGTAGCATATTGGATTCGTCAATGGATTCCAGTGCAGAAATATGCTTGCTATGTTAGGAGTTTGTTTGGCATAATCCAAATCGCGGGTTCGTGCCCGCACCTTCGCAAAAGGGGTCGAAAATTGGGTTTTGCGCGATGACGCCGCATACCCTCACACCGTTTGGAGGCAGCTATGGACTCGCCGATTTTTTCG
>JAXDMN010000033.1:0-17146 GCA_034666045.1 Phycisphaerales bacterium | reverse complement strand
GTGGTCATGGGGCGGTGGAATCCTTCAGCAATTCTGCGGGTTATCCAACTGGAACGCGCCGGCGCGTCATAGCCAACTTACGCGGGCGGGCCGGGAACGTTAGCATCTTTGATCGCAGCGGGAAAGGCATGCCCCACATGAGAACATCCATCCTCGTCATTTCGCTGGTTCTAGCCGTGTTATCGGGTCAAACGCGGGCGCAGCAGGAGCAGGCGGAGGACAACCAGGGCCCGCCCCTGCGCGGCAGCGATCGCGACGTCGCCGCCGGTCGTCGCGCGCTCAAGGAGTGGTGGACGCCAGCTTCGCGAACGCGCGACGAGCGACTGCAGTGGTGGCGCGATGCGCGCTTTGGATGCTTCATCCACTGGGGCGTCTACGCCGACCCGGCCGGTGAATTCGAAGGCAAGCGCAGCGGCAGTTACTCCGAGCACATCATGCGCAGCAACCAGATCCCGCTGAAGGTCTACAAGGAAAAGATCGTCGCCAACTTCAACGCCGAAAAGTTCGACGCGAATCAGTGGGCCAACCTGTTTCAGGGCGCCGGAATGAAGTACGTCATCATCACCGCCAAGCACCACGACGGCTTCGCGATGTGGCCGAGCGACGCGTACCCGTACGACATCCGCCAGACGAAATTCCAGGGCGATCCGATGCGCGAGCTCGCCGACGCCTGCCGCGAGCGCGGGCTGAAATTCGGCTTCTATTACTCGCACGCCTTCGACTGGGAACACCCGGACGCGCCGGGCAACGACTGGGATTACGACCAGCCGGGCGGCGACAAGAAACTCCACGGCCAGGAAGCGTGGTACGACGAGCACCCGGAAATGCTCGAGCGCGCGAAGACCTACGTCGACAAGAAGGCGATCCCGCAGCTTCAGGAACTGATCAAAAACTATCAGCCGGACATTCTTTGGTTCGACACGTCGGGAAAATTGCCGTTCTCCGAGCAGATCCGCATCGTCGAAGCCTGCCGCCGCGCTGATGCGAACGTCGTGATCAATGGCCGCGCCGCTCGCGGAGTCGGCCGAAACTGGGGTGATTACAACAACACCGCCGACAACCCCGCGGAGGTGCGTCCGACCGAGGGCGACTGGGAATCGATCCCCACCGTCAACAATTCCTACGGTTACCACCAGTTCGACAAGAACTTCAAGACGCCGGAGTTCTTCATCCAGCTCATCGCCAAGGTCACCGCGAAAGGCGGCAACACGCTGCTCAACTGCGGCCCGACCGGCGCGGGCGAGATCGATCCGGACACCACGCGCATCTTCAAAGGCATCGGCCGCTGGATGAAAGTGAACGGGGAGAGCATCCAGCGCGCCGGCCGCACGCCGCTCGATCGCCAGGCGTGGGGCGATTCGACGGTGAAGCGAAACACGCTCTACCTGCACGTCTTCGACTGGCCGAGCGATGGCCAGCTCGTCGTCGGCGGCTTGCGCGGCGATGCGACATCCGCATACCTCCTGGCGGATCCGGACAAGGAAGCGCTGAAGATCAGGCGGCTCAACGATGACGACGTGGTCGTGACCGTCCCGCGCGAGCCGCTGGATAAAACGGACACCGTCGTCGTCCTGAGAATCACCGGTGACATCAAAGCCAAACCCGGCCGCCTGCTGGCGACGAATGTGAAGAGCAATTGCCTGCTCGCGTTCGACGCGATCACAAAAGGTGATCACCTCCGCTACGGCGACGGCAAATCCGCCCGCTACTACGTCGCCGGCCTGGAGAAGCCGAGCGACTCACTCACCTGGCCCGTTCGATTGAATGATCCGGCGAAGTTCGACGTGACGCTGAAGTACAGCACCGCGAATGCGAATCAAACCGGCGCGTACAAGCTCAAAGTCGACCAGAAAATCCTGGAGGGGACGGTGAAGCCGACGAAGAGCGCGACGACGATGGAAGAGGTGAAGCTCGGCACGGTGCAGCTTTATCCGGGCGAGTACGAGATCGTCTTACAGCCGACGAAAGTGCCAGACGGGGGAGATTTGATGAATGTTTTCGAGATCAACCTCACGCCGGCGAAGTAGGGTGGCATCGCCCACCATTGAAAAGATGTGGGCCTGCGGCCCGACCGCTACGCGCAGGAGCAAATCAGCTCTTCGACTCCGCTTCCTTTCCCAGTTCGATCTTCACCGGGTTATCGCGTTGGGCAGCCCAGCGTTGGCAGGCTTTCTCAAGTTCTTCAGTCTTGCTGATCTCGCCGTCGCCGTTCCAGATCATGGTCAGGCGGTTGTTGGCGACGAGGGCGTTGTCGACTTTTTCCGGTTTGAGCACGTAGACGTGGCCGGCGTCGCCGAAGCCTTGCTTGGCGTTCTTGGGGTCCTTCAGCTCAACGATGCGCTCGAAGCCACTCTTGGGAAAGACCGCCGAGAGGGCGACGGACGTGTAGCCGGATTCCGGTTGATTGGAATCGCCCGAGCTGATCGCGTAGCCGGGATTCGCTTTTTCGATCCACTTGCCGCTGGGCAGGTCGCGGATGCCGATGCCGATCGTCAGGCCCTCGAGATCGTCGCCCTCGACGCGGTCTTCGGAGCGAACGGTGCGGTCGTCGCCGACGATCGTGTATCGGCGCGTGACCGTCACTTTCTTCCCCGCGACTTCCACCGGCGCGGTGCAGTGCAGCAGCGTCTCGACCGGGCCGGTGTAGGCGCACTCGACGCGGCTGGTGGGGATCTGCGGCCGGCCCATGTTTTTCTCGTCGCTGCCGCTGCCGCTGATCACGTAGATGCCGCCGATCGCGGGGCCGTAGCCGACCTTGAGAATATCGACGCCCCAGTAGGCGAGCTTGTGATACGAGTCGTGCCCGTGCTCGTACGCCTCGAGCAGGCGGAGCCCCTTGCCGGCCTTGGTCTTGCCGAACGCGTCGATGCCGAAGCCCATCGTGTTCGCGCCGGGGCCGGTCTCCATGCGATAGGCGATTAAGTTGTTTTCGAACGAGCGATACGCGTGACGATTATCCCACGCCGTCTTCGGCGGAAATCCCGGCATGCTGAGCGGCTGCGGCGCGCTGTAGACGTAAAGTTTCTTCTTCTGCTTCGGCTCGAGCGGGATCGCGAAGATCAGCGTGCGGTTGCTGACCTGGTGCGGAACAAAATATTCGTTAGCGCGATCGCGTTTCGGCTGCGTGGTGGCGTTCGCCGCGGGATCGACCACGCAAACCCTGTCGAAGCGCGCATCCGGCAGAACCTTTCGCACCTCCGCCATCGGCAGATGCACCAGCGCCGCTTCGACCGGCACATCGGCGGGGTTCTCGACTGTGACAGCGACACGCTGCGTCACCGGGCCGAAGTCTTTCAGGTCAAACCACGTATCGGCGGCGCGGGCCGCGCGGGGAACCGTCAAAACCGAAATGATCGTCAGCAGCAGCCCGGATGTCTTTCGCATGGTTGCAACGCTCCTTGAGCTTGTTCGTTCGGCTACGCGGTGGCGACGCGCGTCTCGTCAAGCACATTAGCCGGCTCCAGCCGCGGCACGAGCAGGTGGATGATCAGCAGCGCGACGAGGTAAGCCGACCCGGCCATCGCGAAGACCAGCACGTAGCTGCCGAACATGTCGCGGATTCGCCCGGCGGACATGTTGAGGAGGAACCCGCCCATCGCGCCGGCGAATCCGCCGATGCCCACCACCGAACCGACCGCCTTGCGCGGGAACATGTCGCTGGTCAGCGTGAAGAGGTTGGCGGAGAATCCCTGGTGCGCCGCGGCGGCGACGCCGACCAGCAGGACGGCGATCCACTGGTTCGCCACGATCGGCGCCATCACAACCGGCACGATGCAGACCGCGCAGACCAGCATCGCCGTCTTGCGCGCGACATTCACCGACCAGCCGCGCTTCATCAGGTGTGAGCTCAGCCACCCGCCGCCGACCGAGCCGACATCCGCCAGCAGGTAGACCGTGATCATCGGCAGCCCGATGTTCTTCAGGTCGACCTTGAACCGGTCCGCCATCACCACCGGGAACCAGAAGAGGTAAAACCACCAGATCGAATCGGTCATGAACTTGCCGATCGCGAACGCCCAAGTCTGGCGGAACTGAATGAGTCGCGCCCAGGGGACGCGCACTGGCGGATCAGGCGGATCGCTCTGGATGTACGCCAACTCGCCCGGCGAGACTTTCGGATGCTCCGTCGGCCGACGATAGAGCGGCAGCCAGAACGCGACCCAGATCAGGCCGACCAGTCCCGTGATGATGAACGCCGCCTGCCAGCCCCACGTGATCGCGATGAACGGAACCACCGCCGGCGCAAGGATCGCGCCGACGTTGGAGCCGGCGTTGAAAATACCGGTCGCAGTCGCGCGCTCTTTCTTGGGGAACCATTCCGCGGTGGTCTTGATCGCCGCCGGGAAGTTCCCCGATTCGCCGATCCCCAGCGCGAACCGGGCGATCATGAACCCCATCGTGCTGCGCGCCAGCGCGTGCCCGGCGGCGGCGAGGGACCAGATGATCAGGCAGATCGTGTAGCCCCAGCGCGTCCCCACCCGGTCGATGAACCAGCCGACGAAGAGGAATCCGATCGCGTAGGCGAGCGTGAACGCCGCATTGACGTCGCCGAACTGCGTCGCCGTCCAACCCATCTGATCGCGCAGCGTTTGCCCGAGCACGCCGAACACCGCGCGGTCGACGTAGTTCACCGTTGTCGCGAAGAACAGCAGCCCGCAGATGACCCAGCGGTAGCTTCGATACCACGGCGGCGACAGGGCCGCCGAATCGTAGTCGAGGGGCTTCACCGGTTGCGGTGGGGGGGTGATCGATGTCTCAGCGGGCAAGCCAACCTCCATCGACGTTAAGAATTGCGCCGTTCACGTAGTCCGCGTCCGGCGAGGCGAGATACAGACAGGTTCCGGCGATTTGATCGGGATGGCCCCAGTCGCCCTGCGGGATGCGCGCGAGGATCGCGGCGTTTCGATTTGCGTCTTCGCGCAGCGGGCGCGTGTTTTCCGTTGCGATGTAGCCGGGCGCGATCGCGTTCACGTTGATGCGCTCCTTCGACCACTCGTTCGCCAGCGCTTTGGTCACGCCGGCGATGCCGTGCTTACTGGCGGCGTACGCGGCGACGAGAATCCCGCCCTGGAAGCTGAGCAGCGACGCGATGTTGACGATTTTCAACCGCGCGTCCGCCGCCGCTTTCTCGCGCCCGCCGGACTTCAGCCACCAGCGCGCCACCGCCTGCGTCAGAAAGAACGGCGACGTCAGGTTCACGCGGATCACGTCGTTCCAGTCCGCCTCGGAAAAATCGACCGCCGCCGCCCGCCGGATGATGCCGGCGTTGTTCACGAGCACGTCGATCCGCCCGAATTTTCCGATGATGCCGTCGACAAGCTTTTGCAGCGCCGGCGCGTCGGCGTTGCCGAGATCCGCCTCGACCGCGTGATATTTTCCGCCGGCTTCTTTGGCGATCTCGTCCTGGCTTGACCGCGCAACGCCGATCACTTGTGCGCCTTCGCGCGCGAACGCGACGGCGGTGCTGCCGCCGATCCCCCGGCTCGCGCCGGTCACGACAACAACTTTTCCTTCAAATCGTTGCGCCATACTTTATTTGAAACCACAGATGAACACGGATGGACACAGATTTGACTGAATCATCTGTGTCCATCTGTGTTCATCTGTGGTTCCCTCTCCTATCGCAATTCCAGCGGCCCAACTTTGTCCATGTCATCGAACGTCTGATTCTCACCCGCCATCGCCCAGATGAACTTGTACGCCGCCGTGCCGCAGCCGCAATGGATGGACCACGCCGGCGACAGCACCGCCTGCTCGTTGTGCACGAACAGATGCCGCGTGTTGTCCGGCGCGCCCATGAAGTGCGACACGATGTTGTTCTCGGCGATGTCGAAGTAGTAATAAATTTCCGTCCGCCGGGAATGCGTGTGCGGCGGCATTGTGTTCCAGACGCTTCCCTCGGCCAGCTCCGTCCAGCCCATCACGAGCTGGCAGCTCTTGATGCCGTTGAGATGGATGTACTGGAAAATCTTCCGCTTGTTCGCGGTCGCCTGCGAGCCGAGATCGAGCGGCTTGGCCTCCGCCTTGCGGATGAGCGTCGTCGGATAGGTTTGATGGGCCGGGCAGCTCAGCAGGAAGAATTTCGCTTCGCCGCCCTCGAACGAAACATCCTTCGCCCCCATGCCGACGTAGAGGCAGTCGAGGCTCGACATCTCATACGCCTTGCCGTCCACGCGCACGGTTCCGCGTCCGCCGCCGGTGTTGATGATGCCCAGCTCGCGGCGTTCGAGGAAGAATTGCCGCCCGGTTTCCGGGTCGTTCTCGAGCTTGGCCGATCCGCCCGTAGGCACGACGCCCGCCAGCGCCATACGATCCAGGTCGGTGAAGGTCCACGCGATCGTTCCCGCGCGCATGACCTCTTCGACCATGAACGTGCTGCGCAGCTCGTCGCCGCTCATGGTGGTGATGTCCTGAGCCCGCGGTGTGGTCTTCGGTCGGAACGGCTTTTTCATGGCGAGTGAAAAGATAACGCGGCGCGCGTCGCGGCAACAGGCTTGGTATTTCCGCGGTAGGACCAAAGTCATGGATTTCAAAATGATTCGACGCTTTTTCGCAGTTGCGCTGCTCGTCTCGCTCGTCTTCGTCCGTTCGGCCGGCGCCGCCGAGATGCCGGAGATGAACCTGCGCGACTTCAACGACGTCGCCAGCAAACATCCGGCCGGCGAGGCGATCAAGCGGCTCTTTCCCGGCGGCGCCGCCAAGCCGGCGGAGAATTTCCAGCCCACCGGTTTGTCGAAAAAAAACTACCTCCCGCTCATTGCCGGCAACGTCGATTTCTGGAAGCAGCATCTCAGCCCGGCCGGCGCGATCCTCGATCCGTATGAGAAGCACAAGGACACCGGCGCGAACCTGGAGAAGCAATATTCCACGCCCGCGTTCGCGTCCGCCGCGGCGTTGCTCGTGAAAGAAGCGGGGCGGGACGACCTGCTCGAGCCGGCCTCGCGCGCGTTCGACTTCGCGCTCACCGCGCTGCTCAACAAGACGACCGCGAACCAGCATCCCGACTTTTACATCCCGATGCTCGTGCACGCTTACCGCATCCTGCACGACCGCGCGCCGAAGGAGCAGGCCGCGAAGTGGGAGCAGATGATGAAGTCGATCGTTCCGAACGGACCGGAAGGTCTCTACAAAGACCAGACCGCCGGCGCGAACTGGAACGTCGTCAACGTCGCCGGCGAAGCGCTGCGGCGCAAGACCGGTCTCGTCGTCGACGATCAGAAAGAGGCGCAGCAGAAATACCTCGACGACATGCTCGCGCGCCAGCAGCGCCGTTTCACGAAGTTCGGCCTGTACGAAGACCCGAACGTCCCGATGGCGTACGATGCCTTCCCGCGGCTGTGGCTGGAAGAAATGGTCGCCGACGGCGCCTACGACGGGCCGGCCAAGGCGCAGCTCGAGCGCTTCCTCACGCTCGGCGGGTTGTCGTCGCTGCTGCTCCTTTCGCCGCAGGGCGAATGGCCCAACGGCGGCCGCAGCGCGCAGCACCAGTGGAACGAAGCGGAGATCGCGGCGATCTGCGAGATCAACGCGAACAAGTGGAATCGCGCCGGCCGCGCGGACGTCGCCGGATCGTTCAAGCGCGCCGCGCACTTGGCGCTGAAGTCGATGTCGCGCTGGCAGCGTCCGAGCGGCGAGCTGTTCATCGTGAAAAATCGCGCTGAGCCGGAGCAGCGTCACGGGTTCGAGGGATACAGCTTCCACTCGCAGTACAACCTGCTCCCGATGGGCATGCTCGCGATCGCGTACACGCGGGCGGATGACTCGATCGCGGAGAAACCGACGCCCGCGGAAACCGGCGGCTACGTCTTCGACCTTCGCGAAAAATTCCACAAGATCGCCGCCGCCGCCGGCGGGTATTACGTGTTGATCGACACCTCCGCGGACGAGCACTACGACGGCACCGGCGTGCAGCGCGTGCACCGCGCGGGCGTCGAGCTTTCGCCGCTCTCCGGCAGCGCCGCGCCCGACCGCTGGTACGGCCCGCACCCGCGCAAGGACCTCTGGGCGATCACGCCCGGCATCCAGTGGAAAGATTCCGAGGATGGGCGCTGGCGCGGGCTGGCGCAGTATCACCTCGCCCACGCCCCGCCGAAGGGCGAGCAGCCGAATCCGAATGAGCCGATCGTGAAGAACGCGGAGCTGATCGTCGCCGACGAAAAATCCGATCGCGTCGCGTTCACGGTGAAGTACGAGTTGGCCGGCGAGGGCGCACGTCCGGTCGAGGAGAGCTTCGTCATCACCAAGGACGGCGTTGGCGCCACGTCCGCGATTCGCGGCGACGCCCCGCTCGCCGCGACGCGCGCGCTGTTTCCCGCCCTGGTGAACGACGGCGCGAACGACGTCGAGACGTCGGCCAACGCCAACAAGCTCACCGTCCGCCGCCCCGGCGGCGCGCTGACGTGGGAAATCGTCGAGCCGGCGAACGTCGCGCTACAACTGACCGGCCCGCGCGTCGCGACACACAACGGCTACGTCCAGGCCTGCGTCGGCGATCTGCCGTCCGCCGCGCCGCAGGTGCAGTGGAAAGTCACGCTGCAACCAGCGCCGCTGGAGTCGAAGCGCTGATCGTGAAGCGTCAGCGAAGTTGAACGCTCGATCCCGCGCGATCGCCGCCCGGAAGCTCGGCGGATAGGCTTTTGCCATTCACGCGCACGTTCACGACCAGCGGCTCGTTCGCCGGGTTCGACACCGTCGCCACGCCCTCATCACTCAACATGAGAAGGCACGGCTGATCGACTTCGACCACGTTTTTTCCCGCCTGCACTTTGCCCGCCTCCCAAAACGCCACGCTGAGCACCTTCAACCGCTCGTGATAAACCGCCTGCTGCTTCGGCGTGTTCAGGATGACCTGCACCTCCGGCTTCGCCGCGAGTTCCGCGGTCCGCTGCGGCGTGGCGGTCGGGAAGACGCTGTAGACGTAGCTCGCCTCAGCGGGGCGAGCGCCGTGGTCGATCCAGAGGTTGAAAACCTTTGCCGACACGCGGCCGGCGTGGGCGCCGATGTCGGACCAGTCGCCGGATTGCTCGGCGGTTGTCAGGCGAACCTTCGAGCGATCGGCAAAGACGTAGCCGACGTTCGCGTGGTGGATCCAATTGTCCTGCTGTTTCACTTCGCCGCGGAGGTGGCACTGGTTGACGCTCGTGGCAACGAGGTTATCGCTTTCGCACGCGATGCCGGCGCCGAGACATGTATAACCATCGTCGAAGAAGAACCATGATTTGCGGGCCCGAAGCGGGTCGCGCCGCAGGTCCATCGCCGCGAGGCCGTTCGCGCCGTCGCTGACGCCGCCGACGAAGCTCGTCGCGCCTTTGATGCCGATCTGCTTGCGGTCGCCCGGCGTGAGCGGCGTCTGCTCGGCCGTCGTGCCGGGGATTTTCGTCCAGTCCCACGCGGGAAAAATGTCGGTGTACTCATCGCCAGTGACGTAAAGAAAATTCGCGCCGTCGGCGAGGTGATGCGAGAGCTTTCCTTCGTTGTTCACCAGCTCGGTGTTGAGCAGCCGGTCGGAAAACATTCGCACCGACGCGAACCACGCCGGGCGATGGTGAGCCATGTAATCGCTGCGCCAGTAATGCCGGTTGCCGACGAGCGGGCGCTCGATCGAGCCGTCGCCGATCGTGGTCGCCCAGTCGCGATATTCCTGCTGCCGCGGGATCGGATTGGCCGCCAGTAAATTGACCGCGTTGAGCAGCGAATACGCCGCCCCGCGCGGCGAGATCGGTCCGCCGGTCCAGTCGCGCGGCGCGGCGGATTTTCCCTGCCGGGTGATTTCGCGCCCGACGGCGGCGTAATCGAACACGTGCCGATGCATCATCCAGCGCTGCCCGTCGAGCATGAAGCCATTGAAAAATTCCATCTTGTCTGCCCGCATCTGCCAGCGCGTGCCGAACGCGCACGCCGAGTAACGCGGCACGTCCTGCGCGAACTGCAATCCATATCCGCCGGAGTAAAACTGCGCGCCGTGCTGATGGAAGCTCCAGTCCGGCTGAATCCCCTCGGCCGTCGTGACGCGGACTTCCTCGTACATCCGCGCATACGCGGCGGCGACGACTTGGGAATCGTTCTCGATCAGTCCGCGCATCACCTGGTTGGCGCAGCCCCAGACGAGATTCTGCCCGGTCCACTTCTTCCAATCGCTTCGCTGCATGATCTCGAGCATTTTCCCGGTCTGCTGCGCGGATAAATTCGGCTGCAGCAGCACCGCCGATTCGCCGATCAGCTCGGGCGTGCCGATCTGGTTGTGCCACCAGTTCGGATTCTGAAAATCTTTCTCCAGCCAGTAATCGAGCGCGGCGTGCGTCTTCTCGAGCAGCGCTTTGTCGAGTGCGCCGGCGTCGATGGAGAGGCGAACGCCCTTCGACATCGCCAACACGCGGCGCGCATGGTCCTGCGTGCTCCAGTAGGTGCGCCTGTCGTCGCCGTATTCGATATCCGCCCAGGAATGGTCCGGCCGAAGCGACGCCGCGTGCCGGGCGGCGTCGGCTTTCAGCGCGGCGACGGCGGCCGGGTCGGTCGAGATCACCGAGCGGATCAAGCGCGTGCGCACGGTGTTCATGTCGTGCTCAGCCGGTGACGAGGGCGGCGGGGGCGCCAGCAGCAGGAACATCGACGCCAGCAGCGGGAGAATCATGCCGGGCATGCTAATTCCGCGTCGCTGGTTACGGCAAACGCGCGCCGCTACAATCTTCCGCTCGCTTTTTCCCGCAGCTTTTCGACTGGAGCCGACGCGATGAGCCTATTGAAGACCGACCCGGAAATTTTCCAACTGATCCAGCAGGAGCAGCAGCGCCAGCACGACACGCTCGAGCTGATCGCCAGCGAAAACCACGTCTCCAGCGCCGTCATGGAAGCCGCAGGCTCCGTGCTGACCAACAAGTACGCCGAGGGTTATCCCGGGGCACGCTATTACCAGGGTTGCGGCGTCTATGACCAGATCGAGACGCTCGCGATCGACCGCGCCAAGGAGTTGTTCGGCTGTCGTCACGCCAATGTCCAGCCGCACAGCGGCGCGAACGCCAATCTCGCCGCCTTCATGGCCATGATGAAGCCGGGGGATCCGTTCATCAGCATGAACCTCGCCAGCGGCGGGCACCTTTCGCACGGCATGAAGCTCAACACCTCCGCGGTCTTCTACCGACCCGCCCATTACGAGCTGAACGCGCAGACCGAGACGATCGATTTCGATTCCGTCCGCGCCAAGGCGCGCGATCTGAAGCCAAAAGTCATCCTGTGCGGCTACAGCGCCTACGCGCGAACGATCGACTTCGCGCAATTCCGCGCCATCGCCGACGAAGTGAACGCATTCCTGATGGCCGACATCGCCCACATCGCCGGCCTCGTCGCGGGCGGGGCGCATCCATCGCCCTTCCCGCACGCCCACGTCGTCACGACCACGACGCACAAAACCCTGCGCGGCCCGCGCGGCGGATTGATCATGACCGACGACGACGAGCTCGCCAAAGCCATCAATCGCAGCGTCTTCCCCGGCGGACAGGGCGGGCCGCTCATGCACATCATCGCCGCCAAGGCCGTCGCCTTCGGCGAAGACTTGAAGCCGGAGTTCAAGACCTACGCCCAGCAGATCGTCAAAAACGCCAAGGCCCTCGCCGCCACCCTGATCGAACGCGGCTACCGCCTGGTCAGCGGCGGAACCGACAACCACCTGATGCTCGTCGACCTCCGCGCCCGCAGCGCCGATCTCACCGGAATCGAAGTTGCGCAGGCCTTGGAGAAAGCCGGCATCATCTGCAATTACAATGGCGTCCCCAACGACCCCCGTCCCCCGCGCGTCACCAGTGGCATTCGTCTTGGCACGCCGGCGTTGACCACGCGCGGGTTGAAGGAAGCGGACATGAAACAAGTCGCGGACTTCATCGACCGCGGGGTGCAGTCGAAGGACGATGCGGTAGCGCTGACGAAGATCCGCAACGAAGTGAAAGCGTTTGCGTCGAAGTTTCCGATGCCGCATTAGCTCGCGAACAGGACGCGCGTCCCGCATTTAGCCGCCTCGCTTGCGAGGCGCGATCGCACGAACGCGCTCCGCAAGCGGAGCGGCTAAATGGGGTCGGTGCGTTCCAGCGAATCGTGTTGAATCGCCGCGCTGGATTTGCGGTCGTACAATGTTCGCGTGAGCGACTCCTGCGCGTTCCCGTCACATCCACCACCGGTGAACGTGGCGCTTTCGGTGCTGCCGGAGGATGCCTGTCCGTACCTGCCCGATCGCGCGGCGAAGCTGCGCGGCTTCCTCTGCGACGAGATGGATGGGGAGCTCTATCACGCCTTCATGGACCGCGCGTTTCGCCGCAGCGGGAGATTTTTTTATCAGCCGGTCTGCCGCGGATGCCGCGCGTGTCAGCCGATTCGCGTGCCGACGGATTCGTTTCTGCCGAGTAAATCGCAGCGGCGGATCTGGCGGCGGAATCAGGACCTCGCGGTCACGGTCACATCGTCGCCGCGACCGAGCAACGAGAAGTTTCAGCTCTACTTGAGTTACCAGCGCGAGCGCCACGATCCCGATCGCGCCGAAGACGCCGCGGGGTTCGCGGAGTTTCTATACCAGTCGCCGGTCGACTCCCTCGAGTTCGCCTACCGCGACGCGACCGATAAACTGATCGGCGTCGGAATCGCCGACGTCTGCGCACAATCGCTCAGCAGCGTCTATTTCTATTTCGACCCGGCCGAGTCGCGGCGGAGCCTGGGCATCTTCAGCGCGATGTGGGAAATCGCGTTCGCCGCGGCGAAAAAAATTCCGCACTATTACCTGGGCTACTGGGTTCGCAATGGTGCGACGATTACTTACAAGGCGGACTTCCGCCCATTCGAGCTGCTCGGACCGGAAGGCCTCTGGCAGCCGGGCGACGCCGCCGCGGAAGCGCTCCGGCACACCGCCGGATGAAAATTGCCCCGCGCCGGCGGTTGAAATGCCTTGAAGACTTCGCTTAAATACCCCGTTCGCCGACCGGACTTTCCCTGCGGCCTCGAGCGCAGCGTCGGCGGCGCACGATCGTCGATGTCGGCCGCCCGTCGCGCGGCCCGGGAGAGCGCGCTGTAACGACGCCTCCCACGTTCAGGTTGGAGGGTTGCCGTTGTTTACCCCCTCAATCGGCCACACGGGTGCAGTGCTGCCCAAACGTCCACGCATTCTCATCGTCGAGGATCACACGCCCACGCGTCTGGCGATGAGCCGCCTGATCCGCCAGGCCGGCGCGGAAGTCGTCACCGCGCGCGACGGCGAAGAAGGCCTCGGCTATCTCCTCACCCAGCGCTTCGACGTCCTGCTCACCGATCTTCGCATGCCGGTGATGGACGGCTTCGAGCTCGTCCAGCACTGCATGAAGCTCCCGGAATCCCACCGCCCGTCCAGAGTCATCGCCATCAGCGGCGAATACGAAGCCGGCGTCCTCCAGGGCCAACCCGTCCAGTTCATGGCCAAGCCCTTCGACCTCCACCAACTCCTGGACATGATCGGTGGAAAGCCGAACTGACGTCCGGTGCGCGCGATCGAATGTAAAAAAGAACGCACCCGCAAAAGGGACGGAGCCGGACTCTGTGAGTCCGATGCGCGACGAAGTCGCGTTCTCGTGATTTGAATTCCCTCACCCGATCCACATCATGCGTCGCCGATGCCTCAACCCGGCGCTCCGAGCGATAACACCGCACCTCCCGCGCGTCTTCCCGGCGCACGCCCCGCGCTCCTCCTTCTTCTCGGCATCAACCTCTTCAACTACGTCGACCGCCAGGTCCTCGCCGCCGTCGAGCCGCTGATTCGCGAGGAGTTCGGCGTCTCGCAGGCGACCATGGGCTGGCTCGCCACCGCGTTCCTCCTCTCCTACATGCTCTGTTCCCCGATCTTCGGCTGGCTCGGCGACCGCACGTCGCGCTGGCTGCTCGTCGCCGTCGGTGTGATCCTCTGGAGCCTCGCCAGCGGCGCGACCGGGCTGGCGACGACCTTCGGCGTGCTCCTGCTCACGCGCTGCTTCGTCGGCATCGGCGAAGCGGCATACGGGCCGGTCGCGCCAACGATTTTATCCGACCTCTTCCCCCTCAAGATCCGTGGGCGAATCCTCGCCTGGTTCTTCCTCGCGATCCCGCTCGGCAGCGCGCTCGGATACGTCTTCGGCGGGGCGGTCGCATCAGCCACCGGCTCGTGGCGCTGGCCGTTTTATCTCGTCGTCGCGCCTGGAATCGTGCTTGGCGTCTGGGCGCTTTTCATGCGCGACCCGCGCCGCGAAGGATCGACCGCGACGCCCGCGACTATCGCGAATCCCACTCAATCGAATCGGCCGCGTATGGCCGATTACCTCGTGCTTCTGAAAATCCGCTCTTACGTCCTCGACTGCGCCGGCATGACCGCGATGACCTTCGCCATCGGCGGCATCGGTTTCTGGATGCCGACCTACATCTACGAATATCGCCTGCACAAAACCGTCGACCTCGGGCGCATCAATACGATCTTCGGTGTGATCCTGTGCGTCGCCGGCTTTGCCGCCACCATGCTCGGCGGAATCGCGGGCGACGCGCTGCGCAAACGATTCGCCGGCTCCTACTTTCTCGTCTCCGCCGCCGGGCTGCTCACCGGATTCCCGATGCTGCTGATGATCCTCTTCACGCCGTTCCCATACGCGTGGATCTTCGTCGGCCTGGCGGTCTTCTGCCTCTTCTTCAACACGGGCCCGAGCAACACGATCCTCGCCAACGTCACGCCGCCGCGAATCCGCGCCACCGCGTTCGCGCTGAACATCCTGTTCATCCACGCGCTGGGCGACGCGATTTCCCCGCCGGTCATCGGCTGGATCTCCGACCGCTTCAACATGGACATCGCGTTCGGGTTCGTGTCGCTGACCTTCCTGATCGGCGGGCTGTTCTGGCTGTGGGGCGCGAAGTATTTGGAGCGTGACACGCTGGCGGTCGCGGCCATGTCGGACCCCGCCGAGTCCGCGACAGAAAGTCAGAGCCCATCCGCCACCCCGTCCGGCGGCGGGTAAGGTTCCCGGGCAATTCCGCCCAATCCCACGAAAAAACGGAAGAGCCCGCTTATCCCGCAGCAGTTGACCCCGCTTCTGGCACCAACTTTGTTCCAACCTCCGCAGGTCACGCCGGCGCTGTGTCGGCGGACAACCGCAACAATCCTCACGGGAGGTTTTATGAAGAAGTTCCTGACCGTCCTCATGATCGGCATGTTCTCCGTCGCCGTCATCGGTTGCCGCGCCTCCGGCGAAGTCGGCGACGATGCCGACCGCGGCGACTCGTACTCGAAGAAGACGACGACCGTCGACCGCGACGGCGACCGCACGACCAAGACGGAAACGAAGAAGACGAACTAATCCGTTCGCGCGCGAGCGCCGACGGATGATCCGTCGTCAAGGAGAACCCACGCGGAGATGCCTTTTTGGTGTCTCCGCGTTTTTATTGCGCGCTGAACGGTTTCGCGCGCCGAAAGCCCGGGGATTGCAATCCCCGGGCTTTGTTCGTGCCATGAAGGGACAACTCGAGAGGAATTGTCCATCCTGAGGTACTCCGAAGGATCTAGCGCCGATCGACGGAAAGCGCAGATCCTTCGGAGTACCTCAGAGGGTATTTTAAGAAGTCCTGCTGCGCCAAAATCGAGCATTTTGTCATGCTGAGGTACTCCGAAGCATCTGCGTTCCTCGTCATCAAACGCAGATCCTTCGCGAGTACGCTCAGGATGACAACGCTTGGGTCCTCTGAGGTGACGGACTTCTTAAACACCCTCTCAGCATGATCATGTTCGAGTTGGAAAAACGGTAGGGGGAGAGATCGCGCCGCGCTAAAGCAGGCTTGCCAGCGGAAAGGCCGGATCTTTCAGGGACTCTTCGCGACCTTCCACGTGCACACGCTCGCCCACGAGATCGCGCAGCAGCTCATCTTCCCCCGCGTGATTGACCGCCAGCACCTGCGCGACGCGTCCGTCCGCCGCGATGCCGATCTCGATGAAGTCCGGCCCGTCCACGCTCGCCAGGCCGCGGATCAGCCGGCGGTCGACTTGCTTCGGCTCGCCCCACGCCGACAGCGACAGGTCGAACACGTCGCTGAAGAAGTAGTTCACCGCGTCGTAACCGACGTCCCCGCCGGCCATGTTCGTGCCGGCGATCGCGCCGGTGACGCTGGCGTGGTCCCAGTGGTCGATGATGCGGTGCTTGCCGAAGAGCGGATCGAAGACGGCCGCGCAGTCGCCGGCGGCGAAGATGTTCGGGACGTTCGTGCGGCAGCGCGGGTCGACGAGAATCGCCTTCTCGGCGTTGATAGACGTGCCGCGCAGCAGCTCCTTGTTCGTCACCGCCCCGACCGCCGCCACGACGAAATCGCATGCGAGCGACGTCTTGGCGTCGAGCACGACGCGCTGCACGCGTCCGTCCCCTTCCAGCCGCAGCGGACGGCGATTCGGGTGCACCGTCACGCCATGTTTTTCCAGGTAATGCGAGAGGAACTTCCCGGTATTCGCGCCGGCGAACTTGTCCCACGGATGCTCGTGCGCGGCGAGCAGATCGACATGCAGGTTCATCTGCGTCAACGTCGCCGCCATTTCCACGCCGAGTGCGCCGCCGCCGATGACCGTGACGCGCCCGCGACCGGTCGCGTGCTTCGTCCCTTCGCTTTTCGCCTTGTCGATCGCGTGCCCGAGCCGCTCGGCGTCCTCGAGCGTCCGCAGGTAAAGGACGTTCGGCAGATCCGCGCCCGGCGCCGTCAAATGCAGCGGCGACATCCCGGTCGCCAGCAGCAGGTTGTCGAATCCGATTCCTTCGCCGCTTTCCAGCGTGACCACGCGCCGCGGCACGTCGAGATGCGCCGCCCGCGCGCCGCTGCGAAGCTGAACCCGCTGCTCCGCATACCAACCCGCCGGCTGCACGAACAATTCCTCACGCCGCGACTGCCGACGCAGGTACGTCTTCGACAGCGGCGGCCGATGGTACGGCGCGTTCGCCTCGCGGCCGATGATGACGAGCTCTCCCTGCGGATCGATCGCGCGAATCGCCCGCGCCGCCGCCGCCCCGGCCAGCCCGCCGCCGACGATCAGGTATTTCACGTGAAGCACGCTCATAATATCGGCACTCAACTCATTGTACGTTTCCCCCGACCCCCCGGTGCGCCTTTACCCGGCATCGGCAGACGGCATGGCCGACGTGAC
>JAXDMN010000032.1:0-4878 GCA_034666045.1 Phycisphaerales bacterium | reverse complement strand
TCAGGTCCTCGACGGTGGCTCCGGACCGGCGGGCGTCGAGCGCGCCGGCCTTCGCCTGATTTTCCTTCTCGGCGGCCTGCTGCGCGATGTGCGCGACCGACTCCTCGACCCCCGCCAGCGGCAGCAGCGTCATCACGTCCGGCTTCTGCGAGCCGGTGCTGATGAAGTTCATGAACGCGACGTAGATGCCGTCGATCTTGCCGGCGACGAAGTCGCGGATGAACTGTTCGGCGAAGCGTTCGACGTCGTTGTAGCGCGGCGTGTCCTGCGCGTCGATGCGCTGCGTGATCGGGCGTTTCTGGTAGTTGAAGAAGCTGATGCCCTTCTTGCCGACGACGTAGAGATCGACCGTCCGCCCGGCCGCTTCCTGCTCCCGGATGAAGGCCATCGACGCGCGGAGGACCGATCCGTTGTACGCGCCGGCCAGGCCGCGATTCGACGTGATGACCATCAGCGCGATGCGGTTCGTGCGGTTCTCGTCGGTGACCTTGCGCAGCAGCGGGTGCTCGACGTCGCCGACGCTGCTGGCCAGCTCGCGCACGAGCTCGCGGATCTTCATGGTGTAGGCCTTGGTGCCGACGGCGCGCTTCAGCGATTTCTGGAACTTCGCCGTCGCGATCATCTGCATGGTCTTGGTGATCTTCTTGATGTTGCGAACCGCCTTGCGGCGTTTCACGATCGCGCGTGCCTTGGCCATACGTTTTCGAGTCCTTTACGTGAGCGGGATGCGGAAGATATCGACGCCCGCCGACGAGGGCAAATGCGTAGCGGTCACTTTTCCGTTAATTTGCGTCTTTTCGATCGACGAACGCGGTTTTGCGCATCGCCGCTCACGTTAAAATGGCCGCGCCATGCAGTCGCGCATCATGTACATCGAGTGCAAGTCGGACGGGTTGAGCGGCCCCGCGCGCATCGGCCGCGTCACGTTCTCCAAGACGGGCAAGACGCTGTACTACGGCGGGCGGAAGTTTCAGTCGCTCCGCGGGCAGGGGTTCAAGGCCAACTACTTCGACGTCGACACCGGCGAAGCGTACTGGATCTCCGGCTGCAAGAAGCGCGGCGGCGACCGGCTCTATGGCGGCGTGACGGAAATCGACGACGACGTGCGCGAAGAATACTGGTCGACCATTCGCGCGATGCCGAAATGCGCTGTGAAGCGGGCGGCAGCTCCACATGAGCGAGGCGTTCGTGGCTAGACGAGCATCCACGCGGCGAAGAGGCCGCCCATCAGCATCGCCAGCATGAGCAGCTTGGCCATGGCGCTGGTCTTGCCGGTCGGGCGTTTCTTGACGATGTAGTCCTTGCCCATCAGGTGCGCGTCGTGCAGGCCGATGCTGTAGTTGGCTTCGCCGATCTGGTCGGAGCGGACGACGGTGAACAGGACGGACTTTCGGCGGGAGATCGTCGGCTCTTTGACGACGTACTTCTCGCCGAGCGGAAGCGGCTCGGTGTGCAGGACGCCGACGCCCGTCGCCGAGATGTCCTTCACCTTGACCTTAATCGGCGCGGTTCGGCTGCTCGAGGGGCAGCGGACCAATTCGGCCTGCGAGTCCAGCGGAAAGCGCTGGGCGAGGCGGCGATCCTTCCCCTTCTTGGGGGAACCGGCGGACCCTGGCGATGGCTTGGGCGTAGACAAGAAAACGGCCTCCTACTCTTTATTAATCGGAGTCCCACACGCTGAGCTTGAGCAAGATTGCCGGGAATTACCGGACCGTGTACGACTGACCGTCGTGAAAACCGCCTCCCACATTGCCGCATGCATGTTGTTTTCGTTTTGCGCCGTCCTTGCCGCCCAGGAGCAGAAATACGCGGCGGTCGATGAGACGCCGGCGGCCCAGGGCGAATGGGGATTCCGGCCGGCGAACGGGTCGACCTCGGCGCTGAATCCGCCCCGCTTTTCATGGCGGCCGCAGCGGGCGGCGAAGGCTTATGTGGTCGAGGCGGCGCGCCAGCGGGAGTTTTCGGCGGTCGCGTATCGGGCGGAAGCGATCGAGTTCAACGTTCACGCGCCGGCGCGGACGTTCGACGCCGGGAAATGGTATTGGCGGTTTCGGTTCGTCGACAGCGCGGGCGGCGAATCGACGTGGAGCGCGGTGCGCGAGTTTGAAGTGCCGGCGGACGCGACGAAGTTCCCGTTTCCGCCGCGCGCGGAGTTGCTCGATCGCGTGCCGACGTCGCATCCGCGGCTGTTCGTCCGCCCGGAGGAAATGGCGACGCTTCGCGCTCGCGCGAAGACCGACCTCAAACCGCACTACGACCGCCTGATCAAAGCGGCGGACGCGATGCTGAAGCGCAAGACGCCAACCGATGAGCCGCCGCTTTATCCGGACGGGATCGTCAGGAAAAGCGAGCAATGGCGCGAGCTCTGGTGGGGCGCGCGCGACCAGACGATGCGCACACTCGACCCAGCGGCGCAGCTAGGCTTCGCCTACCAGCTCAGCGGCGATCGAAAATACGGCGAGGAGGCGAAGCGCATCCTGCTCGCCGCGGCGCGGTGGGATCCGAAAGGCTCGAGCGGCTACCTGTACAACGACGAAGCGGGCATGCCGTACAACTACCTCTTCGCGCGGACGTACTCGTTCGTCAACGACCTGCTCACGGACGCCGAACGCGCGGAATTCCGCCGCGTGATGACCATCCGCGGGCGCGAGATGTACGAGCACCTCTTCCCGCGGCAGTTCTGGACGCCGTACGAAAGCCATCGCAACCGCGCGTGGCATTTCCTCGGCGAAGTCGCGATCGCGTTCCATGGCGAGATCGACGACGCGGACGACTGGCTTTGGGCGGCGATGAACGTCTTTGCGAACGTCTACCCGGTCTGGAGCGACGCCGACGGCGGCTGGCACGAAGGCATGGCGTACTGGCGCAGCTACCTCGAGCGCTTCTCGTGGTGGGCGGACGTCATGACTGCGGCGATGCGATTCGACGCGTACCAGTCGCTGCCCTTCTTCGCGCAGGTGGGCGATCTGCCGCTGTACGCGATGCCGCCCGGCACGCCGGTCGGCGGGTTCGGCGATCAGACGAACAACGTGAACTCCGCGAACATGGCGTCGATCGTCGACGTCTTCGCCGCGCAGGCGCAGAACCGATATTGGCAGTGGTACGTCGATGCGCATCGCGAAGCAGCGCCCACGACGGCATCGACGACGCGGGCGTTTTCGCCGTGGCTGTCGGCCGGCGCGGGATACATCCCGTTCGTCCGCGCGGCGCGCTATCCGAAAGTCGAAGCGAAACCGCCGACGGATCTGCCGTCGTCGCGCGCGTTCCGCGGCGTCGGACATGCGTTCCTCAACACGTCGCTGCTCGACGCGCGCGACAACGTCGAGATCCTCTTCAAAGCCAGCCCGTTCGGAACGCAGAGCCACGGGTACGACGCGCAAAATTCCTTCCAGCTCTACGCGTTCGGCCAGCCGCTGCTCGTGTCGTCCGGCGTGCGCGACATCTACGGCAGCGATCACCACGCGAACTGGATGTGGGAAACGAAATCGTGCAACAACATCACGATCGGCCCTCGCCCCGGCTCCGACGCGCGCGGGCAGATCAAACATTCGCCGAAATGCGTCGGCCGCATCACGGCATTCTCGACTTCGCCCGCGGTGGACTTCGTGCAGGGCGACGCGTCGCGGGCGTATGACCCGCCGCTCCGCAAATTCACGCGGAGCATTCTGTTCTGCAAGCCGGACGTGATCGTCATCGTCGACGATCTCGAAACCGATTCGCCTGAGGTGTTTCAATACCGGCTGCACTCCCCGGCGGCGATCACGATCGCGGGGCAGGCGGATATTTCGATCGCGGCGGAGAAGGCAAGCTGCGCGATCGCCCTGCTGTCGCCGGAGAAACTCGAGTTGAGCTACACGGACAAGTTCGACGTTCCGCCGCGCGAGCGCATCAAGCTGACGCAGTATCACTTGACCGCGTCGACGCGCGAGCCGGCGGCGCGGCAGCGCTTCGTGGCGGTGATCCGACCCTTCCGCCCCGGACAGCAGCCTGCAGCGATGCCGAAGATCGAGCAGTCGGATCGCGGCGTGATCGTGCGCACCGCCAGGCTCGCGGTTCGAATCGCTGGCGACAAGATCGAGACGCTGCCGTAGGCGGGAACTGGCCGTGCGTCTGCTTTGACCGTCGCCGCACGCGCCCATATCGTTCGCCGCTGCCGATGTCGATCGCCCCGCCGATTCAACCTGACGCCGCTGCCGACGACCTCGCCGCGCTCGAATACCGGCGCGACCGCATCGCGCACTGGGACGAGATCGCGCGGCGGACGGAGCATCGCGAGGGCCTCGGCGGTTACTACCACCGCCGGCTCGCGGAGATTCATCGCTTCCTCATCCCGCCCAGACAGCGCGTGCTCGAGCTGGGGTGCGGGCGCGGCGATCTGCTCGCAGCGGTTCGCCCGAGCGTCGGCGTCGGCGTCGACCTCTCGCCTGAGATGATCCGCCAGGCACAGGCGCGGCATCCGGACCTTCGCTTCATCCAGGCGGATGCGAGCGATGCGTCGATCGAAGGGCCGTTCGATTTCATCATCCTCTCCGACCTCGTCAACGACCTGTGGGACGTGCAGCAGACCTTCGAGCGGCTGCGCCTCTTCAGCACTGCGCGGACGCGCATCGTGCTGAACTTTTACAGCCGCCTCTGGGAGTGGCCGCTCGCGCTGGCGTCGCGGCTGGGGCTGGCGCATCCGCTATTGCGGCAGAACTGGCTCACCGTCGAGGACGTGACGAACCTGCTCTATCTCGCCGGTTTCGAGACGATGCGGCACTGGGAAGAAATCCTCTGGCCCGTGCGCACGCCGCTGCTCGACGGCGTGTGCAACAAGTTCCTCGTCAAGCTGCGGCCGTTCAAGCACGGCGCGTTGACGAACTTCGTGCTGGCGCGGCT
>JAXDMN010000031.1:0-7317 GCA_034666045.1 Phycisphaerales bacterium | reverse complement strand
GGCCTCGTATGCGGAATGGATCGAAGCGTTGTCGCTGAACGACAAGCTCAGCGCGTCCGGCACGTTTGCGATCACCGCGACGGCCGGTTCGAGCGGCGCGTTCTTCGGATGGTTCAAGGCGAACGAGGAAGACGCGGGACGGCAGAATTCTCTCGGCTTCCGCTTCGCAGGTGAAGGCTCCGGCGCGCGCATCACGTTTCAACTCGTCACCGCGACGAACCAGGCGTGCGGAACAAAAATCACGCCGTGGATCGTCGACAAGACCAAGCCGAAGGGCGAGGGACGAAAGTTCAGGCCGACGTCGATCAAGAACGACGGCACGCGCTACACGTGGAAGATGGACTACGACCCGGAAGCCAGCGGCGGCGACGGGCAGATGCGTTTTTCGATCCGCAGCAACGCGGAGAAGCACGAGGAATTCGAAGGCAAGACCTTCGAGGTGAATCTCCCGAAGGGTTACAAGTCGCACGGCACGACGTTCGATCGTTTCGGCGTGGCCAACTCGCTGAAGCCGGGGAATCCGATGACGATCCACTTCGACGATCTGGAGTATGTCGGGAAGGCGACGGATTTTTCGCGCGATCCGGCGTGGATCGGCGTTGGCAACGATGCGACGTATGATCGCCTTGATGAAGGCGGCGCGCACAACTTCGGCTTCATCGCGGCGACGAATCTTTCCGGCGGCGCATCGGCCGGAGAGATGGGCGGCATGATCTGGCGCAGCGGGGCGTATGGTTATTACGCCGATCGCGTCGGGCCGCTGTCGATGGAAAATCGGCTGGAGGCGAGCGGGAAAATCGTGCTCAACGTAGGGTCGCCCGATTCCGGGATGAACCTGGGATGGTTCAACAGCGCGGAGAAGGAACTCGCGCCGACGCAGGCGGGGCAGTTCGTCGGCGTGAGAATCGGCGGCCCGACGCGCGTCGGGCATTATTTTGTGCCGGCGTACGCGACGGCGCAGACGAAGCCGCCCAAGCCGACCGGCACGCGCGAGCATCCCGCGAGCGTCAGCGTCGAAAAAAGCGTCGGGCCGGTGCTCGTGCCGCAGAAAGTTTTTGATTGGCGAATCGTGTACGACCCCGCTGGCGCGGGCGGGAAGGGGACGATCGAAGCGACGCTTGGCGAAGAGTCGGTCGCGCTCACGCTGAAGCCCGGCGACAAGGCGAAGGGCGCGAGCCTCGATCGATTTGGGCTTTTCACCACCCACCGCGGCGGAAGTTATGTGAGGATCTATTTCGATGACGTCAAATACACTGCCGCGAGCGAGTAAGTGTCCTCTCCCTCTTCCCGGTACGCCGGGGAGAGGGCAGGGGAGCGGGGTCAGGGCGCGCCTGGCACACGGCGCCCGTTCGATTCGCCGCCCCGCGCCGTCCGGCGAATCGAACGATTACCCCCGTGGCACGCCGCACGCCCCTCTCCCCAACCCTCTCCCCGGCGTACCGGGGAGAGGGAGCATGGTCGTGGCGCTCCTGGTGCTGCTGCTCCTCGTCTCGCCCGCCATCGCGCGCACGATCCTTCTGGTCGACGATCACGACGTCCTCTACCGCTCCGGCACGCGCCGCGTGCTGAATCCGCCGGTGCGGCATGAAAAAAATCCGCTGATCAAATCGGACAAGCCGTGGGAAACGCAGATCGCATGGAACTCCGTGCATCGGGATCCCAGGAGCGGCAAATATCAGCTCTGGTACCAGGCGTGGAACGTCACCGCGAAGGAACGGGCCAAGACGTGCGTCGTCGCGTACGCCGAGAGCGATGACGGCGTTCATTTCACCAAGCCGCTGCTCGATCTCTTCCCGTTCAACGACGTCGCGAAGACCAACATCGTTCTCATCGGCAGCGGCGGACATTCTTATCGCTATTGCAACTCCGTCCTGGCCGAGCCGCGCGATGCTGATCCGGCGAAGCGGTACAAGATGGCTTATTTCGACTGGGGCAAAAACCCCGGCCTGTTCGTCGCGTTTTCGCCGGACGGGATTCACTGGACGAAGCATTCGAAAGAGCCACTGTCCCGCATCACCTACGAAGGCTACGAATCGCCGGTCCCCTTCGCCGACGAGAAACAGAAGCGTCCATGGGCGACGCCGCTATCGATGTCGGATGCGGTCGACGTCTTCTTCGATCCGCAACGAAAGGTTTACGCGTGGTACGGCAAAATGTGGATCGACGGCCCCGCCGGCGCGATGGCGTGGAAGCACGCGATGGGCCGCAGCGAGAGCAAAGATTTCCTCCACTGGTCGCGGCCGGAGCTGGCGCTGGCGCCGGACGATCTCGACAAGCCGCACGTCGAATTTCACACCTCGCCCGTTTTCTTCCATGAAGGCGTCTACTTCTCGCTGAACCAGATCCTCGACCGCGCGAGCGGCGAAGGGGTGATCGACGTCGAGCTGATGACCAGCCGCGACGGCCTGCGGTGGGAGCGGAATTTCCGCAACGAGTTTTTCCTCCCGCGCAGCAAGGAAAAGGGCGCGTTCGACAGCGGCTCGGTCTTCACCAACGCCACCCCGGTCATCCTCGACGACGAAATCCGCTTTTACTTCGGCGGCTACGCGGGCGGCGCGACCGGCGCGGACAATCTCACCGGCGCCAGCGGCATCGGCGTCGCGACGATTCCGCGCGACCGCTTCGCCGGCGTTCGGCCGGTGGAGAAGAGCGATCAGCCGACGTTGAAAGCGCCGCTGGAAAATGTCGGGCAGGTGACGCTGAAGCCGGTCGAGTTGTCGAAGGAGATGAAGATCACGATCAACGCGGACGCGCGGAATGGGGAGATTCGCGTCGAGCTGCTCGATGAAGAAATGCGCCGCGTGCGCGGGTTTTCCCGCGAAGAGGCAAGCGTGATCACGGGCGATTCGCTGCGGCACGCGGTAAAATGGAAAGAGAAGACGCTCGCAGACCTGCCACCCGGTCGATATCACCTCCGCGCGCACCTCAACCACGCCACACTGTTCGCCGTGTCCATCGCGCCCGCGTCGCCGTGAAACATTTCACGTATCCCGGCGTCTGTCCCGATTGGGCGCGGACGTGCATGTGTCCATGGGGGGCGGACAAACCCGAGGTGGCGACATGACCTGGCGGCGGACTACACCGGCGTTCACGTTGATCGAGCTTCTGGTGGTCATCGGGATCATCACCATCCTGATCTCGATCCTGCTCCCGTCCCTCAACCGCGCACGCGAAAGCGCGGCGAAGGTGAAGATGGCGTCGCAGCAGCGCGAGCAGACGCTGGCGGCGGATGCCGCGAAACACGCGGCGGGGCCGGCGGCAACTCAATCGGGCGAAACCATCGCGACGCCGCCCGCGTTGCCGCTGGCGGTCATTCGAACCTTCGCCGCCAACATCGCGCTGACGCCGCAGCTTTCCATCGGGACCGTCGAGCCGGAGTCGATCTACCAGACGAAATTCGCCGCGACATTCCAGGCGGTCCGCGGCGAAGGAGGCGACGGCGATCGCGAGATCCAGATCCCGCTCCCGCCGCAGATCATCTCGCTGGCGGACCTGTCAATTTCGGTCGGCGGGCAGACGAGCGACGCGGTCGCGCTGCGCGGCGACAAGCTGGTGTGGACCGGCGCGCTGCCGCCGGGCGATGTGCCGGTGCCGGTGGAAGTCACCTACGCCGCCGTCGGGCGCGGCATTTATTCGCTGGCGACCCCGCCGGCGAAAATCCTCGATCAGTTCCACGTGCAGTTGACGACGCACGGCACCGACGTGCGCATGCTCGAGCTGTCGATGCAGCCGACCGACACCGCGCGGCAAGCCGGCGCGACCACCTACACGTGGAACTACAAGCGTCTGATGTTCGGCCGGCCGATTGTGGTCGACGTGCTCGGCATCGCGCCGGTCGACCGGCTGGGCGAGCTGCGCTGGCTCGGGCCGATGAGCGTCGTCGTCTTCGGGCTCATGCTCGGGCTGACGATGCGCGCGTTCGGCGCGGCGGATGTCGACAAGTGGATGCTGCTCATGCTCATCGGCACGTTCACCGGGGCTTATCCGCTGATGTACTTCGCGCAGGAGTTCATCCCGCTCCGCCAGGCGATGCTGGTCTCGGCGTCGGCGGTGCTCATCGTCATCATGATCCGCTCGGTCAGCCTTCTGGGCTTGCGCCTCGGCGTGCTCGGTGTGGCGCTGCCGGCGACGGCGATCATGACGCTGACGTTGCTCGCGGCGACGCGGCCGAATCTTCAGGGGATCCTGCTGACCGCGCTGGCGCTGGGGCTGTTCATGATGGCGATGTCGCTGGCGCCGCGGCTGGGAATGTTGCCGAATCCCGTCCGCCGCGAGGATCCGGAGCCGCCGGCGATTGCGCCGGCGTAGTGCGCGCCGCGATCACGGCTCGCGCATGCGAATCGCGCGATACCCCGCCGCCGCAGAGCGAAGCGTCTCGACGTGCCCATCGGCGAAGGCGACGTTGAACGCGACCTGTCCGCCGGTCGCGGCGTAGAAGTCGCCCTCGACGCGCGAGCGGCGGCCGTGCCGGTAGCGGTCGATATTGTTCCCGCCTGCCACCTGGCTCAACCCGCGCACCACCTGCTGTGGCGCCACCGGGTCGCCCGCCTTCGCCACGAGGTTGAATCCGAGCAGCCACAGGTTCGATTCGACGATCAACGCGCGTTCCGACGGTCGCGTCCAGCGCGTCTGGCGTAAGAACTGTCCGTCATGTCCGCTCGACGGCGCGATGATCGCCCACTCGCTGATCGGAACGCTTTGCACTGGGTTGCTCGGGCGGTCGATGTCGTACGTCGGATAGATGTTCATCGAGTAGCCGCTGTCGTAGACGCTGATGCCGTCGACGTTGAACGACGGCGTCGGTGAGTAAATGCCGTCCCAGCTTCGGCATCCCCAGACCACGGTGCGCCGCGCCGCGGCGAAGCCGTCCGGGTTGAGCGTCAGCCACTTGTTGAACCGCGCGTGCTTCGTGACATACGGCGCGATGAAGTCGCTCCAGTACAGGTTGCTGATGCCCGGCTCGAACGATGCCCCCGGCGGCATCTGCCAGCGTGCGACCGGGTAAAATCCCTTGTTGTCGTGCGCGTAGAGCGCGAACGCGTTGGCCAGCTCGCGCAGGTTGGCGGAGCAGGAGACCGTTGCCGCCTGCCGCCGCGCCGAGACCAGCGCCGGCAGCAACAAACCGATCAGGATCGCGATCACGCCGATCACGACCAGCAACTCGATCAAACTGAAAGCCTTCGCCCGTCGGTAGGACATGTGTCTGTGCCAACATACCCGCGCCGCGCCCGGCCGGTTGATTCCGAGCAATTTATTTCGCCGCGGGGGTGCGATACGCTTGGCGACGAATGGAAATCCTTCCCAGCATCGATCTTCGCGACGGGAAAGTCGTCCGCCTCAAGCAGGGCGATTATGCGCGGCAGGTGAATTACGACGTCGATCCGGTCGCGACGGCGAAATCGTTTCGGGAGGCGGGGGCGAACTGGATGCACATCGTCGATCTGGACGGCGCGAAGGAAGGTCGGCCGGTGCAGACGGCGTTGATCGAAAAAATCATCGCGGCGAGCGGGCTGCACGTCGAAGCCGGCGGCGGCGTGCGGTCGACGGATGATATTTCCCGCCTGCTCGCGGCGGGGGCGGCGCGCGTCGTCGTCGGGACGAAGGCGATCGAAGATTGGCCGTGGTTCGAATCGCTCGTGCGCGATCCGCGTTTGGCGGGCAAGCTCGTGCTGGCGCTCGATGCGAAGGAGGGCGTCGTTGCGACGCGCGGGTGGACGGAAACGTCGGGAAAACTCGCCGTCGACATCGCCCGGCAGATTTCCGATTGGCCGGTCGCGGCGATTCTTTATACGGATGTAGCGAAGGACGGCATGTTGCAGGGGCCGAATGTCGAGCAGACGCGAAAGCTTGCGGAGGCGGGTCGCGTGCCGGTGATCGCCAGCGGCGGTGTGGGGAATATCGATCACATCCGCCAGGTGAAGGCGAACAGTCCGCCCATCTGGGGATGCATCATCGGGCGGTCGCTGTACGAGGGGACGCTCGATCTGCGCGAGGCGATTCGGGTGGCGCGGGAGTAAGGCGAATCACGCGGCGATCTCCACTTGCCTCCTGCATGCCAAAAAGACGACAATGCGGCCCGTTTAGGGATTATCAATTCCTCGGCGTATCGCCAAGACAAGTGGGAGCGTGTGCATGTCGAGTGACGGAGTGGTGACGCGAGCGGCGCGGCGGGCGGGATGGGCGCTGTCGAGCCTGCGCGACTGGAACGAATATCGCCGAACCCGCGCCGACTTCCGCGCCAAAACGCGCGGCGCGGTCATGCGGCAGATCGAAGCCCCGGTCGGACATCGCACGCGCCACACCTATACGATCGCCGACGGGAAGGTTCTCACCACTTTCCAGATGGACCAGCGCTGGCGGATCGTCGAACGGCTCTATCCGCCGAAGGTCACCAGCCTGCTCGACATCGGTTGCTGCCGCGGATGGTTCGTCATTCAGGCGGCGCTGCGCAACGAGTGCGAGCGCGCGACCGGCGTGGACGTCGTGCAGGGCTTTATTGACGCCGCGAATGAAGCGAAGGCCGCGCTGAAGCTCGACAAGACGCAGTTCGAGTACGCGTTCCTCGACGACATCGCTGGCGATCCGCAGCGCTTCCGCACGCCGTACCAGACGATTCTGCTGCTGAACACCTATCACTACATGTTCTGGGGCAGCGAATATTCGCCGAAGCACTGGGCGGATCACGATTACCTGTGGCGGACGCTCGCCGGCATGTGCACCGACCGCGTGATCTTCATGAGTCCACTCGAGGTCAGCGAGTGTCCCGCCGACATCGCCGAACGCGCGCGTCAGCATCCGGACTGGGCGGCGCAGTACACGACGGAAAAGTTCAACGAGGTGGCCGGCAAATATTTCGACGTCACGCTCGAAAGCTACATGGGCCTGCGGCCGCTCTACCTGATGAGGAAAAAATGACGGGCCCGCCGCGTGATGATGATCCTGCGTCCGTCTCTCTCACTTTTTTCGCTGGAGGCTACCGATGGGCAGCGCCCGAACTGAACCACGACCGCAGGTAATGAAGGAACTGGCGGCCGACAAGGACGCTGGCGTCGCCGCCGCGCGTGCGCCCGGCGAGGCTGCGCCCGCCGCCGATCAGGTCTTTGCGACGCCGCGGCCGAACGTCGACGACTTCAGCTTCAACAAGGAAGTGACCGCGGTCTTCGACGACATGCTCGACCGCTCGGTCCCGTTCTACCAGGAGATCCAGCGGATGGTCGCCGAGCTGGCGACCGACTTCGCCCAGCCGGGGACCAACGTGTACGACCTCGGCTGCGCCACCTGCACGTCGTTCCTCCAGATCGACCGGGTCATGCCCGC
>JAXDMN010000030.1:0-2530 GCA_034666045.1 Phycisphaerales bacterium | reverse complement strand
AATCCTCTGCGCTCTCTGCGCCTCTGCGGTGAATGATCCGGCTCGGTTGGGCCGCTCGGGCAAGATGCCCAAGCCACGTGAAAAGAACGGGCTGCTCTTCGTGCGCTTCGTGACTTCGTGGTTAATCCCTCCTTCTTTTCTTACTACTCTCCGCGCGTCTCGTTCTTCACCTCGCCGACGATAAATCGTTTGAGCGCTTCATTCACTTCGCCGAACGGAACCAGTTTTACTTTCGGCTCGGCGACCGTGCCTTCGATGCGAACGGTCGTCAGGCCGGACTGCACGATGTTTAAAATCTGATCCACATCCGCCAGCAGCGGCAGCTTCAGGTCTTTCAGCGGCCGCGCGCTGCCGACGATGAAGCCGAAGATTTTGGAGTCGGGCATGTTCCAGATTTCCGCGATGTCGATCGACGACGAGCGCGCCTGAATTCCGCGGTTGAAGTAGCGGATGTTTTGCAATGAAAGTTTCGAGGCCTGCAGGGATAACTCGAGGGAGCCGTTGCCGGTGGGCTGGGTTGTCGAATGGCCGAGCTGCGTCGCGTTGTAGAGCAGGGCGAGGGCGTCGACGTTGGCCAGGTCCGATTCGGTGATGTCGACGCGGCCCTGGCCGAGGACGAGGTCGCGATCGTACGGATTTCCGTGGATCGTCATCGACCCGCTGATGCGGCCGGGCATCGCATCTGACTTCGGCTTCATCGCGTGCACGAGCTGGTCGATGTCGAGATTCTGGAAATCGGCGATGAGGTGCGTCTGCACCTGCGCCGCCGATTCGTGCCGCCCGCGGCGGGCCCAGAGTCGGATGCGGCCGTCGGCGATGCGGATATCGTTCCAGTCGAGCGGGCGGTCGCGCAGCGCCACTTTTCGGGCGTCCAGCTCCGCCTCGCGGCGCTGCGCCTGGCGGATTTCGTCCGGGGCGGCGTCGAGCACGATCCGCTCGAGCATGAAATTTTTGCCGAGGTTCAGGTAGGCGCTGAACTTCATCGCCCCGACTTCCATCGCGCGGAATTTTCCCTCCACCGGCGTGACGCCGGCCGTGAGCCGCAACGGCTCGAGCGCGCGATCGGCGGAAGCGGGGGCGAGGGAGATTGCGCCGGAATACGCGCCGGTCAGCCCACGAAAATGCGGCAAGAGGTCGGCGAGCCGCTCGCCCTCAATATCGCTCCAGCTCATCGTCAGCGTGGAGCGGTTCGGGTCGTCCGCGTCGATCGTGCCGCTCCCTTCGGCGTGTCCGCCGATCGCGTCGAGGGTGATTTTTCGAAAGACGGCGACGCGGCCGTCGATCTGCGCATCGACATTCGCCTCGCCGATGCCGCGCTGCGTCGTCGCGAAGGTTGCCCGCGCCTTGATCGGACCGGACGCGGACTTTTTCGCGACATCGACCGACAGGTTCGCGTCCGCGGTGACCGCCGCCATCGCGTCGCCCGTTTTGACGGGCCAGGTCTTCGCCGCCAGCGTCACGGTCGGGCGTTTCAAGTCGGTAAGCGTCGTCTGCACCGAGAGCGTCGCATCGCCGCTGACGTCGCGCTCCGCGCGGCGAAGTTTGATCGGATCCGCCCGGAAAACGCCGTGTTTCAGGCTCATCTGCCCGGTGATTTCATCGGCGCGAAAGCGTTCGTTGCCCCCTTCGCCCAGGACGACATTCTTCGCGCCGAACGTTCCGGACATCGCCGCCGTATCGCCGCGCGCGCCCGGGAAGGGGATGTCGATCAAAAAATCGCCCGTCGCATCGCCGCCGTCGAGCGGCGTGCGCAGCAGGTCGCCGAGGTCCTTCAGCTTCAATCCCGAAGCGACGATTTTTGCCCGCAGCGGCTCGCCGCCGCCGCTGGTGAGCCGGTCCTTGCCGGTGTAGGGGAAGACGCTCGTGATATGCCACTGCCCGCCGAACAACGAAAGATCGCGCACGTTGAACTGCGCGGACCACGCATCCGCTTCCTTCACCGAGCCGGTGATCGTTCCCTTGATGTCGCCGTACTCGCGGCCGAGCACGACGAGATTTCGCGTGCGCAGGAAGCCGGTGATGTCGAGATTGACCGGCGACTGCGTGCCGTTGATGCGGCCCTCGGCGAACAGCCGCCCGCGGATCGGCGGCTCATCCGCCGGGCTGGTCGCCCGCGCCGACGCGGGGGGGGACGCGGCCGCGGGCGCAGGGGGGGGGCCCTCGTGCGTGACTAAAAATTCGAAATCGAACGGCCGCGGAATGTGCCCGTCGTAAAGCCCGCTCGCCTTCAGCTCCACCTCCTGCGCGCGCAATAAAAGCTCGTTCAGGCGGACCTGTTTGGCGTCGCCGCGGGCGTCGACGTTGAAATCGAACGGCGTCTGCCCGGTCGCATCGGTCGTCGCGGTGTCGCGGCCGTTCATGCGCAGCGACCAGGAGCGATCGCCGGTGTGATACCAGCCGCTGGCGGTCACCTGGTGCCCGGGCCACTCGACGCTGGCGAGCGTGATCTGCTGCCCGAGATGCCGCAGCCGCGCGGTGAAATCGTTGACGCCAAAAGAGTACTTGGCGTCCCAGTTGAGCTGTTTGGCGT
>JAXDMN010000029.1:0-7995 GCA_034666045.1 Phycisphaerales bacterium | reverse complement strand
ACAGAGTGATTTTCGCACCGCAGAGGCGCAGAGGACGCAGAGGAATGAGACAGAAATTCTTGTCACCTGGTTTTCTCTGCATCCTCTGCGCCTCTGCGGTGAGCTTGATGGGCTGCGAGAAGCAGGAGAGTTCGGCGCAGAACGGCGCGCAGAAGGTCACGCTCCAACTGAACTGGAAACCCGAACCCCAGTTCGGCGGCTTCTACGCCGCGAAAGAGTTCGCGTCGAAACACAACCTCGACCTCGAAATCTTCCCCGGCGGCGTCGGAAAGCCGACGGTGCAGATGGTCGCCGCGGGGAAAGTCCCCTTTGGAATCGTCAGCGCCGACGAGGTCGTGATCGCGCGATCGAACGGCGCCGACGTCGTCGCGCTCTTCGCCGTCTACCAAACGAATCCGCAGGGCCTGATGACGCACGCCGCGCGCGGCTTCAAGTCGATCGGCGACATCTTCGCGAATCCCGGCACCGTCGCGATGCAGCGCGGGCTGCCCTACGCGGCGTTCCTCGAGAAAAAGTTCGGCTTCGACAAGGTCAAGATCGTGCCGTCGCCCGGCGGCGACCTCAGCGCGTTTCGAAATGACCCGAATTTTTCCATGCAGTGCTTCGTGACGTCCGAACCAATCGCCGCGAAGAAGGCCGGCCTCGACGTGCAGACCTTCCTCGTCGCCGAGGCCGGCTACAACCCGTACACGACCGTCCTCGTCACCCGCGGCGATTATCGCGCGAAGAATCCGCAGATCGTGCAGTCGATGATGACCGTCGTCGGCCAAGGTTGGCGCGCGTATCTCGATGATCCGGCGAAGACCAACGCGCTCATGCAGCAGCTCAACCCCAACATGGACGCCCACACGTTCGTCGCCGCCGCCGAGGCGCAGAAGGCGCTGATCGAAACCGACGTCATCAAACAATCCCGCCTCGGCGTGATGACGCTCGAGCGCTGGGACACACTGTGCAAGCAACTGATCGACCTGAAGGTCGTCGAAAAGGCTCCGACTGCGTCGGAATGCTTTGTCAGCAATTAAAGACGGAAAAACATTGGAAAAAATGGAGGATCGATGCGTATCGCTTTGCTCGCCTGCCTGTTGTTCGCCGGACCTGTGATTGCCGCAGAGATCCCGGCGCCGCCCGCGTCTCCCGCGCCGCCGTCCACCAAGCCGGCAACGACCGCGCCAACGACGCCGATCGACGTCGCGGAGAAGGAGAAGCTCAAGCAGATGATCGGTCAGGAGGCGACGATCCGCGGCAAGGTTATCGACGTCTTCCTCCCGCGCTCCGGCAGCGTGACGATCCTCAACTTCTTCGAGGGCGCCGCGCGGCGCGACTTCAACGTCGTGATCGACAAGGCGAACCTGGAAGCGCTCAACGCCGCCCATAACGGCGACCTCGGCGCGGCCGTCAAGGGCCAGACGATCCTCGTCACCGGCACGATCGCCGACTATCGCGGCAATCCGCAGATCAAGCTGGAGAAGCCCGAGCAGCTCAAAATCGAAGCCGCAAAGGACGAGAAACCCGCGGAAAAGCCCGCGGAATGATAAACGATGTGTCGAAAAATCTCAGATCAACGCCGGCGAAGACGGAATCGCTTCCGCGTAAACCGTCCGCACGACTTTCCCGTGGCTCTCTTCACGGCAGAGCAGCGCTTCCGTCGTCGGCGTGCCGTTCCAGTCGAGCCAGCGGAAATTTTCGTAGTCGAAGAGGCGGCAGGTCTTCAGCGTGTTCAGGTAGCCGCGGATCGTGAACGGGAAGACGACCAGGTCCGCGCCGTAGGCCTCCTCGAGGTCTTTCTGCGCGTTCTCGAGGTTGTACAGCGGGATGCGCGTGTCAACGTGGTGCGCGGTGTGCTCCATGATGTTGTGCAGCACCAGCTCGATCGGACGCGGCATCTCGATGTGCACGACGGACTGCACCTGGCCGGCGTAAAAGCTCCAGTCGTCCTCGTTGCCGTACCACGGGACCTTCGGGTGCGTGTGATGCTGGAAGATGAGGAAGCCCATCAGCCAGTTCCACGCGATGAACGGCCCGATGACGCTCAGCATCACCAGCGCGGCGCCGACGAGAAGCGAATTTGATCCCAGCCCGGTCCGATTCGTCAGCACGAGCGCGACCACGACCTGCGTGATCGCGAACGCAAGGACGCTGAATCGATCCGCCCAGAAGAGCCGGTTGCGCGCGACGTTTTTCACCTTCGCGCGGATCATCCCGAACACCAGCCACATGACCACGAAGTAGTACATCCCGACGCCCCACCACGTGCGGTACGAGCGCTCGAGCCATTGCCGGTATGACGGCAGCGCGTCGTATTCGTCCTTGGTCAGCGGGATCCAGACGTGGTCGCGCGTGCGCAGGTTCGTCCAGCCGTGATGAAGGCCGTTATGCCCGTAATCCCAGACGGCGTACGCATGCCAGCTCGGGAGCATCGCGACCCGGCCGATGATTTTGTTCAGCCACGATTTCGGCGTCAGCGCCTGATGGCAGGCGTCGTGGCCGATGACGAAGAGCACCGGGATGCACGCCGTCACCAGCGCGGCCGAGGCGATCTTCCACCACCATCCTTCGAGGACGGCGAAGCCGATGTAGCCGAGCAGGTATGGGACAAGGGAGACGAGGAAAAGCGTGACACCCTTGAGCGTCGATTTGGCGTGTGCGCGCTCGTCGAAGTTCGCGCGAACCTCGCGAACGGACGGGCCGGATGGAACATCATCAAGCGTGGAAGCGGCGGCGGGCGCGACCTCCGGTGTCGGCGAAAAGACAGACATCAGCGTTTCTCTTCCTTGACGGAACAATCGACAAAACGTGCGCCGCGGCCCCAACTAATCGCCGCGACGCGACAGCAGCATGCGATCCGTGCTGTTCTGTACGACCGGAACCGGGTGAATGATCTGGAATTGCCCTGGAAGCCCGCAATCGCCGGCAGGACGCCGCGGCGGTGACCACGTTAGCGTCCTGCCCTGGACAACACCCTGCAAAAATGAGCCCGGTGGGACTCGAACCCACGACCAACCGGTTAAAAGCGTGTTGTCAAGTGCATTGCCGCTATCACAAACGCGGATTCCCGCTTTTCTTCAGCCTCGATTGGACGCGACAGGACGGGGTAGCGGGTATCCGATACCTTCGCGCCCCTCTTTCACGAATGGGCAGGCCGGGGCTCGAACCCGGGACCCACGGCTTAAAAGGCCGTTGCTCTGCCAACTGAGCTACCTGCCCCGATGCGCGGAGGGATGATATGCGCAAGCGCCTACGGCGTCCACGTCAGCGCCCGCGCGGCTTGTGCTGCTCGATCGGCCGCGGTTCATGGCGCTCTACCAATTCCTCCACTGCGCGATCAATCAATTCCGAACGCGTACGGCTGAGGCGTTCAGCTAACTTGTCAAGTCGGGCGAGCGACTGAATGTTGATCCTCACCGTTACATGCGCCTTCGTGGCCCGAGCCCGCTTCGCCATTGGCAGCATGATCTAAGCCGGCGAGTAAACCGCAAATCGTCCCACGATTGTGTCACAAGCCGTTTGTGCTACAATTGTGCCACGTCGGATGTCAAGGCGAAAAACGATTCTCACCTCAGATCACGTAGGCCGCGAACGCGGCCGCGCCCGGCGCATCGTCACGGATGAAGCGGACGAAGCGCCAGCCGTGGCCGTACTCGATGCGCCGCCCGGCGGGTTCACGCCGCTACCTTGGCGCACGAGTCGCCCCTTTGGCTTGTTTGGCGATGGCATGCTGAGCACGCGCATTGAAGCCGGCGACGCGAGTGACCCCACCGTGGCCGTTGTCCGCAGAACGAACACACTGCCCGGCGCGGCCACTCTCAAGTTATTCTGCGTTGCCCCCGGCATGTATCGCACGCTGCTTGGCGTCCGCGCAGCGATGGCAACTGCCGACGCGCCGGAACAGTTCGACGCCGAGATTGAGCAGATCGACCTCGCCATCCACGGATGCCCCAAACCGCCGGCAACAGACCATTACCGGAACATGATTCTAGTCGCCGCCATCTCCGAAGTGCCCGCCGTCAAGGAGGCGACGCCCGATCAACTGCGACAAGCCGTAGAGCAGCTCATCGCCATTCGGAGGGTGCGATGAGGTACGTCGCGCAGGTCAATCCCTACGGCTGGAACGTCGTCATCGACCTCACCATCGGCGCGACCGTCGCCGCGTTCTCGAAAGACGACGAGGGCAAGCGGCTCGCAGAGCAAACTGCCGAGCGGGGAAACAGTGGCGCGGCGTTGTGGAACTATTGCAAGCGCGAAGGTGTGACGGCCGAGCATCCCGCCCCGCGTCGCCCCCGCAGCGCCGCGAGCGCGTGGCGGAAGAATCTCAGGCGCATCGGCGTCATCGTCATCGACAAGAAGACCCTCAGATGCGCGGGCTGCGGCGCGCAGTGGTCGATCACCGCCGGCGACGATGGCCAATTCCCGCGGAGGTACTGGTTGTGCCCCAACGTTTGCAACATCAATCCGCGCCGTGGCCGTTCGCGGCCGGCGTCGAATACCGTCCGATCACTGGCCATCCAGGGTACGCCGCCGGCAGCGACGGAAGCATCTGGAAGCATTACGGCCCCGATAATGATTGGCGGTACCGCCGGCCTGGTCAGTGGCAGCGCCTGACGCCCTATAAGACGAGCAAGGGCTACATGCGGGTGCGGATGAAGGTGAACGGTAAGACGGTGCGCCGTCGCGTCCACGTCGTCATCTTAATCACGTTTCGCGGCCCGCGTCCGCTCGGCTACGAAGGTTGTCATGGCGACGGCGACAAAAAAAATAACGCCCTCGCGAACCTCCGCTGGGACTCGCCAGAGGCGAATCGCCGCGACCGATTCGAGAAGGCTGCACATCGGCGGCTGCACATTTTTCTCTTGACGACAAGTAAACGTGCCCTAGGTAATGGCTCATGACACGCCGAATATGGCTGCTTTTCTTCGTTGCGCTCACGTCGGCCGTTGTCGCCTCATTGATAAATCAACATTCGCTAGATCACGAATCAGACGTTCGCGACGCCGTCGCCGAACCGAACGCCTACCACCTCGCGAATGAGGCCCGCTGGAAACGTGAGGCCGCGACGCGTCCAACCACGTCCGCGGCGTCACCCTGATCTCTCGTCGCGCGGAGGCAACGCATCCGGAAAATATGAACGAACTTCCGCGGATATGTTTATTCGTCGTCGTCGGCGGCGAGGCTGCGTAGCTGGTGCCATTGGCGTAGCTGGTTCGGGTGGTCTGACGCGGCCGAGCGCCGCCGGGTCGATCCGCCAATCGTGGCGCTTGTGACCCGTCCCGTAATCCATCGCATCAAGTCGCCCTGATTCGATCAAGCGGCGAATGGTTTTAACGGACACCTGCGCCGCTTCGGCGGCTTGCTGAATGGTCAACAAGATCGGCACAGCAATGCCATCGACACCGGGCGACTATCACTGAACCGTGTGCGAAGTTGATAACCGCCGTATCACGCGTGGAGCGGTAATGGCCGGCGCTCGCGAAGGCGGCGAAGCCGCTGTCCCGCCCGCGCCCGCACCGCGAATGTAATCCTCAATCGCAGAGCGTAGATACTTCATCGTCCGGCCGAAGCGACGGCCCGCGAGCTGGCCAGATGCCCGCAACCGCCGTAGCGTAGATTCGCTGATGCCGTATTCGGCGCACACTTCCTGAGTCGTTAGAACGGGCTTTCGTGAGCAATTGCAGCAATGGCGATCTGTCATGCTCAGGGAGGTTATCGGCCGGCAAGTATCCTGTCATTCTTGATGAATTCGCGGCGACGAAGGATCACCTGCCGCCTCGCCACTTCGCCTCAAGAATTCCAGCACGGCGTCGCGCGTGGTTAGATACTGCGTGCCGAGCCGCACACACTCCAGCTTGAGCCGCGTACGCGGCACGCCGTAGAGGTGCCATGCGAGCAATCGGTGCGCGCTGACTTTATCCGGGCAAAGCCGCGCCGCCGCCACCAAGTCGATCAGTCCGTCCGGCGTGTCGGGCGTGTTCATCCTTGAGCTATATGGGAGCGAAGCTCTGGTGACGGATCGAAAAATCTCTACGCGGTCGCTGGCAAGCAATCCGCAAGCAATCTGTATGTAGCGGGACACAGCAAATTCGCACCGCTGCGCTTAACGATGAGCCGTTTGGTGCGATTCTCTAACGGGGGAGGGCTGCCTTTGACCGCATCCGACGATTCACTGCTTGACCGGGACACCGCGTCACGGCTGCTCAACATTTCGCTTTCAACGCTCGATTCGCTACGGCGAGACGGCGCACTGCCGCCCGCGATTCGTCTCGGCCGGGCCGTACGTTGGCAGCGCGCCGATCTTCTCGCGTGGCTTTCTAGCCGTCGCGAAAGCCGCTCGTCGGTCGTCGCCTAATCTTCTGCGGGGGAGCGGCGGTCGCATCTGCCGCCGATGGCGGGCGAGGGTTGCTCGCCACTCGCCCGCCAACTCCCCGAGATTTTTCTGGAAGAGACGCGTTGCGATCCGAGCAAATTATTCCACGCACAACGGGCTTTGTCGCTGCCGCGGCGTTGTGGGCGAGCCTCTACGAAGTTCGCGAGCAACGTCCCTATCGCTGGACGCCGCGCTGTCACCGTCACCTCGCGGATATCCTGCGCGATGCCGGCAGCGTCGATGCGTTTCGGCGCATCGCGCTCGAAATCTTCGCGGACAATTGGCCGGGTTATGACGGCCACGAGTTGAAATACTTATGGCGCGACTTCAGCAAGTTTCGCGCGCGCGCTGCTCGTGCGCCGGCCGATGAATGGGCAGGTCGGAATCCAACGGCAACAGAGCTGGCAATGATCCGTGAATCCCCCAAGTCGCCGCGATTTCAGGACAACTAATGGGCGGGCAATGGGGAACGATACCGGCAATCGCGAGGGCTCAATCGTCCTGGGGCTCGTCGCGTGGATTGAATGGCTGGCAGACGTCCACCTGCGACACCTGCTGCCGTTAGAGGCTAAGGTTTTGATTGTGCTAGTGCGCCACGCGAACAACGCCACCGCAGAGGCATGGCCGAGTGTGAGAACGATCGGCGATAAAGTCGGCTGTCGATCGGATAGCCGAGTGCGTCGCGCACTTCGCGGACTTGAGGCGAAGGGCTTGCTCGTCACGATCAACCGCGGCGGGGGCAGACGTAAATCGGCGGTACGCCGGCTTACTCTAAACCCGGTCGATAATCGACCCGGTTTGAGAATGGAAACAAGGTCGATCGGCGATCAGGAAACCGGGTCGGCAATCGAATGAAACCCGGTCGATTCGCGATCGTAAACCCGGTCGCTAATCGACCCCCGAACTACTAAGAGAACTTCTCAATGAACTACGAAGAAATAACTGGCATCGCAAGCGATGCAGGCGACGGCGGAATGAAAGCAGCGCGAGAAGCGTCACGCGTGCTATCCACAGTTAAAGACGTGGACGTGCGGATGGCGCTACGTGCGTTGTTTGAAGGGCGCTCTGACGAACTCGAGGCGCAAGGGGTGAATCGTGAACCGGCAGAGCGGGAAGCGTTGAACGGTATGCTCGGCGTTATCGCGGATCGTTGGGAAGTCGTATACCCCCCCCCCGGATAGGGTCTCCCAGCAGTCCGTTTCATAACGGTTGGGCGAGGTCAAATCATGAGCGATATTCGGACGGCAAAGTTATGTGCCCTAACCCACGCGCTCGCCGGCGAGGTGGACGCCCACGGACTCTGCCAGCAGTTCGGCGTCGATCGATCAACCGTAAAGCGTTGGATCGCCCGCGGGATGCCCTGCGATCGGTCAGGAAAAGGCAAGCGGAATCGGTTCAACGAGAGTGAAGTCGCGGCGTGGCTCGAAGCCAACCACTTAACCGGCAGGGTTGGCCGGCCGGATGTCGCGGTCGCGGTCGCAACCGCAACGTCGGCGCAGGTGTGCCGGGCTTTCCATATCGGCCGGCGGCAACTGAGCCGGTGGATGCATCGCGGACTTCCATTCCTGCTTTGGCGACCAGGACGCGCGAGCAGCAAGCGCTTCTGCATCGTCGCCGTATTCCGCTGGCTGGAGCGC
>JAXDMN010000028.1:0-18330 GCA_034666045.1 Phycisphaerales bacterium | reverse complement strand
TCTGAACTCACAATCGCGAAGGGAACCTTCTCGGTGGAGATGCTGCTAGACAACTCCAAAAGTCCCATTCGCGCGGGCCAATACCGCAACGGCCCGGGGCAGTCGCCCGACCCGCACGTCACGCGGGTAATCGCTATCCAACGAAGGAGGTAACATGTTGCGGAAGTTTTATCTTGTCCCGGTCCTCGCGCTGCTCGCGCTTCCGGCTCTTGCCCAGGCCCAGTTCGAAGCTGGCAATTGGGAACTCAAGCTCGCCGGTCAGGGCACCAATGACGTCGACTTCACCGGCGGCACGGTCGCGTTGTCGGGCAGCCTCGGCTACTTCACCACGAAGGAGTTCGAGGTCGGTGTGCGCCAAGGCCTCACGTGGGCCGATGCACTGGGCGATGGTGGCGGCTCCTCGTGGGCCGGTGATACCCGCGTCTTCGCGGATTTCCACTTCGATGCCGATCGCTGGCAGCCGTACGTCGGCGCCTTCCTGGGCTACATCTACGGCGACGCCGCCAATGATACCTGGGTCGCCGGTCCGGAAGTCGGTGTGAAGTACTTCGTCAACTCGACGACCTTCATCGACCTCAACGCGGCCTACGCGTTCGATCTCGAAGAGGGCTTCAGCGATGGCGCCTTCTTCTACCAGCTCGGCCTCGGTTTCCGCTGGTAATCCACCAGGCGAAACCGCCGACCTCACGATGTTGATCTCGAACGGCCCGGGCCAACCCCGGGCCGTTCTTCTTTTTGGGTAAGTCAGCCGCGCAGGTGTCGCGCTTGGCGAGTCGGAGCGGTGGATACGGCGCGCGGGCGGATGATGCGCGTATCCGCGGGCCGGACATGCGGACGGAGGAATTCCGGCACATCGCTGCGCCCGCCACGCTGATAGTCCCGCCAGATCGCTTGCGCGACAGCGTCCGCCGGCAAGCCTCTGATTGTCGTGAGGAACTCGAAGAGCATCCCTGCGAGCTCTTTGAGCGCGATCGCGTGCTTGCGTCCCGTCGTCTCAAAAAGCCAATCGCACAAGCGCAGGAATGACCGGAACGGCGACACATCCCCCTCCTCCGCCGATGCCGCGTCAGCCGACCAGATCAGCGGCGTCGTCTCGATGAAGTTGCCACTATTCGCGATCAAATCCCAATAGCGCGAGAACCGCCGCATGCGCTGCATCGTCACAAAATCGACCGCACGGGTCTGAAGCACCTCGTACGGCGCATGCGGGCTGTAAACCATCGAGAACTCCGCATCGTGCCGCACGATCGGCGTCCCGCGCAAACGCTTGAGCATGCCGACCTGAATCTCCTGCGGCCGAAGCGCGACCAGACGATCGAACCCGTCGCCAAAGCTGTCGATCGACTCGCCCGGCAGGCCGACGATGAGATCCGCGTGTACGTGAACGCCGGTCTGCTCGCGCAGGAAACGCAGGTTGTCCGCGAGCTTCGCATTGTCCTGCCGGCGGCTGATTCGCGCGGAGACGTCGTCATTGAACGTCTGCACGCCGACCTCGAACTGCAACGCCCCCGGCGGGAACTGCGCAATGATCGCCCGCAGCGCCTCCGGCAGGCGATCCGGGATCATCTCGAAGTGCAGGAAAAGTCCCGGCCGATAGCGCTCGAGAAAAAACTGCAAGATTGCCCGGCTGATGTTCAGGTTGAGGTTGAACGTGCGATCGACGAACTTGAACTGCTGAAGCCCGCGGTCGAGCAGCTTCTGCATCTCGGTGAGGAACGCAGCGATCGGCGCGTTCCGCACCGGGACGTCGAGCGACGACAGGCAAAACTCGCACTTGAACGGACATCCGCGTGAAGCCTCGACATAGATCACGCGATGTGCGAGATCGCTGTCCGCGTAGAGCGAGTAGGGAAGCATCAAAGCATGCGGCGCAACAAAGCCCGGGGATTGGAATCCCCGTGCTTCTGAGGCTTTAACCTCGAACTCCGGAAGCTCCGCTGCGATGACCTTCTGAAGCGGTCGCTTCCCCTCGAGCAGTTTCGCGCACAACTCGCCGAACGCCAGGTCCGCTTCGCCCGTCACAACATAGTCCGCGAGCCGCGCGATCTCCTGCAGCTCAGTCTCGTAGCTGACCTCCGGACCGCCGAGGACGACGCAGATGTCCGGGCGGACGCGCTTGAGGTCGGCGACGACGGCGAGCGACTCCGCCGCGTTCCAGATGTAGACGCCGACGCCGACAATCTTCGGCTCTTGCGCAAGGATGCGCTCGATGATGTCGACCGCCCGTTGGGCGATGTCGAACTCCAGCATCGCCGCCCGACCGCGCAGTTCCGGCGGAAGGTTCGCCATGAGATAGCGCAGGCCGAACGACGCGTGCGCGTAGCGCGCATTGAGGGTGGTGAGAACGATGTCGGCCACGGATACAAGTCTATCCGCGGTGGCGGCAACTCGCGCCCGTGACGGTTACTTGTTCGCCCGCCAGCGTGAGCTGTTCTTGATGATCTGCTTCTTGTGCGGGTAACCAGCGAATTCTGACCAGCGTCCGGATGGCGCGCGACCGCCGGGCTAGCGCTTGCGCGCCCGAGCTGGCCGCGCTTTCCCGCGCGTGGCGCCGAGGCCGATGCAGACGCCCAGCCCCATCAGCGCCGCCCCGGCGAGGCGGAAAACGGTCGGATCGATGGTGCCCGCCTTGGCGGCGAAGTCGCCGAGCAACAGCAGCGCCATTCCGCCGAAGATCACGCCGAACGATTTGAACCAGGGCATCCGTGCACCGTGTCTGTGGTCGATTACGCCGATTTCTTCGCCGTGCTGCGTGCCCGCCGCGCAACGCGCGGGCGGCCGAGGGCGTCAGTCTTGGTCTGAACGCGGCTGGCGCGCTTCGGATCGAAGACGATCGTCGCCCCCGCGCCGCCATTCCCGTTCTTCCCCGCCGCTTCCAATGCGTGATTCATCCGCTTGTTCGCATACCCGACGTACTCGGCCGACTGATCAATGCCAACGTACCTGCGATTCAACAGCGCCGCGGCGATGACCGTCGTGCCGGAACCATTGAACGGATCGAGCACGACATCGCCCGGATTCGAGCTGGCGCTGATGACGCGATTCAGCACGCCGATCGGCATCTGGCAGCCGTGCCAACCTTCGCGCTCTTTGAACGTTCCGCAGACGCGGCTGACGTTCCACGTGTCGCTGACGACGTCGAAGTAACCCATCTTCTCCGCGACGTCGCAATCGATCGGCCTACCGCCCTTTTCGACATACGCGTGGGCCGCCGCATCCTGAGGACGCAGGAACCACACGTCATCCGGCAGCTTGCCCTTCGGGTTCGCGCGAGAATCCTTGTAGGTCGTCTGCCGCGCGCTGGCGACGCGGATGGCGTCGGCGTTGAACGTGAAGTTCTTCTTGTCCTTCGTGAAGTACAAAATGTGCGTGTGCGACCGCGCGAACTTGCTCTTGGGCTGCTGGCCGAACGTGTAGTGCCAGATGATCCAATTGCGAAGGTGAAAGCCGACCTTCCGCTTGGCGATGTACGTCAGCTCCGCCGCGAATTCATCGCCGATCGCGAGATAAAAACTGCCGTTCGGTTTGAGCGCGCGGTGGACCGCCTTCATCCACTTCTCGGAAAATTCGAGATACTCGTGGTCGTCGCGCTCGTCGTTGTAGCCGTGATACAGATAGCCGATGTTGAACGGCGGATCGGCGAAGCAGAGATCGATCCACCCCTCCGGCCCGTCGTTGAGCACCTTGATCGAGTCGCCCTGGATGATCTGGTTGAGGTCCGGCATTCCGGCGGCATTGTAGAGGCTCGGCGCGATGGCGCAAATTCGCCCGCGCGTTGACGCCGCCGATCGCGATTTTTTCGCTTTGATCGCGCTTAGCCCCTCCACGAATGCTTTCTTTCGACCCTTCATGCTTCGCCCTATAATCGGCGTTTCCACGCGATTTCCATGAACCCCGCCGTCCTTCGCATCCTCGACGCCAACGCCAACCGCGCCCGCGAGGCGTTGCGCGTGATCGAGGATTACGCGCGATTCGTGCTTGATAGCGAGGAACTTTGCGGGTCGCTCAAGTCCCTGCGACATGATTTCGCCAGCGCGACCGGCGGGTTCGTCAGCGAAGCGATCCTGCACCGCGACACGCCGGGCGATGTCGGGACGCAGACGAAAACGGTGACGGAGCAAACGCGAGAGGATGTGGCGCACGTCGTCGTCGCTGCCGGAAAACGTCTCGGGGAAGCCCTGCGGACGATGGAGGAATATCTCAAGACCGGCGATCCGCTCCGCGCCCACCTGGTCGAAACGATCCGCTACCGCTTTTACGACATCGAACAAAAAATCGCCGTCACGCTCCGCTCCGCCGCTTGCCTCTTCGCGAAAGTCCGCCTTTACGTCCTCATCACCGAATCAGTCTGCGCGAAACCCTGGCGCGAAGTCGCAGAACAGGCGATCCTCGGTGGCGCGGATTGCCTCCAGCTCCGCGAGAAGAATCTCGAGAGCGGAGAGCTGCTTTCCCGCGCGCGCGAGCTCGTCGCGATCTGCAAATCCAACGGCGCCATCAGCATCATCAACGACCGCCCGGACATCGCGCTGCTCGCGGATGCGGATGGTGTCCACGTCGGACAGGACGACCTTCCCGCGCGCGACGTCCGCAAGCTGATCGGGAACAAAAAAATCCTCGGTGTCTCTACCCACAACCTCGACCAGGCGAAACGCGCGGTCCTCGAGGGCGCCGATTACCTTGGCGTCGGTCCCTTCTTCCGCAGCGAAACCAAAACCCGCGATTTCGTCGCCGGCCCCGCCTTCGCACGCGAAGTCGCCGCCAACATTTCCCTCCCCGCCGTCGCAATTGCGGGCGTTAACGAGCAGAATGTCGATGAAGTGCTGGCGACGGGAATTCGTGCAGTAGCGGTGACCGCGGCGATTTGCGCCGCCGACGATCCGCGTGCAGCGACCGAACGCCTGAAGGCGCGCCTTTAGTCCCTCTCCCCCAAGGGGAGAGGGAACCGACCAGAGTACGACACGGATGTCTGAGCCGGCCGTCACCATTTCCGATCCGACCGCGCCGCCGGAGGTCGATCCGCCGATCGCCGCGCCGGCGAAGTCGTTTCTCTCGCACGCGAAATTGATCGGCGGGCTCACGTTCGTCAGCCGGATCGTCGGCATGGCCCGCGAGATCGTCGCCGGGCATTTTCTCGGCACCGGGATTGTCGCCAGCGCGTTCACCGTCGCGTTCACGATCCCAAACCTGTTTCGCAAACTGCTCGGGGAAGGGGCGCTTTCGGCGGCGTTTATTCCACTCTACGCGCAGGCGGAAAAACGTGGCACGACCGCAGACGGCGAAACCGCTCGAGATTTCGCCGCCGCCAGCGTCAATCTGCTGACGCTGATCCTCCTGGCGATCACGCTGATCGGCGAGGCGATCATCGCCGCGTTCATCTTGACCGCTTCCGGCGATCGCCCGGACCGCGTGCTGATGCTCAAGTTCGCCGCGATCATGCTTCCGTACGTGACGTTCGTCTGCGGCGGCGCATTTCTGTCGGCGATCCTGCAAGTGCACAAACGTTTCGGCCCGCCCGCGTTCGCGCCGATTCTTTTGAACGTCTGCCACATCGCCGTCGTCATCGGCGGCGCGTGGTTTTTAGGTCTTCACGGGCGCGATGCGCAAACGCCGCGGGTCGTCGCGCTTCAGACGACGCTGGCGATGTGGCTGGCCGCGGCGGTGCTGGTCGCCGGGGCGCTGCAGGTCGCGATTCTCCTGCCGGCGCTGCGGCAGATCGGCTTCCGGTTCCGCCCGAGCGTGCGGATTTGGTCGCCGAGCGTGAAGAAAATGCTCGTCATGTCGATCCCGGTCGCGATCGGCGCGGGCGTGCTGCAACTCTCCGTCCTGCTCGACAAAGGCATCAGCTACGGGCTGATGGAAGGTGAAACCCTCACCGGCCAGCGCATCACGCATTTCACTTTCGCCGGCGAACAGGTGCGCTATCCGATGGAGCTCGGCGCGACGCGACGCCTGGAGATCGCGCAGCTTCTCTACCAGTTTCCACTGGGCGTCTTCGCGATCGCACTGGCGACGGCGATTTTTCCGTCGCTGTCGGCCGACGCGCTCGACGCGGACCGCGATGGATTCAAACGCGTGCTGCGACAGGGCATCGAAGCGACGATGTGGGAAGGTTTACCGGCGAGCATCGGGCTGATTCTCGTGGCCGAGCCGGCAACGCGATTGCTGTTTCAGCATGGGCAGATCACCGCGCATGACGCTTCGCTCATTGCGCGCTCGACAATGGTTTACGCCGGGGCGATCTGGGCGTTTTCGCTTTTGCAGATCATTAACCGCGCGTATTACGCGGTTCACGACACGATGACGCCGCTGGTCATGTCGATCGTCAACATCGTGCTGAATCTCGCGGTGGAAATCCCGCTGCTGTGGTGGATGGGAGAAGCGGCGATGGCGGTGGGGACGTTGGTGAGCTTTGCGATTCAGGCGGTTGTGATGTTGTGGATGCTGGACCGGCGGATTGGGGGACTGGGATTGACGTCGCTGCTGAAGCCGACGGTGAAGATGCTCACCGCGGCGGGCGTAATGGGCGTTGCGCTGTGGATGATCAAAATGTCGCCGCTGTATCCGCGCGGCGAGAGCCGATTCGTCTGGTCGGCGCAGCTCGCGCTCATGCTCGGTGTCGGCGGGGGCATCTATCTCGCGGCGAGTCACATGATGGGGTTAGAAACGTTTCGGCAGCTTCTCCCGAAGAGAAGAACCGCCGGCTGAAGCCGGCGGGTTAGCCTTTAGCGCTCGACGACGAGGTGAACGACTCCTGCCAGCGCGCCCGCTGCCGCGACCATGCCAACTAAGATCCAGACGAAGATCACCAGCGCTTCGCGCGGAACTTGCTTCATCGACTGGCACTTGACGGACTTGTAGACGATCGCCACGCCGGCGGTCAGCGGGATCAGCAGCCAGGGCCAATAGTCCCAGATCGGCAGCGGATACAGGAATGGCGTGTAGGCGAGGATGATGAGGGCGAGACGCATGGGTGGCTGGTCAATCCGGAGCTATCGCGCGATCCTGGCGGCGCGGTGCGACGCGTCGATGATCGTCAGCAGGTTCAGCATCCCCGCGACGGCCGTGTACAGCGTGCCAATTTCTGCGAGCCGCGCTTTCGATTCGATCGCGCGATACGTCGGGCTGGCGGCAAGCTTCTCGGAAATCATTGCGGTCGTGATCCCGATCGGCCCGGTCAGCACCTGCCCGATGAACCACGGCCGTTGAAGGATGCGCTGAAACGGATTTCCCGATGCGCTCATGTCCGGCGCCTGCACGACGCGCACGCCCGCGATGAGAATCCCGGCGAGGAACACCAGGATGATCGTGATCCCGCAGGTGATCGCGCGCCCGCGCTGCCCGATCAGCCAATATCCCAGCCCGGGCAGCGCCCACCCGGCCAGCGCAATCACCGGCGGCGAGGAATTGATGACGTTGTCGGAGGCGCGGGTCGACATCGAACGGAATACTGTAGTCAGCCCGGCACCGCGGGCAAGCGAAGCCGTTTGCGGGCTCTTACCGCTTCCATCCCACCGGCTGCGTCCATGCCTGGGCGTTCTGGTTTTCGTATGACGGCACCTTGGGCGGCTTGTTGCTGTTGACGATCGCGCGGACGTAAAGCTCGTCGCCGGTCAGCTTGTACATCGCGGTCGTGCCGGTCGCGCTGGCGAAAGTTTTTCCGACCGCGTCCGAATCGAGCGGCGTCTGGCCGCCTTCCGAAAAATTCTTCGGCGTGCCGACGAAATTCGTCGTGAACACCGCGTCGCCGTCCGGCTCGATCTCGATCGTGATCGTGCGCGTCGCCAGGTCGAACTTCACGTCCTTCAGCATCACGCCGCTCGACGCATAGAAATCGCCGCGCTTCAATCCGTCCATGACGCTGTCGATCGACAGGTCCTTCGCGCGGAGCATGATCCACCCGCGCCCGGGCGTGGAGCGGTTCATGCCGGGCGTGTGATAATGATGCGAATCGTCGGTCCCGAGACCGAACGGCGGCTCGGCGTTGAGCTGGGCGAGGCGGATCGTGTTGACGATGTCCCAGAGCTTTTCCAGGCTCGCGTGCGTCGCGTCGCCGCGCGTGTTGGTGCCGGGGTGGCCGTTGTAGATCTCGAAATATTTTTCCTCGACGACGTGGGCGAGGTCCTCCGCGGTCACGCCCCATTGAAAATTCGGATGGTTCAGGTGCGTGACGATCGGCCGATTGAGCCGCTTCGCCTGCGCTTCGACCGCCTGGAAATTGCGGCGGATGACATCGCGCACGCTCGTGCCGCCCTGCGCCTGCACGACCTCGGCGATGTTCGTCGCGTTCATGTGCACGGGAAGGTTTCGCGTCTTGCCATCTTCCGTGACGGGGAACTTGTCGGAGATCTCCTCCGACTGGATCATGATGAACTGCCCCGGCTTCTCGATGAGCTTTCGCACGCGCTCGAGCGGCTGAAGTCGGATCTCCTCGCCCTTGCCCTGCGTGTCGCGGCTTTCGATGACGTCGGGGAATCGCTCGCGATATTTTTTCACTGCGACGTCGAGATTCTGCCGCTTGCTTTCCGCGAGCGTGAGCCAGCGCTCGCCTTCGCTGAGGATGTTGTGATCGGAGAGCGCGAGGAAGTGGTAGCCGTTGTCGCGGTACCACGACGCGATCATCTCCGGGAAATCGTTCCCGTCGCTCCAGAGCGAATGCGTGTGCAGATTTCCCTTGTACCAGTGTTTCTCCTGCGCATCGGCAGCGGCGGCAGTGTTGGAGCAGCCGGCGTGCGCGAGGACCAGTGACAGCAGCAGGACGAGACGGGTGAATCGCAGCATGTTCCCTCGAGTGAAAGACCGGGCGGGCATCATACCGCGTAAAGAACGATTGGCCGCGTCAGACGCGCGCGATCGTGTCGGCGAATGAGCGAATTCCCGCCGACGCGCCCAATGCCGTGCAGCAATCGGCGGCCACGCGATTGGCGAACTTTCCCGCCTGCTCCAGCGGCATCTTCTTTCGCAGCGCGACGAGCAGTCCGCCGAACCACGTGTCGCCGGCGCCCGTCGTGTCGACGCAGTCGATCTTGTACGCGGGACAGAAGACGGGCGCCGTCCCGTCATCCAGATAACACCCCTCCGCATCCAGCTTGATCGCGACTAGCGCCTGCGGCCTCGCCCCGCTCGATCGAAACGCCGCCACCATCCGCTTCGGATCCGATTCCCCCGTCAGTGCCTGCGCTTCGGTCCGGCTCGGGCAGAACAGATCGAGATGCGGAAGGATCGGATCGAGCAATGACCGCGACGCCGGCGGATTCACCGTGTCGAGCGCGATCTTCGTCTGCGGCGATTTCTCCTTCAGCTCGCGCAGGACGGCCGGGAGATCGCCCGTCAGCGCGGGAAGCAGCCCGAAATATCCGACTTGCACGTACGCGCATTTCGCGAACATCGCAATGCATCTGCGGAACGCGTTCGCGTCGAGCAGCGCCGTCGCCCCGGGCGTGTGAAAGAAACAGCGCTCGCCGCCCGGCTCGACGGCGACGACCGTCGCGCTGGTTTGCGCGCGGGCATCCGCGAAGACGCAAGCGACGTCCAATCCCGTTTGCTTGAGTCGATCGACCACCGCCGCGCCGAGCACGTCCTGACCGACGACGCCCGCGGCCGCCACCTTCATCCCCAGCTTCGCCATCGCGACGCCCGTGTTGCAGACGTTCCCGCCGGTCGTCAACTCGATGGTTTTTATGATCTGCAACCCGCCCGGCGGCGGCGGCTCGCGCAGGTTCATCGGCGAGGCGATCAGGTCCGCGACGATCAGCCCAAAAATGGCGGCATCCATGAAATGCGCGACAAGGTGACAAGGCGACAAGGTGACAAGGTGAAAAACGCAAAGGCGCACTCGACGCGCGCCCTCATTCCTCACCGTGTGGCCTTGTCACCTTGTCACCTTGTCATCCTCTTTCGCCGGCGGCTCGACTTCCACGCGGCTGTAGTCATCCAGGATCAGTGACGTGATTTCGCCGTCGTCCTTGCGGATGACCAGGCGGTCGAGCCATAGCTTGTCGTTCTTCGAGTGCGCGAACCAACTGCCGGTCTGCTTCTGCTGAAAATCGACGACCGTGCCGCGCACGTCCGACGACCACGCGTAATGCCGCGCGGGAATCTGCTGCGTGATCTTCACCCGCGCGCCCGGCACGAGTTTTTGCTGCACCTGGTCATCCATATCGAGTCGATTCTAGCGGCAACGCCGCTGCAAGGCGAAACCCGCCGCGGGGCGCGGGTCACACTTGCGGCACGAAACGCATCAGTTCCGCGTGAAGCTGGCTCATCGCCTGCGGGACGACGCGGACTTCGCCGACCACGCTCATGAAATTCGTATCGCCCGCCCAGCGCGGCACGATGTGCTGGTGAACATGCCCCGGCACGCCCGCCCCGGCGCAGCGCCCGAGGTTGATCCCGATGTTGAATCCCTGCGGCGAGAGCGCAAGCTTCAACAGTTTGATCGCCCGCGCCGTCTGCCGCGGAAGATCGATCGCCGCCTCGTCCGCCAGCAGCTCCAGGTCCGGCACGTGCGCGCGCGGCGCGATCAGCAGATGCCCGTTCGTGTACGGGTAGCGATTGATGAGCACGACGCTCTGCGGCGTGGTCCACAGCACCAGGCGGTCCGCCTTTTCACGGTCGCTCGCGGCGGCGGCGGCTTCGCAGAGAAAACATTTGCCCGCGTCGGGTTTATCCAGCGATCGGATGTAATCCATCCGCCACGGCGCATACAGCGGTCGATCCGACATGGCCGCGGAGTATACTTGACGCGGAGACGAATGACCCCCGAGCAGACCACGCCCGTGCGAATGGACCTGAAGCGCGACGAGAAACTCGAAATCGCCTGGCAGGACGGCGTCGTCTGCACCTACCCATTGACGCTGCTGCGAAAGATGTGCCCCTGCGCCGCATGCAAGGACCAGCGCGCCGCGGCGGTGACGCGACCGAAGTCCTCCTTGAACGTGCTCCCGGAAAATTTTGTGGGCAACCCCACGGTCGTCGATGCGCAGCTCGTCGGGAATTACGCGATGAAGATCACCTGGTCGGATCAGCACGACACCGGGATCTACTCATTTCAGTACCTGCGCGAGATTTGTCCCGGGGCGGCAGGTAAAAATGGAAATTGATATTGCCGCAAGAAACAGAACACGATAATGGTAGATTAGTGCCCTGCCGGGGGATTTCCCGCATGTTTTGTCGCGAGTGGAGGAAGCGATGAACCGCAACACGACCAGGGCGTTGTCGCGCCCACCAATCGAGCCGCTCGAGCCGCGACGCATGCTCAACGCGGCGGATCTGGATCCCGCCTTCGGCGACGGCGACGGGCTCGCCGTGCAGCCAGTGCCGGGCGGGCATCTGTACGGCAACGGCATCGTCATGCAGTCCAACGGCCGGGTCATCGTCGGCGGCACGCGCTACAACTCGACCACGCGCGAAGACGTAGCCCTTGTGCGCTTCAACGTCAACGGCACGACCGACTACACCTTCAACAACAACACCGGCATCGTCATCGGCGACGTCGCCTCGCGCGACAACCGCTTCTTCTCCATGGTCGTGCAGCCGGACGACAAGATCCTCGTCGCCGCGATGGACCTCAACCCCTCCATCATCACCAACGAGCCCGCGCGCTTCGTGATCTGGCGCTACAACGCCAACGGCACGCCCGACACCGGCTTCGGCACCAGCGGCCGCGTCTTGCTCGATAATTTCGTCGCCGGGAAAACCAACCATTGGCCGCGCCTCGCGCTCCAGCCGGACGGAAAGATCATCGTCGCCGGCGGCGCGTCGCACACGAACTTCGTCGCCGCCCGGCTGAATACGGACGGCCAGCTCGATTCAACTTTCGGCGGCGGCGACGGCAAGGTCCTCGCCAGCCCGACCGGTTCATCGATTTATCCCAACGACGTCGCGGTCGCGCCGGACGGCGACATCATCGTCATCGGCGATGCGCTGGAGATTTATCCCGACGACAGCGCCAAGATCCTCTTCGCCGCCGTGCGCTGGGACAGCGACGGAAATCTCGACGAAGAATTCGGCGGCGGCGACGGGATGGCGCTCTTCCCGGTGCTCGACGCCGCGCACGGAACCGCGGAATCGATCGCCGTCCAGGCGGACGGAAAGATCCTCCTCGGCGGAACTAAATTCGCCGGCGGACAGGCGTACGACTTCGCCCTCCTCCGCATCAGCGACGCCGGCGTCCCGGACACATCCTTCAGCGGCGACGGCTGGCAGGTGACGAATCTGTCGATGGACGATCGCATCATGGACCTGCAAATCGTCGATGGCGGAAAAATTCTCGCCGTCGGCCGCAGCTACAGCACCGCAAGCCGCCTCTCCGGCAGCGCGTCGATCGTGCGCTACAATTCCAACGGCAATCTCGACACGACGTTCGGCGACAACGGCAAGCTGCTGACGAAGTTCGCCCTGCCCAACGCCGAGATCCACGGCGTCGTCCGCCGACCGAGCGGCGAATATGTCCTCGGCGGTTTCTGGGAGAATCAGGCCACCTTCGCCAACGAATGGATCGCCGCGCAACTGCTCGGCGACAACGCGCCCGCGCCGATCAACGCATCGGTCGCCGGAAAAATTTTCAATGATGTCGACGCCGACGGTTTCCGCGACGCCGCTGAAGCAGGCCTGGCCAATTGGAAGGTCTTCATCGACGCCGACAAGGACGGCGTGCTTGATCCCGGCGAAAAGACCGCGACGAGCGACGCGGCCGGCAACTACAAGTTCGCCGATCTCGCCCCGGGCAGCTATCGGGTACGCGTCGTGCAGCAGGCGACCTGGCGTCGCACCAAGCCGACCGCCGCGTGGTACGACTACAACCTCGTCGCCGGGCAGGACGTCACCGTCGCCGATTTCGGCCAGTCGCAAAGCGTCCAGATCACCGGCAACCTCTTCGAAGACAAGGACGGCGACGGCATCAAGGACGCCGGCGAAGGCCCGCTCAGCGAATGGTGGCTCTATCTCGACGCCAACAAGAACGGCAAGTTCGACACCGGCGAACGACGGGCGATGACCGACGCCGCCGGCAACTACAAGTTCAATCCGCTCCCGGCCGGCAGCTATCGCGTGCGCGAGGATATTCTCACCAGCGGCTGGCGCATCTCGACGCCGAGCAGCGGCTATCACGACGTCACCCTCGCCGCCGGCGGAAGCGCGAGCGGCAAGAATTTCGGCAACACGAAGAACGTTCTCATCAGCGGCACGCTCTGGAACGATCTCGACGCCGACGCAGTGAAAGACGCGGGTGAAGGCGGACTCGCCGGCTGGAAAGTCTTCATCGACGCGAACAAGAACGGCCTGCTCGACACCGGCGAGAAAACCGCGACGACCGACGCATCCGGCAACTACAAGTTCACCGCCCTTCGCGCCGGCAGCTATCGCATCCGCGAAGTGCTGCAAGCCGGCTGGCGCAAGACCACCGCCGCGAGCTGGTACGACCTGACCCTCCCTTCCGGCGGCAGCGCGACGGGAAAAAACTTCGGCAACACGCAGAAGATCCTCATCAGCGGCAACGTCTTCAACGACCTCAATGGCGACCACCTCAAGAGCGCCGGCGAAGGTGGTTTGGCCGGCTGGCGCATCTTCGTCGACAAGGACAACGACGGCGTCTACGACATCGGCGAGAGCAATGTGCTTAGCGACGCGTCCGGCAACTGGAGCTTCAAGCAGCTCCTCGCCGGCACGTACAAGCTCCGCATCGTCCAGCAAACCGGCTGGACGCGCACGACACCGACGAGCGGGTATCACAGCGTGACGCTCGCGAGCGGCGCCTCGGCGACCGGAAAACTCTTCGGCGAGAAAAAGCTGGCGTGAGATTGCGGATGGAGCAGTACGGTTGGCCGCGTTTTGCATCGCCGATGACTTGCGACTCATCCAAGGGTCGAAACGTGCGGCGGCCGGTCTCTAATGCGACGATTTTTATTGCAGGCCCGGCCAGGAGTTGGGCCTGCATTTTTGCGCGCTCGCGCGAAAAATAAGGACTTACGAACGCTCCGCCTAACCGTTTAACTTTCTGTTTAACACTCGTTTAGACGTCCGCCGAGCGCCGATTTCAGGTCGCCGCAGTGTTTTGAGCACCGCCCGCGTCCCGCCCGCCGAGCGAGATCTGCTCGCCCCGGCGCCGCACGCGTCGCCGCCGCGTTGGTTAACAACGGATGCCCGGATCGCTACCGCTCCCCGACCGGGCGGACATTTTTTCCGACCACGCCCATCCGCGCATCGCCGAGATCTTCGCGCGCTCGCGCGGCCAGGTCGTTGAGCCGGGCGACAATTTCGGGATGGTCCTTCAAGACCGATTTCTGCTCGCCCGGATCAACGAGCAGGTTGTAGAGCTTCGGCTCGATCGGCGTTTGTGGGTTGTCGATCTTGCCGTACTCGGTTTCTTCCTGGAGCGTCGTGCGGAGCTTCAGTTTCCATTCGCCGGCGCGGACGGCGCTCAGGCGATTGCCGGAATAGTAGAAGAAGGCGTCGTGGGGTGACTTGGCGCCGGGTTTCGCGAAGAGCAGGTCGGTGATCTCTTTCCCGTCGATGATGCGATCGGTCGGAAGCTTTGCTTCCGCGATGGCGGCAAGCGACGGATAGAGGTCCATTTGCGTCGCGAGCTCGCGACAGACGGAAGCGGCGGGGATTTTGGCTGGCCAGCGCACGATGCACGGGACGCGCATGCCGCCTTCATATGTCGTGCCTTTGCCGGCGCGGAGCGGCGTGGCGTTGCCGCCTTGCTCGCCGCGGATGTGCCAGGGGCCGTTGTCGCTGGTGAAGATGACGAGCGTGTTCTCGGCGAGTTTTTCGTCGGCGAGGGTGTCGAGGACGCGGCCGATGTTGTGGTCGAGGTGCTCGACGACGTCGCCATACAGGCCGCCCGCGGATTTTCCGCGCCAGGCCGGCGGCACGTCGATCGGCGTGTGCGGGGCGTTGTGCGCGAGGTAGAGGAAGAACGGCTTGTCGCGATTCTTCTTGATGAAGGCGATCGATTCCTCGGTGTAACGATCGGCGATGCTCGCCTGCGGCGGATCGCGCTCGACGACTTCTTCGCCGCGGATGAAGACCAGCGGCGTCATGTCGTTGCTGTACGGGATGCCGAAATACGAATCGAATCCCTGCCGCGTCGGGAGAAATTCTTTCGCGTCGCCGAGGTGCCACTTGCCGACCATGCCGGTCGCGTAGCCGCGCGATTTCATGATCTCAGCGAGCGTGATCTCGTCCGGGTTCAATCCGTACGGCGAGTTTGAGTAGAGCACGCGTGATGAATTCGCGTCGCCGGCGCGTTTCACTTCGCCCAGGCTGACGCGCTGCGGATAACAACCCGTCAGCAGCGCGGCGCGCGACGGGGTGCAAACATTCGCGGCGGCGTAAAAATCGGTGAAGCGCATCCCCTCGCCGGCAAGTCGATCGAGCCGCGGCGTCTTGATCTGCGGAGCGCCGTAGCATCCGAGGTCGGCGTAGCCGAGATCGTCGCTCAGAATGACCAGCACGTTCGGCGGCCGATCCGCGCCGCGCGCCCGCGCGGTCGGCGCGGCGGCGGCGCACAGCAGGAGAAGGACAAAAAGGACCGATCGCGTCGTTTGCGCAGGCTGGGCGATTTGCACGCCGCTCTTTATAGGCGAAAAGTCCTTGAAATCGGGCGGGAAATCTGCTGTACGATGCCGCCGCGCCGCATCGGCACGAACAGGTCACCGGCCCGGCGGCGTCGCGCGTTTATGGTGCGCGGGTGACCTATCCAACATAGGTTCGAGCTCCAGGCGACGAGGTGAGCGATGAAAAACAAACGGGAAATTCGGCGCCGCCGGCTTATCACCGCCGTCGCCGCGACTGCGACGGCGTGCGCGTTAATTCCAACCGACGCGCGGGCGGTCGCCATTCAATGGACCAGCCCCGCGGGCGGGAATTTTAACGATATCGGCAACTGGAACAGCGGCGCCGGCCCGGTCCCCGCGGGCGGCGATGACGCGCAGTTCAATCTCGCCAACGCGTACACGACGGTCTTTACCAATAACGTCTCGACCGCCGCGACGACGATCGGCGGCGGCGGGAGCGTTTCGTTCGCCACCGACGGCGTCGCGCGTACGCTCACGACCGGTCTGACGACGATCAATCCCGGCTCGCTCACGCTGGCCGCGCCGACCGGCGCCGGCGGCGGAACGCTGGCGATGTCGATCAGCAACCAACTGCTCGTCAAGGGCGGCGGGTCGATGCTCATCACCGGCGGCAATGACATCACCAGCGTCGTCGGCGGCTTGAGCATCGGCACGGTCGCCGGGCCGACGAACGGCGCGGTCGGCTCGCTTATTTTAGACGGCGCGGGTTCGTCGGTGGCGACGACGAACAGCACGTTTGTCGGCAATTCCACCGCCGTCGGCGAGTTGATCCTCGCCAACAACGCGACCGCGTCGCTTGGCGGGTTGTTCACGCAGAACAGCACCAGCCGCTTCAGCGGCGCGCATATCACCGTCGCGAGCGGCGCGGATTTGTCGTTCGGCGGGACGGCCGGGTATGTGCAGCTCGCAACGTTCGGCGGGCACGCGCTGCAATCGAACTCGCTCACCGTCACCGGCCCCGGATCGACGCTGACCCAGAGCAACGGCTTCTTCACCCTCGGCGGCGGCGCGGCGCCGATCCTGTTCACGATCAATGACGGCGGCGTCGTCACCACCGCGCAGGCCGGGTACACTTTGTCCGTCAACACCAATGCGACGCTCGATTTCACCGGCGGGACGCTGAATGCGCGCGGCGCGATCAACGTCGGCGGCGGGATCTTTCGGCGAAGCGACACGACCGGCATCCTCAACTGGCCGGACGGATTCAAAGGCTATTCCGTGACCGCGGGCGGCCTGATCGACTGGGACGGGGCGATGAACCTGTCGGCGCCCGGCTCCCCGTTCACGATCAACGTGCCGATCAGCGGGACGAATTCGAAGTTGGTCACGAGCGGCGCGCTCACGGTCGGCGAGCGCGTGTCAGTGAGCGTCGGCGCGGGCGGACTGCTGTTGTCTCCGTCGCTCACGGTCGGCGGGCCGAACGGCGTCCCGGCGGTCGTCACCCTCGACGGTGCGGGCGCGGTGCTCGACACCGGCGCGGGCACGTTCGGCGGGACCGGCTCGTACGCGACGCTTGCGTTCAAGAACGGCGCGGACGGTTCGTTCGCCGGCACGCTGTCGCTGCCGTCGAATGTGACGGCGAGCATCGAGTCGGACGCGGACGTGACGGCGGCGAATATTTCCATCGGCGGCGCGAGCGGCAGTGCGGCGGTGCTGACGGTGACCGGCGCGGGATCGACGCTCGTGCAGAGCAGCGCGAGCACGCTCAGCGTCGTTCAGGGCGCGGTTCTCATCGTCAACAGCTCAGCGGCGCTCACGACCGGCACGGGCACGACGACGCTCAGCAACGGCGGCAACCTCAATGCGAACGGCGGCACGCTCAACGTCCTGGGGAACGTCTCCGTCGCCAACAGCACGCTCCAGGGACTGACCACGTGGGCGAACGGGCGAAGTATGTCGGTCACTTCGGGGGCCGTGATCGCGCCGCTGGATTTGCTCGGGCTGTCCGGGAACACGATTTCCGTCAGCGGCGTGGGCGCGCAGTTCAGCGCGCGCGACGTCGCGTTCAACGGCGGGACGACGGCGTTGTTCTCAGGCGGCGGGCGCGGGCAATATCGCACGTTCCGCATCGGCTCCGACGGAACCGCGGGCATAGTGACCATCGACGGCTCCGGTCGGCTGATCACGTCGGCGTCGGCGCTGGCGAGCACCATCGGCGCCGCCGCCGGCGGCGCTGCGGCGCTGAACATTGTCAATGGCGCCGAATGGACGAGCGCCGATGCCACCGCCGCCGTCGTCAAACCGACCGGCGTTGTGAACATCGCAAGCAACAAGGTTCATATCGGCAGCCTCGCGGTCGACGGCGGTCGCGTGAACGTGAACAGCGGCGCGGTTTCGCTCGGCGCGGGTTTCTCGGTCATCAACGGCGGGGTCGTGCAGATGAGCGACCAGGCGAAGCTGATCGTGCGCGGCGGAACGCTCGGCACGTCGGATGGCGCGACGTACAGCGGCGTCTCCGGTCTGATTCAATCCGGCAGCGCGGGCGGCGCGTGGAACGGACCCGGCGTGAACACGAACATGCCGGACGCGGCGAGCGGGCTCACCGCACTGGGCGTCGCACTCGCCGACGATGTCGGCTACGTCGGCGGCACCTTCGGCGGAACCACGATCGCCAGCGGCGACGTGCTGGTGATGTACACGTACGGCGGCGACGCGAATTTGGACGGGATGATTTCGGGGGACGATTACAGCGCGATCGACTTCAACATCGGCGTCGCGAACGCGGGCGGCTGGAACAACGGCGATTTCAATT
>JAXDMN010000027.1:0-4378 GCA_034666045.1 Phycisphaerales bacterium | reverse complement strand
GTTTGATCAGTGTCACGCAGAATCCACCTTCCGCGAGCAGCGCCCGCGCGGGTGGCAGGATGTGCTTTTGTTTCGTCCACGCCACGTCGATCGTGACGACGTCGACCTTCTCCGGCAGCGTGACGTGCATCGCGTTTGTCCGCTCCATCACAACGACGCGCGGGTCCTTCCGCAATTTCCAATCAAGCGCGCCGTATCCGGTGTCGATCGCATACACCTTCGCCGCGCCGCGCTGGAGCAGCACGTCCACGAATCCGCCGGTGTTCGAGCCCAGGTCCGCGCACGTCCGGCCGGTCACGTCGAGCTGAAAATGAGCCAGGGCACGATCCAGTTTCTGCCCCGCGCGGGAAACGAACGCTCGCATGTTCTCCAACTTAGCACAGGAACCCGGCCGGCGCGGCGCGGGCGGCTGTCGCTCACGATGCATCCCTTTCGTCATTCGCCGCCGGTGCGGCATCATGCGGGGCATGAGTTGGAGCCAGGTTTACACGCCGGTCGCGGACAATCTTCTGCTCTCGGCGCTCGTCGCCGCGGTGCCGGTCGTCGTGCTGCTCGGGCTGCTCGCGGGATTCCACATGCGCGCACACATGGCGGCACTGGCGGGATTGGCCGCGGCGATCCTCATTGCCATGTTCATCTACGGCATGCCGGCGAAGCTCGCGACGATGTCCGCGTTGTACGGCGCCGCGTTCGGGCTTTTTCCGATCGGCTGGATCGTGCTGTGCGCGATTTTTGTTTACGACATCACCGTCCACACCGGCCAGTTCGAGATCGTGAAGCAGACGATCGCGGGCCTCGCGGATGATCGGCGCATCCAGGTCCTGTTGATCGCGTTCAGCTTCGGCGCGTTCATCGAAGGGGCGGCCGGGTTCGGCACGCCGGTCGCGATCTCGGCGGCGATGCTGATCGGGCTCGGGTTCAAGCCGCTGCCGGCGGCGGGATTGGCGCTGATCGGCAATACGGCGCCCGTCGCCTTCGGATCGCTGGGGATCCCGATCATCACGCTGTCACAAGTGACCGGGCTCGATCTGCATCAGCTCAGCGCGATGGCGGGGCGGCAGCTTCCGTTCTTCTCGGTGATCGTTCCGTTCTGGCTCGTGTGGGCGATGGCGGGATGGCGCAGCATGCTGGAAGTCTGGCCGGCGTGCGCGGTGACCGGGCTGGTCTTCGGAAGCATCCAGTTCTTCGTGAGCAATTTCCACGGCCCGTGGGTCGTCGACATCGCCGGCGGGGCGGCGGCGATCATCGCGCTCGTGCTGCTGCTGAAAGTCTGGCAGCCAAAAACCGTCTGGCGGTTCAAAGATGAGGAGCCCGCGCCGCCGCCGATGGCGGTGACGCGCGGGCAGGCGATCGTCGCGTGGTCGCCTTGGGTGATTCTCTCGCTCGTCGTGTTCGTCTGGGCGCTGCCGCCGGTGAAGAAGACGCTCGACCGCGCGATGGTGCCGGTGAACGTGCCGTCGCTTCACCTGGCGGTCGAGCGCGTCCCGCCCGTCGCGAAAGCGCGTGAGCCGGAGCCGGCGGTTTTCAAATTCAACTGGCTTTCGGCGACCGGCACGGCGCTGCTCGTCTCCGGCATCCTCTCCGGCCTGATCCTGCGCGTGCCGCCGACGCAACTCGCGCGGCTGTTCACGCGCTCCGTCTGGCGCGTGCGCTGGTCGCTGCTGACGATCGCGGCGATGCTCGCGCTCGGATACACCACGCGCTATGCCGGCATTGATGCGACGATGGGCCTCGCGCTCGCGAGCACCGGCATGCTCTTTCCGTTCTTCTCGCCGCTGCTCGGCTGGCTCGGCGTCGCGCTGACCGGCAGCGACACGTCGTCGAATGTGCTGTTCGGCAACCTGCAAAAAATTACCGCCGAGCGGCTCGGCATCTCGCCGATCCTCACCGCCGCCGCGAACAGCTCCGGCGGCGTGATGGGCAAGATGATCGACGCACAGAGCATCGTCGTCGCCGCGGTTGCGACCAATCAGCACAACAAGGAGGGGGAAATTCTTCGCTACGTCTTCTTCCACAGCATCGCGCTGGCGACGCTGGTCGGCGTGCTCGTTTGGCTGCAGGCGGGACCGCTGCGGTGGATGATTCCGCATTGACGTGCCTACCATGGCCTGCACGACACCCGTGGAAGGAGCATTTTTCTCATGCAGATGCGGCAACTCGGAACCAGCGACCTGAAAATTTCACCGATCATCTTCGGCGCCTGGGCGATCGGCGGTTGGATGTGGGGCGGGCAGGACCAGGCGGATTCGATCGAAGCGATCCGCGCGTCGATCGACAACGGCGTCACCACCATCGACACCGCCGCCATCTACGGCATGGGATTCTCAGAGCAGATCGTCGCCAAGGGGATCCGCGGCAAGCGCGACAAGGTGCAGCTCGCCACCAAGTGCGGCATGCGCTGGGATTCACTCGCCGAGGGCGATCAAGGCTCGGACCCCTGGCCGCAGAAGGACAACGAAGGCAACGACGTCGTCATCCGCAAAAACGCCCGCCCCGCGAGCATCGTCTACGAGTGCGAGCAGAGCCTGAAGCGATTGCAGACCGACCACATCGATCTCTACCAGATCCATTGGCCCGACGTGTCTACGCCGGTCGAGGATTCGATGCGCGCGATGGTCAAGCTGAAGGAGCAGGGGAAGATCCGCGCGATCGGCGTGAGCAATTACGACGTCGAATGGCTTCGCAACGCCGAGAAAGTAACGAAAATCGCGTCGAACCAGCCGCCGTACAGTTTGATGCAGCGCAAGATCGAAAAAGAAATCCTGCCATACTGCCGTGAGCACAAGATTGGCGTGATCGTCTATTCGCCGCTCGAGCGCGGGCTGCTCACCGGCAAGGTGCCGCCGGAGCGAAAATTTCCGGATGGCGATCATCGCGCGGAGCACAAATTCTTTACGCCGGAGATGCGGCAGAAAGTTTTGGATGCGCTGGCGACGATCAAGCCGATCGCCGACAAGCACAAGGCGAGCTTTGCGCAGCTCGCGATCAACTGGACGATCCATGAGCCGGGCATCACTGCCGCGCTGGTCGGCGCGCGAAATGCGGAGCAGGCGACGCACAATGCGGGGGCGATGAAGTTCACGTTGACGGAGCCGGAGCGGAAGCAGATTCGCGCCGCGTTCGACGGGATTGCGGTGACCGCGTAGCCGGCCGTAAGTCCTTATTTTTCGCAAAACCGGCCGAAAAACGGGCGTAACGTCCGGCCGGGCCGGGAATAAAAACGCGCAATTACAGTGCGGCCGCCGCACGATTCGCATCGCCCATGAGTCACGGGTCGTCGGCGGAGCAAAACGGGGCGGGCGTGACGGGCGGTACCGCCGGCGAAATATCGTCGGGCGTGAATCCAAAGCCGGGGATTCCAATCCCCCGGCTTTCGCGTGTGCGATGTCACCCCTCCGCAAGCAAGTCCACCGTGCAATCGATCACCGGATCCGGACACGACCACACGAGCAGAAACATCGCCTCCCGCGCCAGCCGCTGCGCGGGATGCGACACCAGCAGGGCGTTTCCCTTGTAGAGCGCGACCGCCGCGTGCGTGACGCGCAGGGCGAGCTCATTGCACTCGCCGCGCAGCAGCGGGATGAGCGCCGGATCGCCGCCCGGCTCACACGCGGCGACGACGCGAGCGTGAAGTTGCTCGATCTGTTCGCCGAAGCGTGAGACGAGGCTGCTTGCACGCTCTGAATCGTGCTCGCCGATCAAATCCACCGCGCCGCGGGCGTGACCGAGCGCCAGAAACGCCTGCGGAATCGGCACGGATTTTTTGCGCAGCGACAATACGTTCGGCGCCGGTCCGAGCAGCAACAGATCGCCGCCGATCGCGACGTTCTTGCAATTCACGCGGCTCGTCCACGTCTCGCGCAGCGCGACCAGCGGCAGCGGCGGCTCGATCGTCACGCCCGGCGCATCGGTCGGCAGTGCGAAAAGAACCTGTCCGCCCTCGTCGGCTGCCGCGCCTGCGACGATATATTTCGCCTTCGCCGCGCCGGTCGCCCACGGGATGATTCCATCGACGCGCCCATCGCGCCACGACAACGCCGGCGCGCCGTCCTGGCGGCTGGTCGTGAGCTGCGCGATGCCGACGGTGACGAACGCGCCGTCGCGAATTTCTGCCAGCAGGCGCTGGTTCCCGCCCGCCGCGATGATGCCGACCGCGGAATCGCGCTGCGTCAGGATCAACGCCAGCGCCAGCGACTTTCGCGCGAGCTGCTCATAGCGCAAATGCAATTCCAGCGGCTCCAGCGCTTCGCCGCCGAACGCGCGCGGGATCGCCCACCGAAACGCCTCCGCATGTGCACGAAGCAGATTCTCCGGCCACTCGAATGTCGCAAGATCATCCATCCGCCGCGATTGTAAGCCCGCGCCGCGGCGGAACTAA